>JBELHA010000007.1:23111-63285 GCA_042091695.1 Flavicella sp.
ACTGTCTTTGTTACTGTCTTCAACAGATTCTTTTGTCTTGATTACTGTGTTGGATTCTGAACTTACATCTATTGTTTTCTTTTTATCAACTTTCTCTTTAGAGGTTGTTTTGATGCTGAGGTTTTTCTTCCTTTCAATTGTGTTTGCTGTTGTTTTTACTACCGTGTTGGTTACATTAATATTTGTTTTGCCTTTGGTTGTGTCTGCTTTTTGAGGACACCCTTTGTAGGTAGTACTTCCGAATTCACAAGGACACTCGTCTTTGTAATCAGCAATTCCATCATCGTCTGTATCTACAGCTTTTCCGTTTCCGTATACCTTAGTGTTTTTAGGAGTGTTGGGTTCCTTGTCAAATTCGTTGATGACACCATCTCCATCATCGTCTTTTAGGTCTACAACTTTTTTATCAGTTGGACATCCTTTTTCTTTTTTGGAACCTGCGAGTAAGGGGCACAAATCTTCGTGATCTGGAATTCCATCTTTATCACTGTCCACTGCGATTCCACTACTATAGACTAAAGCATCTTTAGGAGTGTCTTTTTCTTGATCGTATAAATCTACTACACCGTCATTGTCTGTGTCCTTATTAGCCTCCTCAGTTTGTTTTTTTTCGATTTCTTTCTCTCTCTCAGAATCAGGAATGATAAAATTGATCTCTACTTTTCGATTTAGTTTTCTCCCTTCTTCAGTGTCATTACTATTCATGGCATTCTCCTCACCGTGACCAATCGAGTATACATTTAAATTTGGAACTCCTTTATTGCGAAGGTATATAGATACATTGTCTGCTCTTTTTTGTGATAACACCTTGTTGTAATTAGCTTCACCTCGACTGTCAGAATAACCGTCTATCGTATAGTGTGTCTTCGGGTATTTTTTCATTAGGTCTGCAATCCTGTTAAGTGTCTGGTGAGACGCTATCGTGATTTCATCACTGTTAGTCTTGAAATAAATACTCTTTGCAAGAGAAAATATTTTCTTTGTGATGACCGTTGTTTCTATGGAAATCTTTTTGGTTGTTTTAGGTCTTACGGGTGTCGACTTTGTTGTGTCTTTTTTTTGTGAAAAACTTCCCAAAGGAAGCATTATACAGAAGATGATACTTAGAAGTTTTAATTTTATTTGCATTTTTTTCTTTTTTATCTCTAACAAAAATAATAGATATTAATCAGTCTTCAGTGACTTCTTTGTTTTTTGTGATTGTAATATTCTTTTTGGTTGCAATTTGAATTGCTGTTTTGCTAACAATACTGTTATCTTCACAGTTCTCAAGCACCTCTCTTATGGGAAGATTTAGTTCAGGGAATACGAGTTCGCTTTTGATTTCTTCTAAAGGCAACAAAACAAACTTCCTCATGAAGGCTTTTGGGTGCGGCACTGTAAGTTTTTCCGATTTCATAACAAGATCATCAAATAAAATGATGTCGATGTCTATCACTCTATTTTCGTAGCCTTGCGAGTTGCTTCTCTTTCTTCCTAGTGCCGTTTCAAGTGCTAACAATTCCTCTAAAAATGCAATAGCTGATAAGTCTGTTGTTACTTCAATACATATATTGTAAAAATCATTTCCTTCAAAGCCCCATGCTGGAGTTTGAAAAACAGAAGAAACAGCACAGACAGAACCTATATTTTGGTTGATGCGATCTACAGCAGTTTGCAAATACTGTAATTTGTCATCTAGATTACTTCCTAAGGAGAGAAATGTAGTGCTTTTAGGCATGTTTTAGTTTCTAAAAATTAAAACGTAAAAATCGCATTTATATTTTAATAATTCCATATTTTAAGTTTTTATTAGTATTAGTGCAACTGCTCTTTTTTTATTTTATCTTTGAATAAAAACAATCAAAATGAATTTTATAGAAAATACACTTTCCTCTTTACTCGGGTTTTTCCTTGCTATTTTTTTATTATTTGTAGTACTCTTAGGAGTAGGAGGTGTTGTCGCTTCAAATGACAAGGTAGAACTTGACGAAAACAGCGTTTTAAAAATAGTTTTAAATACTGAATTGAAAGATTTTACGGGTGCAGAGATAGATCCATTAGCGCAGGTTTTTGGTACTGCTGATGACAAAGTAGGTTTAGATGATATCATTGCTGCTTTGGAAAAAGCGAGTGCAGACCCAAAAATCAAAGGAATAAGTTTAGAATTGCAAAATGTAAGTAGTGGGATTTCACAGCTAGCTTCGCTTCGGTCAGCCATTGCGAAGTTCAAAGAGTCAGGGAAGTTTGTGACGGCCTACGCAAATAACTATAGTCAAAAGAATTATTACCTAACCTCTGTCGCGGATTCAATTTATTTAAACCCTGTTGGAGATGTTGCATTAAATGGATTGTCTGCTGAGGTGCTTTTTTATAAAGATTTTCAAGATAAATTTGGTGTAAAAATGGAAGTCATACGACACGGAAAGTACAAGTCTGCTGTCGAGCCTTATTTGAGTAATACTATGAGTCCTGCTAATCGCATGCAAATGGAGTCTTTGATACATTCTCTTTGGAAGACAATGGTATCAGACATCTCAAAATCTAGGGATATTACAGTTGCCCAATTAAATACTATCGCAGATAGTGCTTTTGGTAGAACTGCCGAACTTTCAAAAGAATACAAACTAGTTGACGCATTGGTGTACAAAGATGTGTATGAAAACAAGTTGAAAACACAATTAGGAACTGAGTCATTGGAATCGATTTCTCTGATGGATTATATGAAGCTTGATGTGGCTTTGCCTACTTTTGAATCCAAAAACCAAGTGGCAATTGTCTACGCACAAGGTACTATTATTGACGGAAAAGGTGGAAAAGAGACAATCGGACCAGGCTTGTTTGTAAAGGAAATAAATAAAGCACGCTTGGATGAATCTATAAAGGCAGTTGTATTGCGTATCAACTCACCGGGAGGAAGTGCAATGGCATCTGAAGCTATATGGAGAGCTTTAGAATTATTGAAAAAAGAAAAACCATTGGTAGTTTCTATGGGAGACTATGCAGCTTCAGGGGGGTACTACATAGCTTCTAATGCTGCTACAATATACGCAGAGCCAACAACTGTAACAGGATCTATTGGTGTATTTGGAATGTTTCCTAATGTGAGTGCATTGTCTGAAAGAATTGGAATTCATGCTGAAACTGTCGCAACGAATAAGGCGCCTTCTTACAGTCCTTTCCTACCGATTGACCCAAGCTATTATGAGCTATCTAAACAAGGTGTGGATAGGGTGTATACCACCTTTTTAAAGAGGGTGTCAGACGGACGAAAAATGACGGTTGATGAAGTACATGCTTTAGCACAAGGAAGAGTGTGGACTGGGGAACAGGCACTAGAAAATGGGTTGGTAGATACTTTAGGAAGTTTGAATATGGCGGTGAAACATGCTGCTAAGATGGCTGAATTAGAAGAGTATGAGGTGCTAAAGTTACCAAACTATGAGCAAGACTTAATGGCATCTTTTGGTGAACTTCCATTTGTGTCCCTAAAAGGGAAGTTGCTTGAAGAGTTGGTAGGAGATGAACACTTTGTATTGTTCAATCGTCTTAAAGACTTAAAAAATAACACAGGTATTCAGATGAGTTTACCAGCTGTAATAGATATCAAATAGTTTATAGAGTATGCTATAAAAAAAAGAGGCTTCCAATTGTGGAAGCCTCTTTTGTTTGGTTGCTATATGCTAACAGTTATACTGTTAAAGATTCAATAGCCCGTTTGTTTTTGTAACAGCAGCAGCACTCGTTGCTAATTTTGTTTTTTCAGCATCGTTAAGATCCATTTCTACAATCTTTTCGATACCATTTTTTCCTAATACTACTGGGACACCAATACAGATGTCGTTCAATCCGTATTCACCATCTAGCATCGTAGAACATGGGAAAATCTTTTTAGTATCACAAGCGATGGCTTGTACCATTGCTGATACAGCAGCACCGGGAGCATACCAAGCAGATGTACCTAGCATTCCTGTTAGAGTTGCTCCTCCAACCATCGTTGCTTTTGCTACTTCTTCTAGTTTTTCTTCTGATAAAAATTCACTTACTGGAATTGAATTTCTAGTAGCCAATCGTGTCAAAGGAATCATTCCAGTATCACTATGTCCACCAATTACCATTCCATCAACATCAGATGCAGGAGCTTCTAATGCTTCGCTCAAACGGTATTTGAAACGAGCACTATCCAAAGCACCTCCCATACCGATAATTCTATTTTTAGGCAAACCTGTTGCTTTGTGAGCAAGGTAGGTCATCGTATCCATTGGATTACTCACAACAATGATAATTGCATTTGGTGAGTGTTTGATGATATTTTCTGAAACAGACTTTACGATTCCTGCATTGATACCAATCAATTCTTCACGTGTCATTCCTGGTTTACGAGGAATACCACTTGTAATAACAGCAATGGCACTGTCTGCAGTTTTTGTATAGTCGTTTGTGCTTCCTGTAATTTTAGTATCAAAACCATTCAAAGAGGCGGTTTGCATAAGGTCCATAGCTTTTCCTTCAGCATAATTTTCTTTGATATCGACAACTACAACTTCAGAGGCAAAATTTTTAATCGCAATGTACTCAGCACAACTTGCACCGACAGCACCTGCTCCAACAACGGTTACTTTCATTTTATAAATATTTAATGTTTGTGTTTAGTATTTTTAAGTGCCGTAAATTTACTAATTTATCATAGAATATGCGTTTTTTTAGCAAGAGATTTTAGAGAATATCTAATTGATTCACATGTGTTTCCTTTAGAATGCTTTCGTTTTTTTTTAGTATGTGTAAAAAAAAACACAGCCCGAGTAAGGCTGTGTTTCTATCTAAAATAAAGCACTGTTTATGCGTCAATATTTGCATACTTTGAATTTCGTTCGATAAAATCTCTACGTGGAGGTACTTCATCTCCCATAAGCATAGAAAAAACACGATCAGCTTCTACATCATTGTCAATGACAACTTTACGAAGCGTTCTGAATTCAGGGTTCATAGTGGTATCCCACAATTGTTCTGCATTCATCTCTCCCAAACCTTTGTAACGTTGTATAGAGGCGCTACCTCCCATTTTTTGTACTATCAAGTCTCGTTGATCATCGTCCCATGCGTATTCTCTTTTTTGTCCTTTTTTCACCAAGTAAAGAGGTGGTGTTGCAATGTAAACATAGCCTTGTTCCACCATTTCTCTCATGAATCGGAAAAAGAAGGTCAAGATCAATGTGGCGATATGACTACCGTCTACATCGGCATCACACATGATCACAACTTTGTGGTATCTCAGTTTTGTCAAATTAAGAGCTTTACTATCTTCTTCAGTTCCGATAGTTACTCCCAATGCAGTAAACATATTTTTAATTTCCTCGTTTTCAAAAACCTTGTGTACCATGGCTTTTTCAACATTTAATATCTTACCTCTCAAAGGTAAAATTGCTTGGAAATTACGATCACGACCTTGTTTTGCAGTTCCCCCTGCCGAATCTCCCTCGACCAAGAATATTTCACAAGCTTCAGGGTCTGTTTCAGAACAGTCAGACAGTTTCCCAGGCAAGCCTCCAATAGACATTACTGTCTTACGTTGAACCATTTCACGGGCTTTACGAGCAGCGTGCCTCGCTTGTGCAGCAAGAATTACTTTTTGAACAATGGTCTTCGCATCGTTCGGGTTTTCCTCTAAGTAGTCAGTCAACATTTCAGATACTGCTTGCGATACAGCAGCAGAAACTTCCCTGTTTCCTAGTTTAGTTTTTGTCTGTCCTTCAAATTGAGGTTCTTGTACTTTTACAGATACAATCGCTGTCAATCCCTCTCGGAAATCATCCCCAGCGATGTCAAACTTTAGATTTTTTAACAAGCCTGAATTATCGGCATACTTTTTTAGTGTTCCCGTCAAACCTCTTCTAAAACCAGAAAGGTGAGTACCTCCTTCATGTGTATTGATATTGTTTACGTAAGAGTGTAAATTTTCAGCGTAAGAAGAGTTGTAAACCATTGCTACTTCAACAGGGATTCCATTTTTTTCTCCTTCCATGGAAATTATACCTGCTGTCAACTGTTCGCGTGTACTGTCTAAATATTTCACAAACTCACTCAGTCCTTCAGTACTGTGAAAGGTTTCAGTAATCGCCTTTCCTTCATCGTCAAAGTTACGCTTGTCTGTCAAATGAATGGTGATTCCTTTGTTCAAAAAAGATAGTTCACGAAGTCTAGATGCGAGTGTTTCGTAATTGTATTCTGTTGTTTGTTGGAATATAGACTTGTCAGGAG
The DNA here is from genome assembly GCA_042091695.1 of Flavicella sp. Taxonomy (GTDB): domain Bacteria; phylum Bacteroidota; class Bacteroidia; order Flavobacteriales; family Flavobacteriaceae; genus Flavicella. The sequence continues at coordinate 29,349 of JBELHA010000007.1, forward strand.
TAAATGTAACGATAGTTCCTCTTTTGTCAGTTGTTCCAATTTGTTTTACTGGGTATGAAGCTGTTCCTCTTTCGTACTCTTGTTCGTAGATATTTCCATTTCTAAAAACGGTAGCTTTTAAATGGTCAGATAAAGCGTTCACACAAGAAACACCAACACCGTGTAATCCTCCAGATACTTTGTAAGAATCCTTATCAAATTTCCCCCCTGCACCAATTTTTGTCATTACAACTTCCAATGCAGAAACACCTTCTTTTTTATGAAGGTCTACGGGAATACCACGACCATCATCTTCAACAGTTATCGAATTGTCTTCGTTTATGAATACAGTGATATTATTACAATGTCCTGCTAAGGCTTCATCTATGGAGTTGTCAATTACTTCATAAACCAAGTGGTGCAAACCGCGCACTCCTACATCTCCGATATACATCGATGGACGCATTCTAACGTGCTCCATTCCCTCTAGGGCCTGTATGCTATCCGCAGAATACTTTTGCTTGTTTTCTTCGCTCATTATAGGTAAATATTTTTAGTTTTCTTAGTGAGGTTCACGAAAAGTGAACTAAACAAATATACTTAAAAAACTATGTTTAAAGGCTGTTTTCGACTAGAAATAACAAAAACCTTTTTATAACAAAACCCTCTTAAAACGTCTAAAAAACACTTTGAGGCTTGTTTTTTTGAATTTTAGAGGTTTTAAAATCGCTAAAAGGAATAAAATCGCTTAGTGTTGCTGTTTTGTAAAGCTCAAAACACGCTGAATTCAAGAAAAGGTTCCTAATTGCAGCTGTTGGACAGGATAAGCTATCAAATTCTTGTTTTTGTAATTTGACAGGTGTAAAAGCAGTTCATTTTATGGAATAATAAATATACTGTAAGTATATTTTTTTATATGAAACTTATTTTGATAGATTCCTAATTTTCAAGAGGAACCTTTCCTTCTCCGCTAAATCTTTCGTAATTTTGGGAGCTTATAATTTTTATATTAAATTTTTGTGTAATGAGTAAAATAATGACTGTCGACATTTTGTCGAGTATTAAAGGAGCACAGCCCTCAGCGGCTGTTGACAAATTGTTTGAAGAAATTAAAAACGCACATCCTGCGACAAACAATTCTTTTAATAATCGAAATCGAAATTCGGTGTCCTTAGATGCATTGCGCGAAGATGTTGTCATAGAAAGTGAGGCGATTGAAAAAGAAATCATTCGTGAAAATTTCCCTGCAAGTAAAAACGGTTATTTGATGGTGTCTAAAGTTATTGAAGATTGATATGGAATCACAAATAAGAAAAGTACACGAGCAACTCGTGTCAAAAGAAATTAGCTGTGTAGCTTTAGTACAAGAGAAATTAAGTCTTTTAAAAGAAAATACACACAACTCTGTCAACCTTTTGTTGGAAGAAAAAGCATTGGCGATGGCTGCTGCAGTCGATGTTAAAATCAATGCTGGAGAAACCATTGGCTTGTTAGAGGGAATTCCTTTTGGTGTGAAAGATGTTTATATGTTGCAAGGAACCATAACGACTGCCTCTTCAAAAATGTTAGCAAAGTACAAAGCTGCCTATACTGCAACGGCAATACAAAAATTGATTCACGCTGGTGCCATTCCTATTGTAAAAGAAAACTGCGATAGCTTTGGACATGGTTCTTCAAGTGAGAACACCATTTTTGGTGCGGTAAAAAATGCTGTAAATCCTGCATTAGTAGGAGGAGGTTCAAGTGGTGGCTCTGCAGTGAATGTCGCCAAGGAATTCACAGTTTTTTCTATTGGTGGAGATACCGGAGGTTCTATACGTCAGCCAGCAGGCTACAATGCTATCTATGGATTGAAACCTACTTACGGACGTATCTCTAGGTATGGACTGATGGCCTATGCTTCTTCGACAGATTGTGTCGGGCCTTTGGCAAGGTCTATTGAAGACATCCGAATCGTACTCAACGCTATCAGTGGTCAAGATGCAAAAGATCAAACCACCATTCATTCGGAAGCAATATCAAAAGAAGAAATCGCTGCAGATACCAGCAAATTTAAAATAGGTTATTTTAAAAATTTTATAGAAGGAGATGCGATTGATGCAAAAACCAAAGTAGCTTTTTTAGAGACTCTAGAGGATTTAAAGAGCAAAGGAGTTTCAGTGCAGGAATTAGATTTTTTCAAAGGGTCTACACTTGTGTCTACATATTATACTTTAGCGATGGCAGAAACGGCTTCAAACTTATCTCGCCTGGATGGAAGTAATTATGGAAATAGAATTGCTTCGGACAATTTAATTGATAGTTATGCAGTAACGCGTTCGGAGAGTTTTTCTGAAGAATCCAAGAGAAGAATAGTAGGAGGAAATCAAGTACTTTCTCAAGGTTTTTCAGATGCTATCTACTCCAAAGCATTGACTTTAAGAGATGAGGTTGTCGCTAATTTTGATAAAGATTTTCAAGTAGTAGATTTGATTATATCCCCAGTTACGCCTAATTCTCCTCCAGAGATAGGCAATAGTCTTAAAGATCCACATGCAATGTATTTGTCAGATGCCTACACCGTTGGATTTAGTTTGGCGCAGTTGCCTACGATGACGGTGCCACAAGGAACAACTACAGGATTGCAACTCACTGCAGCAAAAAATAAAGAACAAACGATATTAAAGTTTGCAAACTTCTTAAAAGAGAAAGTATAATGGACATAGCACAATTGACAAACGCCTTAGAGGCGCAGGATTTAGAGTTGGTGATTGGTCTTGAAACCCATGTAAGACTCAATACAAAAACCAAGTTGTTTTGTAGCTGTCCAAATATAGAGATTGAGACTCCTAATGAAAATATCTGTGCTGTGTGTACTGGACAGATGGGAGTGCTACCTGCAATTAACAAAGCAGCGATTACCAAGGCTATTTATTTTGGGAAAGCCGTTGGTTCTTCCTTTTCAAATGAGGTGATATCTTGGGACCGTAAACATTACGAGTATCCAGACAACCCAAAAAATATTCAGATTACGCAATTTCACAATCCTGTAATTCCTGATGGTAAGGTTTCGTGTTACAGAAATGACGGTTCTCAATTTACAGTGGGATTGACACAAGTACATATTGAAGAAGATGCCGCTAAGTTGCAGCATGAAAAAAATACTTCTTTGGTTGACTTTAACAAAGCAGGAGTTCCTTTGATTGAAATTGTAACGGACCCATGTATTCGCAATATAGAGGATGCCTCTACCTATGCGCAATACATACAACGTATCGTACAAAACCTAAAAATTTCGGAGGCAAACCTTGAAAAAGGGGAGTTTAAATCGGATGTTTCCGTATCTCTCCGTAAGAAAGGGAGTACTGATTTGAATCCAAGAACTGAAATCAAAAACTTAAACTCGTTTAAGTTCATGGTGGATGCACTAAAGGAAGAAGTGGAAAAACAATTGCGCTACTTTACAGAAAATGGCGCTTTTAGACCTGAACAAACAACCGTATTATGGGATGCAGAGTTAAAGCAGACCAAAACTATGCGTACCAAAGAATTTGAGGCAGATTATCGTTTTATCTCAGAGCCTGATTTACCATTTGTAGCTATAAAGGATACGGTAGCTTCTATTGAAGTGGATGCTAGTGTATTGCCTTTTGCGGTAGAGTCTATCATGATTGAAGGAGGTGTATTGCCACAAGATGCAAAATTCTTTACTGCGGATGCTAAGCGTTCTGAAGTATTTGTAGCGATTGACAAGGTGTTACATGATCCTTTGTTTGTCACTAAAACATTGGCGAATAATATAAAACCAGATGGCTACGAGAAAATTCAAAATACCGCTGATTTTACTGCGATATTTTCGTTGCTACAAAAAGAGCAGGTAACTGTTGTTTTGGTGCAAAAAGCCATTCAGTCTTTGTTGGAAAATCCAGCTTATGACTACACAACTTACTTTAAAGAAAACACTATTTCTGAGTCACAAATTCATGCTGCCATCCAACAAGTGATTGCTGAAAATGAAGCCGTGGCAAGAGATGTCAAAAACGGAAATCAAGGTAAAGCTGGAATTCTCGTAGGAAAGGTAATTGCAATTATAGGAAAAGGTGCTTCCGGTAAAGTTATAAGACAGGGGGTTTTAGACGCCTTGAGTGGTCAAAATAATAGCGTAGTTGACAGCGGGTCTTCTGCTGAAATAGCTTCAGAAACGACAATTGAAGCTGTGCAAAAAGAAGAAGAAATCCTAGCAGAGATTCCTTTGGTTATCAAAGAAGAATATAGAACGCATGTGATTCGTGAACTATCTGAAAAAACGATTGACACTACTGTTACTTTAGCGGGTTGGGTATCCAGTGTTCGTGACCATGGAGAGTTGATTTTTATTGATTTAAGAGACTCAAGTAACGAAGTAATGCAGGTTCGTTTGAGCCGTGAAAGCTTTCCTAATTTAGATGAGTTGGTAAAGTTAAAAACAGAGTCTGTTATATCAGTTAGCGGAAAAGTAGTCCTCAGAAATGAAGACGATTTCAATGCTGGATTGCGTTCAGGGAAAATAGAATTGGAAACATCAGAATTGGAGATTTTAAACCTTTCTAAGTCATTGCCTTTTGAAATCAAAAGAGCTACCAAGACCAATGAAAGTGTACGTTTTCAATACAAGTTTTTAGACCATAGAAACGATGCAGTTCGCAAGGCGGTTGTCAACAGACACCGAGTGATCAAGTTATTGAGAGATATCTTGGACGAACAAGAGTTTTTGGAAATCGAAACACCAATACTAACGGCGGGAACTGACGAAGGAGCACGTGAATTTATTGTGCCTACAAGAAAGCAAGCAGGTTCTTTTTATACCTTGCCACAAGCGCCTCAGCAGTTCAAACAAATGTTGATGGTCGGTGGATTTGAAAAGTATTTCCAAATTGCACGTTGTTTTAGGGACGAAGATTCTCGTGGAGACCGACAGCCTGAGTTTACACAATTGGATATTGAGATGGCCTATGCCAGTATGCAGCAGATCATTGATTTGAATACGCATATGTTCAATGAGGTTGTACGTAAAATTTATGGAAAAAAATGGATTTTACACCCATTTGAGGTGATTACCTATAAAGAGGCTATGGATAAATACGGTTGTGATAGACCTGATTTGAGGTATGGTTTGCAAATGCAGGACATTACTGCTATTGTAAAAGAAACGACCTTTCAGGTGTTTAGCAAGCCGATTGAGGCAGGAGGTATTGTAAAATGTATCAAGGTTACTGCAGAAGAACAAGGTAGCAAGCGTATGTCTAAAGGTCAGATTGAAAAACTAACAGCCATTGCTCAGTCTCATGGATTGGGAGGTTTGGCCTATATCATTGTCAATGAAAATGATTTGCAGTCTCCAATCATCAAGTTTTTAGGAGAAGCAATCGCTGATCGTATTATTGAGGCAGCAGATGCGCAAGTAGGAGACATTGTCTTCTTCTCTGCAGCAGATTATGCTACTGCCAACAAGGCTTTGGATGCCGTACGTCAGGAAATGGGAGCGATGCTACGTTTGATAAATCCTAAGGAATTGCGTCCTGCTTGGGTGGTAGATTTTCCTATGTTTGAAAAAACGGACGAAGGGAGATGGACTTTTACACACAATCCATTTTCGATGCCTGCCATCTATGATCTTGACAAGCATATGGATGGAAACGAAGATGAAATAGGTACTATCATTGCACAACAATACGACCTGATATTAAATGGCTATGAAATCGGTGGAGGTTCTGTGCGTGCGCACAAACCTGAAATTTTAGAAGCTACCTATAAAAATATGGGCTACAATAAAGAAGAAATGCTAAAGAGCGTGGGTACCATGTACAATGCTTTTCACTATGGAGCACCACCTCATGGAGGTATCGCTTGGGGAGTAGATCGTCTGATGATGATCTTGGAAAAGAAAGCTTCAATCCGTGAGGTAATGGCTTTCCCTAAAACGGGATCTAGTGAGGATCTATTGTTTGGTTCTCCATCACCTCTTTCTGATAAAAAAGTGGAAGAAATGAATGTGAAGATCATGCGTTGATACTTCACACACGTCAAATCAATATGCGCCTACTTTATTTTAGGCGCATTTTTTGTTTTAATAATAACGGTTGTAATTTTTTTTCATTTGTTTAGATACGATGTATTTGAACTTGGTAAAAACAGTTGTATCTTGCTTAGTAATACTTTTTTTAAACAAACAATTAGAAATCAAATGGCGAGAATTAGATTAGAAGCACCCGACAATTTTCACTTTACAACAACAATCAAACTTCGTATATCCGATATCAATTATGCAGGGCACTTGGGAAATGACGCTGTTTTGTCGCTAGCCCATGAAGCGAGATTGCAATTTTTAAACCAATACGGTTGGAGTGAAATGGACGTCGCTGGAACAGGGATCATTCAAGCTGATGCTGCTATAGTATATAAGTCAGAAGGTTTTTATGGCGATGATATTGAAATATCAATTGCTGTATTTGACATCCATAGACTTGGGTTTGACTTGTTTTATACCATGAAAAATATCACAACAGGCAAGGAGTTAGCCCAGGTTAAGATTGGTGTTGTTTGTTTTGATTATTCGATAAAAAAAGTAGTAGCGCTTTCAGAGGCTTTTAAGAATGCTTTTGAGGTCTAAGTGGTTTGTATGCAGTTAGTTGTTGCTCAACGAATCAAAAGTTTTATTGATATAGTCTGCTTTTTTTTGTAAAAAAAAAATAGTAAATTCACTCAGGTAATTAAGAATACATAAATATGTGGCTCCCCTTTCGCTGCGTAACAAAACATTTAACTTTGTCTAGTTTGATGTTTTTTGAATAACCCCCTTTTTATAGTTTACCACACCCCCGAACAATTGATATGGTTGTTACGCATGTGTTTTCATATGTCGTTGGCTATTATTTTAAATCTATTTAAAATCAATAAGGATGCGTTGGATACAATTATTTTTTTGGCTCAGTATGACTAGCTATGCACAGGAGTTTACCAATAACAAGACTTTTTTTCAAAGAATTGCCGGAGAAGAATTGCAGTCCTCTGTAGTTTTTATGCCTTTTGGCACGCATCCTAGAAGCCCCGATTTTTACGGTGTTTGGTATACAGCTGTTAACTTCAAGAGTGTTGAGATGACATATTTTAGAAATTCATTCGGTGATCCAACGGTAGGAATGATGTACAAGAGATCTTGGAATCTGACCAAAAAATTCGCTGTTAATTATGGTTTGGGATTGATCTATGGTTACCACGGACGGCTAAAAGATGTAAAAGGAATTCCATTTAGAGATACTTTTTTGATTAAAAATGAAATTAATCCAGTTGTAGGTTTTGCATTTGATTACAAACTATATGATATGATAAGTTTACATGCAACTGTAGCTCCTAATATTGTAGTGTATGGGTTTCGATATATTTTTGACAAAGGAAAATAATATTTTATAAAATAAATAGTGGATTCTATTTTGTTTCTCCATTTTTTAATTTAAATTTGTTACATATTATTACATTATGAAAATCAATACATTGAATAACTGGTGGTGGCACTCTCTTAATCTTTAAGTGAGAATATACCTGTATTTATATGTACCATATTATAGAAGGCTTATCTCACGATAAGCCTTTTTTTTGTTCAATACTGTAATTGTTATTGAAAAAACATCAAAACAAACGATGCCTTAAAAGCATAGAGAAACCATTAAAAAATGAAAAAAATTAAATTTAAATCAACTACAAAAACCATAATTGCAGATACTGTTACGCCTGTAGGTTTGTATTTAAAGTTTAGAGATAGATTTGCAAATACTCTACTGCTTGAAAGTTCTGACTACCACAGTAAGGAGGATAGTTTCTCTTTTTTATGTATAGACCCTGTTGTGACGATTAAAGCAGAGGATCATACTTTGAAATTATCACATAAAAACAAAGAACTAGCTGCCAATAAATTGGAAGGCTCTAATTTTTATGAGCTCTTTCAAAAGTATACAGATACCATAGATTTGGAATGTGATCCAAAAATAAAAGGATTTAACGGTTTGTATGGTTATACTACTTATGACGGTGTTCAGTATTTTGAAAATATAGACTTAAAAGTAAAGCAAGCACCATCAGCAATTCCCTTATTACAATATAGCTTTTTTAGATTTGTGATTGCCATCAATCACTTCAATGACGAAATGATTTTGATAGAGAATTTGGAAGAAACTGAAACTTCTAAATTAGCAGATATTGAAACTATTCTTAAATCAAAATCGTATACGACACAACAGTTTTCCTTTAATGCAGCGGAAACTTCTAATTGTACTGATGCCGAATTTAAAGACTATGTTGCCAAGGGAAAAGCACACTGTAAAAGAGGCGATGTTTTCCAAATAGTATTATCTCGTCAATTCCAACAAGCATTTGAAGGAGATGAATTTAATGTCTATAGAGCATTGCGATCTATCAATCCTTCTCCCTACCTATTTTATTTTGATTACGGTAATTTTAAGTTGATGGGTTCTTCTCCTGAAGCACAAATAAAAGTGGGTAATGGCAAAGCAATCATAAACCCTATCGCTGGAACTTTCAGAAGAACTGGTGACATGGCGGAGGACATCAAACTCGGTAAAAAATTATCTCAAGACAAAAAAGAAAATGCAGAACATGTCATGCTAGTCGATCTGGCTAGAAATGATTTGAGCAAACATGCCGATAATGTAACCGTTGAGGTTTTCAAAGAAGTGCAGTATTTCAGTCATGTCATCCATTTGGTATCAACCGTAGAAGGGAATATCAAAGGAAACCCTATTGAGATTGTTGGGGATACCTTTCCCGCAGGAACCCTGAGTGGTGCTCCTAAATATAAGGCCATGCAACTTATCGATACCTATGAAAATCAAAGCAGAGGTTTTTACGGTGGGGCAGTAGGTGTTATTGGACTTGATGGAAGTGTAAATTTAGCCATAGCAATCCGATCTTTTGTAAGTAAAGACAATGTGTTGTACTCCCAAGCAGGAGCTGGAATCGTAATTGATTCTGATGAAGAAAAAGAATTACAAGAAGTAAACAATAAATTAGCCGCTTTAAAGAAAGCTTTAGAGCTCGCAGAAAAAATATAATTAGTATTGAAATATGCTCAACTATAATCTGATGTTCGAGCATAAAAAATTTAGTGAAACTATGAAGATACTTATACTAGACAATTACGATTCGTTTACCTACAATTTGGTACATATGGTGGAAGAGATTACCGGGGTGTTTCCGTCCGTTTTCAGAAACGATAAAATTAGCATTGAGGAGGTAGGCAACTACGACATTCTCATGCTTTCTCCTGGACCTGGAATTCCCGATGAAGCTGGGATTTTAAAAGAAGTTATAAAAACTTATGCCGGAAAAAAACCGATTTTTGCAGTCTGTCTTGGTTTGCAGGCAATTACTGAAGTGTTTGGAGGAACTATCATAAATATGGATACCGTATATCACGGTGTTGCAACCACTATGGAAGTGGTAGATACGGAGGCTGTATTGTTCAAAGGACTACCAACCCATTTTGAGGCAGCGAGGTACCACTCATGGATTGCGTCCAAAGAGAATTTCCCTAAAGATTTAACGATTACTGCCATTGATGCGTATGGAGGTATCATGGCTTTAAAACATAAAATATATCCTATAAGTGCAGTACAGTTTCATCCAGAATCTATTTTGACTCCTTTGGGAGAGAAAATGGTTAGAAATTTCTTGAACAGTTTGCAATAATTGGCAGTAAATTCCCTTATTAATACTAGTTACTATACCTATGAATGAAATATTGAACAAATTATTTGAACACCAAATACTTTCAAAAGAAGAAGCTAAAGAAGTATTGATTGCAATGGCATCTAATACCTATAACGAAGCACATATGGCTGCTTTTCTTACGGTATATAGAATGCGAAGTATTACAGTTGCTGAGCTAAAAGGGTTTAGGGAAGCATTGTTAGAATTGGCACTAAAAGTAGATTTATCTGATTTCAATACCATAGACTTGTGTGGAACTGGTGGCGATGGAAAAAATACTTTTAACATATCTACCTTGACTTCATTTGTTGTTGCAGGAACAGGACATAAAGTTGCAAAACACGGAAATTACAGTGTTTCTTCTACCTCTGGTTCTTCGAATATGTTGGAATACTTAGGTTATACTTTTACCAATGATGAATCCGTTTTAAAACACCAATTGGAAAAGGCGAATATCTGTTTTTTACACGCACCTCTTTTTCATCCAGCAATGAAAGCGGTTGGACCTGTACGAAAAAAATTAGGGATGAAAACCTTTTTTAATATGTTGGGTCCTCTGGTAAATCCAAGTAGTCCACAAAATCAATTAGTAGGAGTGTTCGACTTAAGTGTAGCACGTTTGTACAATTATCTACTGCAAGACACAACTTTGAACTACGGTGTCATACACGCACTTGATGGCTATGATGAAATCTCTTTGACAAGCCCCTTTAAATTATTTACCCAACAAGGAGAAAAAAACATACATCCTTCAGATTTAGGCTTACAAACAATCAAACAGGAAGCCATATTTGGAGGGAATTCAGTCCCAGAAGCAGCAACAATTTTTAAGAATATACTAGACGCAAAAGGAACTGAAGCACAGAATAATGTGGTGTTGACAAATGCTGCTTTTGCTTTGAAAACGTTTGATCCCTCTTTGTCATTTGAAAGCGCTTTTGAACAGTCTAAAGACGCTTTGATGGGAGGAAAAGCAAAAAAAGCTCTACAAACACTTATAAGTTAAGGATTGGTTACTAGTAATTTATAGTTTTTGTCACTAATTTTGCAAAACAGAAAGTACAATAGATAGAAAGAAAAGCATGAGTAATATATTAGATGAAATAGTAGCGTTTAAAAAAGTAGAAGTTGCTAAAATTAAAGCTGAGGTTTCTTTGAAGCAATTGGTAAAAAGTCCAGCTTTTGAAAGAACACCGCTCTCTTTAAAAGAGGCGCTCATTGAAAACGGTTCTTCAGGAATTATAGCAGAGTATAAAAGACAGTCGCCTTCCAAGGGGATTATCAATGATAAAGCGACTATACAAGAGGTGACAGAAGGGTATTTGAATGCGAATGTTGCCGCTCAATCTATCCTTACAGATACCAGATATTTTGGTGGAACCATGGTAGATTTGATGACGGCGAGAACGTTGAATAATGTAAGACCGATCTTGCGTAAAGATTTTATAGTTGATGCTTTTCAAATTGTGGAAGCCAAGGCTATAGGTGCAGATGCAGTATTGCTAATCGCAGCATACTTGAACAAAGAAGAATTAAAGAATTACGGAAAATTAGCTACTGAACTTGGACTGAGTGTTTTGTATGAAGTGCATGGCAAAGAAGAATTGGATAAAATATCAGATTTGGATGGTAAAATTATAGGTATCAATAACAGAAACTTAAAAACATTCGAAGTAGACCTAGAACATTCCATAGCTTTGGCTGCATCCATACCTGATTCTTGCGTGAAGGTGTCAGAAAGCGGTATCAGTAGCCCTCGAATTATTACGGGGCTCAAAGAATACGGATTTCAAGGATTTCTGATAGGTGAAAACTTTATGAAGACTGAAAATCCAGGATTGGCCTGTAGACAGTTTATAGACCAGATACGATAATTAAAAATTGATTCTAACTAAGAGTACAAAAGAATGATGCCAGGTTTAAAAATAAAAGTATGTGGAATGGGAAGCTCCGAAAATATTATGGGAGTAGCTTCTTTACAACCAGATTATTTGGGCTTTATTTTTGTAGAGGCTTCGCACAGAAATTTTACAACTACGATTCCAGAACTTCCAATTTCGATTAAGAAAACTGGTGTTTTTGTAAATGAAAGTTATGATTTTGTAAAAGAGAAAGTCGAACAATACCAATTAGATGCAGTACAATTACACGGTATAGAATCTGAAGATTTTTGTAGAGATATTCAAGAATTGAATGTTGAAATTATAAAGGTATTTTCGATAAAAGATAGTTTTGACTTTGCTGATTTGACTTCCTATGAATCGGTAGTAGATTATTTTTTATTCGATACCAAAGGAAAATTAGCAGGAGGGAATGGGGTAACTTTTGACTGGACTGTTTTACACACATATACCTCTACCGTTCCCTTCTTTTTGAGTGGTGGAATTGGTCTTACAGAAATTGAGGCTGTCAAAGAATTAGTACAGTTGGAGATACCACTTCAGGGGCTTGATCTCAATAGTAAATTTGAAAATGCTCCTGCAGAAAAAAATATAGATAAACTAAGGGATTTTTTAACAAAATTAAAGGACTCATGAATAAAGTAATCACACCGAACAGCAAAACAGAAAAAAAAGCAAAATTCCAACCTTCAGATGAAGGGTACTATGGACAATTTGGAGGAGCCTTTATTCCGGAATTGCTATTTCCAAATGTAAAAGAATTAAAAGATAATTATTTAGACATAATTTATTCTGAGGCATTCCAAAAGGAATATAAATATCTGTTAGATCAGTATGTTGGGCGACCAACTCCATTGTATTTGTCTAAAAGTCTATCTAAGAGACACAACGCTTCTATTTATTTAAAACGTGAAGATTTGTGCCATACAGGAGCGCACAAAGTAAACAACACGATTGGTCAGATTCTAGTTGCCAAACACCTAGGAAAGAAAAGAATTATCGCAGAAACTGGAGCGGGGCAGCACGGTGTTGCTACTGCTACTGTTTGTGCCTTGATGGAAATGGAGTGTATAGTGTTCATGGGGGCTGTTGATATCAAAAGACAGGCACCCAATGTAGCGCGTATGAAAATGTTGGGAGCTTCCGTAATACCAGCTCAAAGTGGAAGTAAAACACTTAAAGATGCCACTAATGAAGCTATTCGTGATTGGATTGGAAACCCAGAAGACACCTATTATTTGATAGGTTCAGTGGTAGGTCCACATCCATACCCTGATATGGTAGCACGCCTTCAAGCAATTATAAGTGAAGAAATCAAGGCACAACTGTTGGAGCAAACAGGAGATGAAAACCCGGATACAATCATTGCATGTGTAGGAGGAGGGAGCAACGCTGCGGGGGCTTTTTACCATTATTTGGAAGAGGAACAAGTAGAGTTGATTGCCGTTGAGGCTGCCGGACTCGGTGTACATAGTGGTGAAAGTGCTGCTACCTCTCAATTGGGAGAAGTAGGTGTGATTCACGGTAGTAAAACCATACTAATGCAAGATGAATATGGACAAATTGTAGAACCCTATTCACTTTCAGCTGGTTTGGATTACCCTGGTGTCGGTCCTTTACATGCTTACTTGTTTGAATCTAAAAGGGCGGTATTCATGAATGCTACTGACCAAGAAGCACTCGACGCAGCCTATGACTTGTCAAAGAATGAAGGAATCATTCCTGCCCTAGAAACAGCGCATGCACTTGCAGTTTTAGATAAAATGGAAATACACAAAGACCAAGTAATCGTAATAAACCTTTCCGGTCGAGGTGATAAAGATTTAGATACGTATATTACACACCTAAAATAATACCCCATAAATTTATTTTAGAATTATTTTAAAACACATGAAAATAAAATTTTATAAGATGTTCTTTAACAGGAGAATATATAAAATCAAGTACTTAGCTACCCTTTTTATACTATGTAATTTGCATACATCCGTCTCTCAATCTATATCTTTTGTTCAAAAAATAGGAGAAAATAACCCCCTATATGGAGGTGTAGTGGATGGCAATTCAAATCACAATACCATTGATATTGATGCGGATGGCGATTTTGATCTGTTTATAGGTACAATAACTGGAGATATTCGTTTTTATAAAAATATAGGAACGCTAGAGAACCCAAATATTTTTGAAGAACAAACGGGACTCTTGAATCCTTTTGATGCTCTGAATATTGGAAGTAAAGTTAGTGTTAGTTTTGTAGATATAAACGGAGATGAAACGATGGACGCATTTGTAATTTCTGAAAATAGTTTACTTTTTTATAAAAATATAGGAACACTTGAGACTGCTGAATTTGAACTTCAGTCTACAGAGCAAACCCCACTCTCATCATTGGACCTGTCCAATAATGTTTTTCAAACGCTTTCGTTTTCGGATATAGATGGTGATAATGACCAAGATATTCTCGTAGGATGGATTGCTGCAGACGCACAGAATTCTAGTGGTATTGATGTCTATGAAAATATAGGAAGTAGCTCGCAAGCAAACTTTACAAAAATGAGTGCTGAACTTAACCCTTTTAAGGATTTTAATAAATTATACCCAGCGCCAATTTTTGTTGATATTGATGCAGACGATGACGAAGATGTATTTATTACAACTGGTGATGGAACGTATTTGTATTTTGAAAATACGTCACAAAAAGAAGATTTACTTGTCGATAAAAAGAAAAAATCTCCATTTCTTTTTTACCCCAACCCCGCTAAGGATAGGGTTACTTTTTCGTTTGAATCGGAGTATTTAACAGTGAGAATGTTTTCATTGAGTGGTCAGCAAGTATTGAGAAAAAAACTGTACAAAGAAAACCCTTTTTTAGATGTGAAAAAATTTAAACAAGGTGTTTATTTACTGACTCTCACTGATGAAAACAATATAAAACTAACTAAAAAGTTGGTCATAACTGAGTATTAATAATTGGAACAATGAGCGCACTACAACAACTTTTAAAAACAAAAAAAAATAGATTATGTTCTGTATATTTTTCTGCAGGTTTTCCTCAAAAAAATGATACGGTACCAATCATACAAGGACTCGCTGCAAACGGTGTTGATTTTATTGAAGTAGGCTTGCCTTATTCGGATCCTCTAGCAGATGGGACAACCATACAGTACAGTAGTGCCGAAGCTTTAAAAAATGGAATCAATTTAGATATTGTGTTTGACCAATTGATGACACTTCCTAAAGAATTCGATACTCCCTTGGTATTGATGGGATATCTAAATCAAGTTTTGAAATACGGAGAAGAAAAGTTTTGCGAAAAATGCCAAGAGTGTGGTATCGAAACGGTGATCCTTCCAGACTTACCAATGATAGAATACGAGGGACATTACAAAGCACTTTTTGCCAAGTACGGAATATCTAATGTGTTTTTAATTACACCACAAACCTCAGATGCACGTATTAGAAAAATCGATACTTTGACTGATGCGTTTATTTATGTTGTAGCTTCTTCTGCAATTACAGGTGCCAAAGGAGAGATTTCTGATGCTCAGATTGCCTATTTTGAACGCATCAAATCGATGGAACTAAACAACCCATTGATTGTAGGTTTTGGGATTTCAAACAAAACGACCTTTGATACAGTGGCTTCCTATATGAATGGTGCCATTATAGGGTCTGCATTCATCAATTTCCTCGATAAAAACGGAGTTTCAAAAATTTCAGATTTTACCAAGCAAATTTTAGGATAGCTTGTTGTTGCTGTACTTTTTTATAAACAAGAACTAGTGCTTTTTAAAATCTTTGTTTTTTAGGCCAAAACCATTCAAGTCTTTTTTAACTTTGCAATTCAATTGAAGGTGTATGTTAGACGGTATTCGTAGGTTTTTTATCAGTGCTGATTTTTATAAAAGTCTGACTTTTATACTAGCTGCTTTGGTGCCTATACTCGTGAGTAATTACTGTTTTTCACAGGTTGAAATTGGCTTTGCAATTGCTTTAGGGGTATTCTACAATTCCCCTACCAATAGTATAGGAAGTGTAAAACACAGAACTATTGGAATGGTGTATTCCATTTTACTCACTACGTTTGCTACAATTGTGACTGGATATGCTGCATTTCATATTGCTCTGTTAGTTCCTGTGTTGGCAATTTTAACGTTTACAATCTCTTATATTTCTGTTTTTGGGTTTCGCGCTTCTTTGGTATCTCTTGCAGGGATGTTGGCTGTTGTAATTAGTTTTGCCAACTCATATGTAGATTTGTCTGTTTTTGAGTACGGAATCTATGTTTTTATTGGAGGTGTATGGTATTTACTTGTTTCGAGTGTCTTAAATTTTTTAAACCCTAAAATGTATATAGAAGAACTACTCTCTGATACGATGCGGTTGACAGGTAGTTATTTGGGGATACGAGCGGAACTCTTACGTGGTAAAATAGATTCAGATTCACTTCAAACAAAGTTGTTTGAGTACCAATCTGAGTTGAGTGATAAACACGAAGCACTTCGAGAAGTCATCTTAAGTCAGCGACAGAAATCAGGTTTTTCAAACAGGATTCGAAGAAAATTCTTGTTGTTTATTGAGTTAGTAGATATGTTAGAATTGGCCATTGCAACGCCAATTGATTATGACAAAGTAGCTTTGATTTTTAAAGACAAACCAGAAACCCTTGTTCCTTTTATAGACTTGATTGAGGCAATGGCAACTCATCTGAATTATATTTCTAAAGTCATCATACGCGATGAAAAAGTTCAAGGTAGTTCAGATATTAGAGCATTACTTAAAAAAATACGTAGTACCATAGACACTTTCAAACAACAAGAAATTTCTGCAGCGTCTAGTGACGGCTTTTATATTTTGGTGAATTTATTCGAATACCAAGCCGCACAAGCACAAAAATTAAATGCCATGGAGCGAGTGTTAAATGTGTTTACAAAAAACAATCATTTGAAACAGGAATCAGAAGGAGATCTTCGTTTCTTAACCCCTCAAGATTATGGTTTTACAAAATTGATAGAGAATTTCAGCATGAAATCTTCTATTTTTAGACACTCCTTACGTTTGTCTGTTGTTATGGTTGTTGGTTTTGTAATAGGACACTTGCTCTCCCTGCAAAATCCCTATTGGATTCTCATTACGATTTTAGTCATCATGAGACCTAGTTACGGGTTGACCAAAAAGCGAATGCAACATCGAGTATTTGGAACTTTGATTGGGGCTGTCATTGCTTTGGTATTGGTGTATTTGATTCAAAACACATTTGTTTTTGGTGTTTTAGCAGCAGTTTCTTTGGTGTTAGCACTTTCTTTGGTACAATTGAATTATAGAACATTTGCTATATTTTTGACACTTCATATTGTTTTTTTACATGCGGTATACCATCCTGATGTTTTGGATGCTATTCAATATAGAATCGCTGATACATTATTGGGAGCTGGCTTGGCAATCCTCTCTAATTTGTTCTTGTTTCCTTCTTGGGAGTTTATGACTATTGAAGATTCCGTGTCTAAAACCTTACAATCCAATGCTGGATACCTAAGACAGATTGCGGCAATTTATACTACTAAAAGTAATGATTTTTCGGACTATAAGTTGTCTCGAAAAAGTGCGTTTTTAGATATCGGTGATTTGAATGCCGCCTTCCAAAGAATGACCCAAGAGCCTAAATCTAAGCAAAAGTATTTCTCTGAGATATATGATTTAGTGGTGCTTTCTAATACCTTTTTATCCTCACTAGCTTCTTTAGGAACTTTTATACAGACCCATGAAACGACAGCCATTTCATCTTCTGTTGAGACTTTTGTAGCTAATATTTTAGAAAATATAGAAAATGCTGTGTTGGTTGTCCAGGGAAAGCATATTCAAGAAAGCAATATGACAGTCCATGTTGATGTGGCCGCCTCTGAACTTGAAAAAAAATACAAATCCTTGTCTAAGAATTTTGATAAAATCTTATTGGATAATCCGAGTGAAGAATTAGCAGCGCTCTCTTTGGAGTTACAAGAAACTAAATTGGTAATTGAGCAAATGTCTTACTTACTAAATTTGTCTAATAACTTGCTTCAAAAAGTTACAGCTTATAAAAAAACGAATAGTTAGCATATGTACATAACACCAAAACTAGTTCCGAATAAAGTATATAGTATTTTGATCAACGACTGGGATGAGGAGGTTTCAGGACTTTTTATTTCAGAAGGGGCACATTGGATTTTGTTGCACGACAACCAAAGTGACTTTTTAGTAGAAGGATTTCGTTTTGTTCATAAATTGAATATTGATGAAATCATAGAGGATGAAGAAACAGCCTTCAAAAATCGAGTGTTTCAGATGAAATATCCCTCACTGCCTACAAGCGAAATTTACAATTTAGAGAATTCAGAATTGTTATTGAATGAATTCCTACAAAAAGAGGTGTTGTTACATTTTGATACGGATGCAGCAGATGAAATAGCGGTTGGGAAAATTATTGCAGTGGGCTCAGAAACGTTTACAATCAAAACACTCAACCAAGAAGCTGAATGGGAGGGAACTTCCGAGGTTGCTATTTCTGAACTCAGTAGTATTGCTATAGCAAATGATTACTTAAATTCATTGTCTCTATTTCTGTAGATATCTTTAAAAATGTATACTAAGCTGCTGTGTTTTACAAGTATCAAAAGTCAAACGAATATATAGCTCCCGCGAGTACTTGGAATCCCTGTACTTGGTAATTGTTGAAAGTTTCGTAATCACTATTGAGTACATTTTTTAGTGCTATAAACCCACTCCACTTGTCTGTGAATTTATAGGTCGTGGATAGATTTAAATCTGCAAAGGCTTCTAGGTTTACAACCGTTAGGTTATCCATAATATCGATCACGGTATCTTTTCTTTCTCCTTTGGTAAAAAGTGCCGCTTTAAAGATCCATTTATCAAAATTATAAAGGGCGTGTACACTTGCAGTAAAAGGCGGCAAGTTCCAAGCTTCTTCTTCATTTTTTGTGGTGTAATTATCAATTTGTATGTTTCCACCAACGGTTATATCATCATTGAGTTGTGCGTTTATTTCACCAAAAAAACCAAAAGTTTTGATATCGTCATATACTGCTAAAAATGAGTTTCCTACTGCATAGCTCTTTTCTGCTAAGAGGGTATTTCCGTCTGTTGTGTTTGGGCTAGCGCGAAAAAGTAATTTGTTGTTTTCACGAGCGTAACTCGCTTTTAAAGTATAGTCTATACGTGAGGATAGTTTACCTTTAAAACCAGCAAAAGCCGTATAGTTGTTGTCGGTTACACGAATGTCCAAATCAGGCCTTACAAAGGGGTTTGCCCTAGTTATTTCTCGGTATGAGTTTTGGTGTAAATCTCCCGAGATACCAGCATAGATGTTGAATATTTCTTCAACCAATACATAATCTATTTTGAGATCAGGATATATTTTAAACGTGTTTTTAGAATTTTCAATGGCAGCGTTGTATCGAATTTTAGCTCCTAAAGAAAAGAAGTAATTGTCTGCAGCAATTTGGTAGTGAGCCGATGTACCGAGATTTATAAAATCGTAATCTAGCTCAGTAGCTTCACTTTCTGGGTTGAAAGCCCCATTCAGTAAACTGAACTCAATATCGGTTAGAATTTTGTTGTCTGAGACGACAAACTCAAAAGTAGGAGCTATAGAAAATTGAGTTTCTCTGCTTTTAAAAGCATCGCTAATTGAAAGGAATGCAGATTTGATAGTTTTTAATTTGTTGTTTTTGAAGGCTACTGCACCTGATATAATAAAGCGATTGTAGCTTTGTTTGACATCCAGGGCATCCAATACAGTATTTGAATATTCAAAAGGGATACCGTACCAGTTTTGCATGTCTTTATGGTAGCCAATTTTAGCATGCCAATTATAGGTTTTTTGAATGTTTTTGTAGCTTCCTTCAATTTTTGTATTCAAATAATTGTTGTCTAGTTGTACTCCTTTAATACCACCTTCAGAAGTTTTGTTGTACACATAAAGATGCCCTTCGTGTTGTTTTTTCTGTCGGTGTAAAAATGCTTCCAATAGCGGTGTGTTGTAATTTCCGTATCCCACTTTTACATAGTTTGGAAGGGCGGTGGCTACTTTGTCTTTTTGAGCTGTTTTGTAGGTGCCTACATTGGGTCTAAATACAGAACGTATAGGTGTGGAGTTGATGCTGTATTTGAGTTCTTTCTTTTGACGCTTTCCTTTGTAGATCACAGGTACGTCCTTTGATTTAAAGGCATCTGAGATTGTCGGTTTGTAGGAACTGACGACATTGATAACTTCGGTACTGATACTGTCCTTTTCTTTTTGTGCTTTTACCTGAAGTAAAGGAGCAAGCATTACTAAACTTAAAAATATTTTATACATGATGATATGTTATATGGTGGAACTCCATTTTTTTTCCTATAAATGTAGAATACAAACTAAGTGATTTTTAAAATTCGATGTTCTCTGTTGCTTCTTCTTCTTCTTCTTCTGTGATTTCTTCCGCTTCTTCTTTGCTATTTTCTTCTTTAATGACCGCTAGATATGTTTTAGCTTCTTCTTGCAAGTCATCGTATTGCTCATAATTTTCAATAATATTTTCAAGAATATAGGTGGCTTGAAAAGCATCATTTAATTTGTGATTATTTTTCGCCATTAAAATTAGTCCCTTGATTCCCCAATATTTGTAACTAGCATATTCTGATGCCAATATTTGTATTGTTTTGTTGGAGGCATCGTAAGCTTTTTCTAGGTGATTGAAATAGGCTTCATAGTACAAGGCTTCGGCTTTGAGTATGCCAGTTGCTACCTCTGAAACATCGTTGTATGCCGTTTTTGCTTTTTCTAAATTATTAGTTTTCATAGAGGCCCTGGCTATAAAGATAGAAGCGTCTGATTGTACTTGCTTGTCTGCTTTTTCGGTATTCAATACTTTTTCAGCATAGGCTATGGTAGTTTCATAGTCCGCTGCTTCGAACATTGCTTTCATCAAATTGGATTGTGCAAATAATATGTTTTGAGGAAAATTAGCTTCTAGTTCCAGTCTTTTTAAGATAGGAGTTGCTGCTTTCCAATCATTTTTTTCAAGGTAGATTTGACTCAATCTAGAAAGGGATTGTTCGGTGTATTCAGTAGTGTTTTGAGCAATTACAAAACGATATCCTTCTATGGATTTTTCACTGTTGCCAAGACTAAAATTAGCTTGTGCACTGTAGAAATTTACTTTTAAGACATGCAAGCCTTCAGGAAAGTTGATCAGGTACTTTTTGAAACTTGCGACAGCTTCAGGAAGTTTGTTGGCTTGGTATTTTAGAGTGGCGGCTTCATACATGGCATTGTCTAAATCTGTATTGCTAAAGTTTGTATAACCAATGTCTTTGATCCATGCGGCATAGTCGTCTACTTTGTCAATGTCCACATAGACTTGCCTAGCATTTTGAACGGCTTGTTGCGCTTCTTTTGATTTTGGGTAATTGCTAACCACTGATTTGTACTTCTTCAAAGCCTTCTCTGCATTGTTTTCATTAAAATAAAGCAAACCTTGTTTGAGCATTACTTTAGGAGCATACACACTTGTTGCATAAGTTGCTATCAATTGTTCAAATGTATCAATTGCCTTATTGTTTTCTTTGGCGGCGATATAGGCTTTCCCTAACTCGTATAAGGCATCGTCTTTGTATGATGACTTTGGATGATTTTTAGCAAAGGCTGCCAAACTAGTAATCTTCTTTTCATTGCGGCGAACAAAACCATAGCTGATTCCTTTTTGATAGGCAGCATAGTCCGCATCAATGCCTTTCTTTGCAATCACTTTATTGTAATATTCCATTGCGTTCCAATAGCTCTTACTGATAAAGCTACAATCTCCCATACGGACATAGGCATCATTTTTTTTGAGGGTAGTTGTGTTTTTACTTTGAGTGTAGTTTTTAAAACTACTCAATGATTTTTCGTAGTCTTTTAGTTTGAAATAACTGTATCCCATCGCATAATAGATGTTTTTATATGCCTCTGTTTTTTTTGCTTTTGGATGTTTTTTAAAACGGTTAAAGTCAGTCAAAGAACTTTTGTAGTCTTGAAGTAGGTACGCACTTTCAGCTTTCCAATACAAAGCAATAGCTTGTGTTTCTGGAGCTATTAACTGATTGCTACATGTTTTGAAGAAAGGAATAGCTTCTTGGTACTTTGCAGATTGAAACAATTGCATTCCTCTGTAAAGAGAGACTTTGTAGAAAGTACTGTTTTTGTACAAGTGTTTGTTCGCATAGTAGTCCAAAGCCCCCACATAATCGTTGTTTTGCAGATAAGAATCAATAATCAGTGTGTTTATCTCAGCGGTATGTCTTGAGTTCGGGTAAGTACTCACAAATTCTTGTAATATAAGTGCACTGCTCATATAAGGATTTCCGATTGCATAACTCAATTTGGCATAGTTGTATCCTGCATCCTCTTTTATTTCGTTGTCAAATGTCATTTCTGAACTATTTTTAAAAGCGTTGAGTGCTTCGCTTTTTTTGTCAGATTCTAGATAACACATTGCAAGGTGGTAATAAGCATTTTGAGCAACCTCATCTTTTCCTGTAACAATCCTATTAAAAGTAAGAATGGCGTTGTCGTAATCTTTAAGCTTGTAATAAGCATAGCCTAAAAAATAATGGTCTTTGGTTGTCAATTTATTTTTGCGCCCTTTGTATTTTTTTAAGTGAGGAATTGCTTTTTCATAGTTTTCTAAATAAAAATAACTCTCTCCCATAATTTTAGAAATTTCTGAGAGTTGTTTTCTAGAAGCAATTTTTAAGAGTTTTTCACCTGCAGCTATCACGCCATCAAAGTCCTTTTTTTGAAATTGCATGTTCATTTTATAGTAGAGGATTTCTTTTTCATAGCGATTGTCGCCCTCTAATCTATCAAAATAACGCATTGCTGTTGTGTAGTCTTCCTGTACATAACAAATATAACCGTAGTAATAATTTGCTTCGGTTTGGTAGTTTTTAGATTGTGTCAACGCCAAAAGATACCTTTTTGCTTCGGTATATTTTTTATTAGAAAATAAGGCGTAGCCCATTTTAAAATTGTACGATTCCTCCTCAGATGAGGTTAAATATTTTGTAGATGCTTTTTCAAACCATTGCAGTGATGTTGCTGGTTTTCCATGGTTGTAATAATAATTTCCTGCTTCTAAGTAAGCAGTATTTTTATAACGACTCGTGGGATAATTTTTTACAAAAGACATTAATTTTTCTTCTCCGTATTTTTTGCCGAGTTTGATGGCACAAATTGCATTGTAGAAACTAGCAGATTCGGTATAGTGATTTTCGGTCTTTTGGTTGGCGAGTGCTTTTTCAAAAAAAGTACTAGCAGCATAGTAGCTCTTCTCGTTGTAAAGCGCCACGCCTTTAAGGTATTCAGCATGCTCAGAAGTGTGTTCTACTGATTTTTGAGCCTTGCAACAAAGGCTAGAAATCAATAAAAAAACGGTGAAAATAGATTTAGAGTAGTACATCAAATAAGCTTTTTGTTATTCAAAAATAAAGATTATTACGGTATAACAACGTAGTGATTCCCTTTTTATTTTTAGCAACAGTGTCATTGTAGTATCTATTATTTTTATTGTTAGTTCACTTTGAATTCGATAAGTTTGTAAGACTAATATGTACTTATGGAAGGGCCGATACTCAGTTTGCAAAACACAACTATATTTCAAGAAGACAATCTCGTTTTGTCTGATGTGAATCTCACTATCGCTAAAGGTGACTTTATTTACCTTATTGGTAAGACGGGAAGTGGTAAAAGTAGTTTGTTGAAAACACTCTATGGTGATTTGTCACTAAAAAAAGGGGAGGGGCATATTGTAGGTTTTGATCTAGCGCGTTTAAAGTCCAAAGAAATTCCCTTTTTAAGGCGTAAAATAGGCATCGTGTTTCAGGATTTTAAACTACTAAACGACCGAACAGTATTTGAAAATTTGCGTTTTGTACTCAGAGCAACAGGATGGAAGGATGCTAAAAAAATAAAAGCTAAAATTTCAGAAGTTTTAGAAAAAGTAGGCATGCAAACCAAAGATTACAAAATGCCATTTCAACTCTCAGGAGGAGAACAACAACGTGTCGCGATTGCTAGAGCATTACTCAACGATCCTGAGCTAATTTTAGCCGATGAACCAACGGGTAATTTAGATCCTAAAACCTCAGTTGAAGTAATGAATTTATTGAGTGAAATTAACAAAAGTGGTAAGTCTATCTTAATGGCGACTCATGACTATGCACTAATTTTAAAATTCCAACATAAAACGATTAAATGTGAAGGTGGAGAGTTGTACGAAGTAGTGCAGAATTGATTGTTTACAGTCACTTGAAGGCGATTGTTTGTCTGTTGTTCCTATAAATGAACTTTTCATTGAATCTAAAGAATTCCTTTGTAAATTTTCAATAGTTTTTTACTCTCTTTTTCCCATGTGAATTTTTTAGCAGTTGCAACGAGTTGCGTTGCGTAAGCAGCTCTGTTTGCAACCATTTCCTGTATCGTTATTGCCAAGTTCTTTGGAGCTCTTTGTATGAGTACTTCTCCAATGTTATTTTCACAAATAATTTTTTTCATCTCTGGCAGGTCAGAGCAAATTACGGGTATTCCAGACTGTATATAATCGAAAATTTTATTGGGTAGTGCATATCTGTAGTTCAATCCTAAATCTTCTTCCAAACTGATACCGATATCCGCCAAAGGAGTCAATTTCCGAAGCTTTTCAGGCTCCAAACTTCCCATGAATTTTACAAGGTGCCCTTTGTTTTGTTTTGCTACTTTTTCTTGAAGTTCTTTGAGAATATCTCCTGCTCCAATAATTACAAAAATGGTGTTGCTCAGTAAAGACATAGTCTCTATCATCAGTTCCAAACCACGACCAACATTTACTGCTCCTTGGTATAAAATAATCGTTTTATCACCTGTGTCAAATGGAAAACTTCCCTGAGACAGTGCCTTTTTTACAGGGATATTTCTAATGACTTCGAATGAGCTCTGGTATTTTCTTTTGTAATATGCAGCGATGCTATCACAAACGGTCATTTTATGGTGTATTTTAGGTAGAAGATACTGTTCAAGAGTCAACCATATTTTTTGAATTTTAGGACGATGTACAAGCTCGGGAACTTCAGTAAACAATTCATGACTGTCGTAAACAATTTGTTTACCTCGAATTTTATGAACCATATAAGAAGCCAATAAGGTGTCTAGATCATTGGCTACACAAATGTCAAACTTTGTGAAAAGTAGCTTAAAAAATAATCGAACATTGTACTCTGCATAAAACAAAGGGCCATTCTCAAATAACAAATGCATGCGAGTTGTTTTGTAACTTCTCCCTATAGGGATACTTGATTTTCTTTTTCTTCCTATCAATAAAATATCGCACCCATTTTCTGAGAGTGTGGTACAAACCTTATGGACTCTTTGGTCTGTAGTTAGGTCGTTGGTTACTGCGATGACGATTTTTTTCAAAAGATTGTTTTTGATGCGGTATATTTTACTGTTGCTATATTTGATGAATTTTAACAAATCAACCAAAGCAAATTAATGAAAATTAAACCATCTTTGGTGTGTTTTATCAAACAAATACTTTCACAATTTTTCATTTTTTAAAACATATCTTAAATCTAACTAATTTTTGTGTATGGTCAGTTATGTTGTTTCTAGCGTAGCTTTTTAACGATTCATCCACTTTTTTTATGCTTCCATCAAGTATTTTGTATGTTTATAAAAACCATTTTTATGAAACGTACATATTTAAGTGTCTTGATTTTATTTCTGAGTATACTGGTTTGCAGTGCTCAGTCAAAATATTACAATAGTGGGGATACCTCCACAAAAAAGAAACATGTAGGAGCTAAGTGGTTGAAAGGGACCATTGTTTTGTTAGACGGAACTGAATTGAAAGGGGATGTCAGAGGCTCAAGCTATACTGGAGATGACATTCGGTCTTTTCGATATAGACCTGACAAAGATGTGAAATCGGTGTATTACAAGGCTAAAGATTGTCAATTGGTGATCTACGATGATTTAATTGTAGTATCGCTACCGAAAAACTTAAAAAAGAACTCTGGGAAAAGAAAGTTTTATGTCGCTTTGTATTATGGAGAACATATGAGTGTGCTGCAAAATCCAAAAGCAGATATAGCTTCAGGAGAAGCTGGTAAAATTACTTTTAACAACGATCAAATGTTGAGTTATTTGATTTTAAAGGACAATGATATCACTAAAATATCCAAACTCTTTTTTAAGAAAAAAATGAAAAAACTTCTTGGAGATAATAAAAAATTTATCGCTAGGTCTTCGGATAAAAAATGGTTCAATTATAACAACCTTTACAAGTTGGCTCATTATTACAACCAAACTAAATAAAAAGTAACAGGCTCATTAATAGCTACATAAATTTAAAACTAAAAATACAATGCGATATAGTATATTTTTACCAGGGCTGTTATTGTTGCTTAATTTTTCTGTTATAGGACAAGTAAATACTACAAAATATCGTTTTGAGTTCGAACAAACCCAAGAAAAAACCATTGCAGGTATCAAATCCGTTATGAATTCAGAAGTTCAGGTTCCCACAGCATATACCGCTTCAGAAAATTTCACTAAAATATATAATTTATTGAGTGAAACATACGAGTACCCTGAAGACGTAATCATAGAGTCAATCAAGGATGAGAAAATTGTTATTAGAGAGATAGCAAGTAAATTGTATACGATTGTTTCATTAGGGTATCGTTCTTCTTTTGATATGCAGTATCTATTGACTTTTGAAACCAAAGACCAACTAGTTGTATTACGTGTTTCAGACCTAAAACAAGGAAACAGCTTAAGTGCTTCTGCTAATTACAAATGGCGCGACACTGACGGTTTGTTTTTACATAAAAGAAGCGGCAAACCAAAGAAGTCGATGAAGGGTATTACCGATGTTCGAATTGAAAATCATTTCAATGCTATTGTAGCATCCGTACAACAAATGTAAAAAGTAACTATTTTTTTAGAGACACGGTTTCTTTTTAAAGTTTTCTTAAAAAACAATTAATACTCTCTATATCAGTGTTTGTAAGTTTTGTTTTTCTTGTTTTTTCCGTAATTTTACAAAAAGGTTTTATTTTCATTTAAAGATAGGCACATGTTTCAAAAATTGGATATTCATCAAGAGTTGATTGCAGAGAGAACGAAAGATATTAAAGATGAAGCGTTTCGTTTGATGCTCCGTGAAATCATGCAATCTCAGGAGGTAAAATCACAAATTATTCGTGAAAACTTAGAAAAAGTAGATGACAAATCTCACAACATGTTGGATTTTGATGCATTGGAAACTTCTAAGATCTTTCATGTTGACACCATAAAAAAGATATGTGTCGATTACCGTCTTCGTTTTTTAGACACAAGGTATTTCAAAGGGGTTTATCCTGAGAACATTGAAAAAATAATTGGTGACCTTGAAGGCAAACACAATACACAATTAAAGAACTTTAAAATCATGGCTCCCTCTAAGTTATTCAAACTGAGAAGCCCAGACGACCCTCTTTTGTTTGTGCCAATGGGGAATGGCTATTATTATCTGGTACACACTTGGGGAAACGATTTAAATCCCTACAGGAAATTCATAGTACAGCCTTTTAAAAGTCCCAAAAGTATGCTGGTTTTTTCTTTGTTTACAAGTGCAATCTTAGCAGTCTTAGTAGGACTTTTTAACACCTCAATGGATGTTGCTAAAATAGTTACGCTGTTTTTGTTTATCCTAAAAGCAGTTGTATTTGTAATGTTTTATTTCTTTTTTATGGTTAAAAAGAATTTCAACTCCGTAATTTGGAACAATCGTTTTTATTAATAGTACTTTTTTTCGAGAGTTATTTTGATTAGTTAACGCCCCTACCTTTTAGTAGGCAATATACTTTTATATCACTACGATTTAGTACCTTTTTTTTCAATAAGATAACGTAAACCTTAGACCTTTTTTCCAAAATCTACATTACTCATATGAAATTTCATGTGTGTAATAGTCCTTGTTTATGAAAACACAGAGTTGCTATCCATGTTGCTCTTGTTGTGATTCATAAAATGGAAATACAATGAAACTGTTGATTACTGTCGTTGAAATAGCGATAACATTAGGTGGGGTGTAGAGAGATTTGTCTGTTTTAGTAGTAATTTATTACATACCAAAAACAGCCAAATATGTCTTCATTGAATAGAATTTTCACAATCACACTTGTCATATTAATATATAGCG
Source organism: Flavicella sp. (assembly GCA_042091695.1). GTDB lineage: Bacteria > Bacteroidota > Bacteroidia > Flavobacteriales > Flavobacteriaceae > Flavicella. The sequence continues at coordinate 57,205 of JBELHA010000007.1, forward strand.
TCAACTTGTGTGCACAAAACGCAACTGAAAGTTATATTCCCAAACCCAAATACAGTGAGTTGTTCAAGACAATTCCAGCAATTGCTGACAACGAGCCAACGTGGGTGCATCTTTTGTATAGTGAAAATCCAAATTATTATCAAATTTCTGAAGCCTTTGATACCTATTATCGTACACATCCATTTATAAAAACAGTTCATTCTCAAAACTTAAAAATGTTGAGTAAGATCGTTCTTTCAGAAGACTATGTGCAAGATGATGGTACCTTGTATATTCCAAATGAAAAAGAAAAAAAAGCTATTAATTCCAGGGTTTTTAAAGCTAGAATATCTAAAAAACTCCTTTCAAACAAACAGGGCAAACAAACAAATTTAAACGGGGTTTCTAATTGGACAGCTATCGGTCCTTTTGAAACCTACGACGTTGGAGGGGTTCAAAAAAACTCGGAGCAGCTCAATGTGTTCGCCTTTGATCAATCAAAATTAAATCCAAATAGATTGCTTGCAGGAACCGAAACTGCTGCGGTATATACCTCAAATGATAAAGGTATGAATTGGAATTCTGTTGGAGATTCCTATTTCAATGATGGTGCCATTCGTGAAGTGAAAATAGCACCTTCAGATTCTAATATATTTTATGTGGCCCTGAGCAATACACTACATACTTCTTCAGATGCAGGAGCAACATGGTCTCAATTACTATACCAGCAAGGAATGCGATTACATGCTGTCTTAATCCATCCAACCAATCCAAATACGCTTATGATTGCTGGTGCTAAGGGCATGAAACGCTCCACAGATGGAGGGCTTACTTGGAATACGATTTTTAATGAAGAATGTTGGGATTTACAATTCAATACTTCGAATCCAAGTATTGTCTACCTCACAAAGACAAATACTAGTAAAAAAATCACAGAATTTCTAAAAAGTACCAATGGAGGAATTACTTTTACTGTCCAAAATAATGGGTGGTTTGAACCATTAGGAGGTACTGCCTTAAAAACTGGTGGGGCTCGAATAGGACTTACAGATGCGGATTCAAATCGAATTTATGTAGTTTTGTTAGGAGACGAAGATGATGAAGTAGAAGACAATAATTTTATTGGAGTATACAAATCTACAGACGGAGGTGCTTCTTGGACGACACCTTATGATGGTAACAATGACGGCGCGCCTGACAATGAACCCGGAGGCCCCTACAATCAGAACCATTGGTCTTTTTCCTTTTTCAAGGCAACTCCAAACGAATGGTCAACTTACTGGCCTTACAATCAAGGTTTCTACGATTTAGCAATTACCGTGTCAGATACCAATCCTGATTTATTGATGTTTGGTTGCTTGAGTATGTTTAAATCCGAAGACGGAGGTACTACTTATAAAAAATGGGGAGGCTATTCTTGTGATGCCTCTTGTGGTCCTGAATATAGACATCCAGACATTCAAGACATGGAATCCAACGGAAATGATGTCTGGGTTGCTACCGATGGTGGACTCGATTTATACGATGAAAATTTCGATTTCGTGGCTTCAAGAAAAAATGGAATGAATGGATCTGACTGGTGGGGGTTTGGTCAAGGATGGAACGAAGATGTACTTGTAGGAGGTAGGTACCATAATGGAAATGCCGCCTATCATGACGGATATCCATCAGGAGATTTTATTCAACTTGGAGGTGGGGAAACAGCAACAGGCTATGTGGCATTGGGAGACAATACAAAAGTATACCACAGTGATGTTGGTGGTAAGAAAATTCCTAAAACTATTACAGGAACTGTAAAAAATATTCCAAATTATGGGATGTATCCCAATGAAAGTTATGTTTTTCCCAATCGAAGTGAAATAGTGACTGACCCTAATTATTGGAATGTACTCTATTTAGGAAAAGACCATAAGTTATGGAAAAGTAAAGACGAAGGGCTTACATTTGAATTGCTGCATTCCTTTGGGTCAGTTGCTTCAAATATCGTTAAAGAAATTGAAGTGTCTCGAGTAGATACAAACCTCATGTTTCTTACTCAAAAAAGTGGAAATTCAGGTAAATTATGGAAGTCAACAGATGGAGGTCTAAACTGGATAGAAGTCTCTTTACCCGCCAATCATCAAAGTATGTTTATAGGCTTGAATGAAAATAATGAGTTGTTTTTAGCTTTGTACAATGGGGGTAACAACAGTCAAAAGATTTACAAATCATCAGATTTGGGGCTGACATGGAACAATTTGACCACTACTACACTGAATGGAGAACGTTTGACAAATGTGCAGGTGCAAGAAGGAACCGATGGGGGTGTTTATGTTACTTCTAACAAAATGATTTGGTACAAAAATAACACTTTACCTGACTGGCAATTGTATGTAAACAACCTCCCTGTTCACTTTAGAATTTGCAAACTGTTACCATTCTATAAAAAATCAAAACTACGTGTTGCCGGAAATAGAGGAATTTGGGAAACGGACTTCTATGAGAAGTCAGAGACTTTACCTTTGCCAATGACACAACAAAAAGAGGTGTGTTTTTTTGACGATATTCAACTAGACAGTCACTCTGTTGTGGATCAAGAAGCCGTGTCTTGGGAGTGGGAGTTTCCGGATGCTAGTGCTGTTTCTTCAACAACTGTTCGAAACCCTGTGGTATCCTATGAGATTCCAGGTAAAAAGACAGTGGTATTGAAAATAACCGATGCTGATGGGAAAACCACAAGCAAAACCATGACTGATTTTTTAGATGTTTCATGTGAATGTGTGGTTACTAAAGATAGTGACAATGATACTTTTGACGATTTTAGTGAAATATCTACTTGTGCGACTTTGTTTCAAGACTCTGAAAGCATTTGGGCAGGTCAAAATCATTTGATTACGAATTTTGAAGGAAAAACCTCGGGTGTTTATTTTTTGAAAATACCAGTATTCACCAACTGTTATGGTCTGACAGCAACGCTCAAAACCTATGTTGATTTAGATACAAATTCACTTTCAGTGATTAATTATGATCACTTTGGAACTGTAACTGACGCTATAAATCAAGTAGCGCCAAATGAAATTGTATCTGTTTCGGCTGCTTACAGTAAAATTGGATTTGAATTGTTAGAAGAAAATGGAGAACGCCGCCTTTATTTTAAAACAATATCCAACGCCTGCGGTGCAACTATTGGGTTTTGTAAAGTAACCGATGCAGGTATGTCTGCGACTGATTTTGATGGTGATGGTACACCTAATTATTTAGATTTGGATAGTGATAATGATGGTATCGACGATTATACTGAAAATACGAATTGTGATCAACAAATTGGTACAAGTAATTCTATCAATGTAGGGGAAGAAATATTACTGAAAAATTTTGGAGTCCAAGATAAAGGCTTTTATTTTTTAGAGTTAGAAAATTATACAAATTGCACAGGAGCCACTTCTACTTTGAAAGCGAGAATAGATTTGGAAACCCAAACAATTCGCGTCCTAGAATTTGAAGGGTTTCAAGGAAGTAATAGTGAGATGACTGGCAATGGAACTTCTCAGGTTAGTTCTGCAGAATGGTTGACTAAAACCGGGTATTCTCTCGTTGAAAACAACAATCAAATACAATTGTATATGCAGTTTGTGGACAGTGCATGTGGGGATGCTTCCAATGTAGTAATGCGCTTAAGTAATTCTTGCTATGGTAGTTTGGATATAAATAACAACGGCATTGTTGATTTCTTAGATGCGCCAATTAGCCGTATGTTATCTCAAGAGACGAATGAAGAAGAAGTAGTGAAGGCTTTTCCAAATCCACTTGTTTCAAAGTATTTGAAATTACATAATATTGGAGAAGACTATACATTGACGATATCAACAATGAAAGGGAAACAAGTATTTAAAAAAATGATACAACATCAAGAACCGGTAGATCTAAACGTTTTGAATGCTGGAATTTACTTTTATTTGGTAGAAACGGAGAATCGAATACACACCGGTAAAATAATCATAAAATAGAAAATTAGTCATATGTAAATAGCGATTAGACTGTGTCAATATGTATTTTGACGTTTCTTTGTTAAAAGTGTTTTATAATAGTATAAATTTAGTTTTACTAAATTAATTTCTTATGAAAAAACACTTGTTTATTCTACTGCTGCTCCCTACATTTTTTTACGGTCAACTCATAACACTTCGAGGCGATGCCAAAATAGCTATGACCGCAGGTGCATCCATTTCAATAGATGGTTTGACACTCTCTCCTTCTCAAAACATGACAATAGAAGGAGAAAATAGTATCACAAGGTATGAATCTGCAGAACTCATTGAAGGAAATGCAACTATTGACAGGGTGTATTCATTAGAAAAAGCTTTAACTGGATTTCAAGGAACACTTACTTTTTCATACGATTTACAAGAATTAAATGAAAATGATGAAGATGATTTAGTATTGTTGCTTCAAAGCGAATCAGGGGAATGGAAGGTGTACGAGCCCTCTTTAGATTCTGAAGAAGCTTTTTTGGAGCATGTTTTCGAAACAGACACTTCTTTTAAGTCAATCTCATTAATTTCTGCTGCTGCGATGGGAATTGAGACTCTTTTCCAAACTACTACAAGAATTCGTGTTTTTCCAAATCCAGCTACTGAAATACTGTATATAGAAGCGGACAGTGATGTTCATGTAGAAATATTTAACGCAACAGGGGTCAAAGTAATAACAGCTAATACAAATAAAGTCGATGTTTCTGAGCTAATGGAGGGAGTGTATGTACTTAAAGTTCGTGATGCTTCTAACAGAATCAACACCTTTAAAATTTTGAAAAATGAAAATAACTAAATCTAACTTCTTGATACTGGTGTCTTTATGTATATCAGTGTCATATGGGCAATCGATAAAAAAGGATAAAAATGAAAATACTGCTGATATAACACTCTCATCTGACACTCAAGTTTTAGGTGTTTTAGAGGCAAGTGACATTCAGGGAAACCTAACCGGTGACAGTTCGGGTACGCACACAGGTGATGTAATTGGAGACGTCACTGGAAATGTTATGGGTAACCTAACCGGTGACAGTTCGGGTACGCACACAGGTGATGTAATTGGTGATGTTACTGGAAATGTTACAGGTAACCTAACCGGTGACAGTTCAGGTAGACATACAGGTGACCTGACAGGAAATGTTATTGGCGATGTTACAGGAAACCTAATGGGAAACAGTTTAGGAAACCATACTGGAGACGTGACAGGGAATTTGACAGGAGATAGTACAGGAAAACACACAGGGGATGTTATTGGGAATGTTACAGGGAACGTCACAGGTAATGTAATGGGAGATTTTTCAGGCAAACTCACAGGAAATGTCACGGGAAACCTCACAGGAAATGTCACGGGAAACCTTACAGGAGATAGTACTGGAAATCATTCAGGGGATGTAACAGGAAATATCACGGGAAACCTTACAGGAGATAGTACAGGAGACCATACTGGGAATGTGATTGGAGATGTCACGGGAAACATTACAGGAGATAGTACTGGAAAGCATACAGGAGTAGTAATAGGTAATGTCACAGGAGATGTCACAGGAAGCTTAACAGGTAATAGTATCGGGAATCACACAGGTAATGTTATTGGAAACCTAACAGGGGATACTACTGGAAAACACAACGGAGATGTCACAGGAAACCTTACAGGTGACAGTACAGGAAGTCACACAGGTAACGTTACAGGAAACCTTACAGGAGATAGTACTGGAGACCATATAGGAAATGTGACAGGAGATGTCACTGGAAATCTCACAGGAGATAGCACTGGAGATCATACAGGTGATGTAGTAGGAGATGTAACCGGAGACGTTATGGGAAATGTCACCGGAAACCTCACAGGAAATACAACTGGAGACGTCACAGGAAACTTAACAGGTGACGTAACGGGAAATGTTACTGGAAACCTCACAGGAGATAGCATTGGAGATCATACAGGTGATGTTACAGGAAATGTCACGGGAAATTTAACAGGTGACAGTACAGGAAGTCACACAGGAGACGTTACTGGGAATTTAACAGGTGACAGTACAGGAAGTCACACAGGAGATGTAATAGGAAATCTTACAGGAGATCATACAGGGAATGTAGT
>JBELHA010000008.1:0-59947 GCA_042091695.1 Flavicella sp.
CGTTTCTCAGATGCAGTTGTAATTTCAGCTACGGGACCAAACCAATTCAATAATGAAAAATAAGCGAATGCTCTCAATCCATATGCTTCCCCCAGAATTCTATCTTTAGAAGTTGCATCCATTTGTATTGCAGGAACAAGTTCTAAAAGACGGTTATTTTGAAAAATCAAATCCCAAAAATTGCCCCAAAGCCCCCAGTCAATAAAATCAGGATTGGTAGCTGACCAATCTGAATAATTGCTATAAGAAAAAGAGTCAAACCAACCACCAACGCCATAGTCAACACCTAAATCTTCGATTACATATTGCCAAATTCCATACCCATTAAATGAGCTCCCCACTTTGTAGTAGGCTCCACGTAAAGCAATTTCAGCGTTCTCGTTTGAGTTGAAAAAAACCTCCTCTGAAACGACACCTTTAGGAACCTCATCTAGTAAAGATCTATCACAAAAGACAAAAATCATTGAAAACGAAAACACCGCTATGTATTTTAAAATTCTACTCATCTACTAAGTTTTAAAAAGTTGCATTCATCCCAAGGCTTATTGTTCTTGTATAGGGTTGTAAATTCCACTCGGTATCTCTAATTAGTACATCTGGATTCACTCCTGAATACTTCGTAATTGTAAAAACATTGGTTGCTGCACAAAACAGTTGTAAGCTTTTAAATAGTTTTAATTTATCGGTGTTAAAGACATAGGATACTGAAACATTTCTAAGTCTTACAAAGCTTGCATCTTCCATCGACCAATCACTCCTAACTATTTCATTAGAAGGCATACGCGTCAAGCTCGGCACGCTTTGAGATGCATTAGAATCAGTCCAACGATCTTTTGCCGCTACTGCTAAATTTCTACCCAATAATAAATTAGGATACATCAATGAAATACGATTGTTATTGACCACTAGTTTTTCAAAAACACCCTCTATAAAAAACGAAAACTCAAAATTACTGTAGTTCAACTTATTTGAAAAACCACCTGTATAGACAGGATTTGAATCTCCCAAATACTGTAAATCGTCATCATTAATTACAAAGTTTTTATCTACATCCTTAAATTTTGGATCACCTGGAACGGCTCCGTAAATGGCAGCTTCCTCAGCTTCATCAAGCTGCCAAACTCCTATAAAATCATAGCCCCATTGCGCATGTGAGCTATACCCTTCTTGACGAATTGCTGTATTTCCATAATTTTTATTGTCGATCCAATTTCCATCGCCATAATTGACTACATCACCGTCAAATTCTAAAATTTTATTTTTATTGATTGAAAACCAGATCCCTGGTGACCATCGAAGCTTTCGATTGAAAAAATTGAAATATAGATTCAAATTCCCTTCGATTCCATTATTTTCTAACACCCCTTTGTTTAATGCTATAAAATCATATGCTGTTTCACTTGGAAGGCTTCGATTCATTAGTACATCTGTTGTCTTTTTTCTGTAGGCATCAATGACTACAAAAAAGTTTTTATGTCCAAATTCTAATCCTATGTTTCGAGTGACTGATTGTTCCCATCTCAAATCAGGGTTGGCTTTGAAATTACCTTGATTTATCAATGCTGATTTCGGGCTTCCACCCAGGTCTACAGTCGTAAAATCAGCAAGTTGTTGCGTTCTAAAAGATGGGATATTATCATTTCCTGCAACTCCAACGCCAAGTCTTACTTTTAAAACATCCAAGAAATGAATATGTTCTTGATAAAAAGATTCCTTGTCTATACTGTATGCCAAACTAATGGAAGGAAAAAGACCCCATTTATTATTTTCACCGAATTGACTGGCACCATCTAGTCTATATGATGATGTCAAAAACAACTTTTGATCGAAGTTGTAATTCATACGAAACAAACCTGAAAGTGTTGTCTTTGAAATCCAATCACTTCCCATAATGTTTTCTTGCACACCTGCGTCAATATTGTAATATCCAATGTTTTCAAAAGGAAACCTTTCAGCACTTGCGGAAAGACTTCTCGATCTAAATGCATAGTAAGTAGCTCCAGTAGTTATGTCAAATGTATGCCGATTAAAGGCTTTTTTAAATTTTAGAAACACATTTGCATTGGTTGTTTTTTGATTTTGATATTGAAGGCTCCCGGCAGTTGCTTCTTGTGAAAAAAAGAAAGCTTTATTCCTTAAGGAAAAAGATTCAGGATTTCTTTGAATGCGTCCGAGATTGACTTCCAATTGAAATTCTTTGGACACTTCATACCCAAGCCCTAATTGAATACGAGTCGTATTTGTTTCAGTAAAACTTTCCATAGCTATTTCATTGAATAATGGATTTTGGAGAAATGCTAAATTTTCACTCTTGTGCTGACTTAAGTTTCCATCAACATCAAATACTGGTGTAGATGGTGAAAATTTTAAGGCATTGCTATACGAATTTTTCAAGGTATTGTTAGCTTCTGAAGTAAACCCTAGCTGCGCTTTGACATGTAACCTATCCTTTTTAAAATTCAATTTTCCTAGCACATTTACTCTTTCGTAAGCAGCTGGACCTACGATAGCATCAGCAACATAAAAACTCCCTGAAAAACGATACGTTAATCCTCCTCCTCCACCAGAAACAGCGACAACATGTTCTTGCATTAAATTTGCAGTTTGAATCAATTCTTTTTGCCAATCAGTTGTTTTTAAGGCTCCTACTTCATCTAAGGTATGTGGTGCATTAAATTGAGCCCCTTCACTAAAATTCGGATCATTTACAAAATCCAAGTAAAAGTTAGCATACGTATTTGCATCCATTAAAGCGATCGTTTCAGCAACTAGTTGAGTAGAAAATGTGGTGCTATAATCAATTTTCATTGTATTATTTTCTCCAGATTTTGTAGTAATGATTATGACACCGTTAGCCCCTCTAGACCCGTATATGGCCACTGCAGAAGCATCTTTTAAAACATCAATTTGAGCAATATCATTGGGGTGTATGGTATTTAATATAGTGGTGTTTTCCATAGGAAAACCATCTATAACGACTAAAGGTTGGGAGGCTGCACTCCCCTGAAGCGAACTGACACCCCGTAAAGTAAATTCAGGGATAGCGCCTGGATCTTGATTGGCACTATTTACATACAAACCTGCCACTCGTCCCTGTAACATCTGGGCCGCATTGCTGACATTCCCTATATTTAAATCTTTTGGTTTTACTGAAGTCACGGCTCCTGTCAAATCACTTTTTTTGACTCTCGCATGTCCAACCACAACCGTTTCGTCCAATTTGTAAGGAAGCTCAAACAATACCACCTTAAGATTTGAATTTGTCTGTAAAGTATTGTCAACCCTAAGTATTTTTGTTTCATATCCCAAATAGGAAAAAATTATTTTTGTCACTTTCTCCGGTACTAGCAAACTAAACTGTCCTTCAAAATCAGTTTGAGTTCCTATATTCGTGCCTTTTATGACTAAGGATGCAGCAGGCAACTTATTTCCATACTGATCTAGAACTACCCCTTGTACTTTAAAACCTTGTTGTAAACCAAAAGTCAAACTCTTCGCACTCACTGCAAAATGTAGATGAAATAGAATAATCATTACCCATGTTATTGTATGTGTATTTAACATAAAACGATCAAATTGGTTTGGTTATAAATATTAGTTTAAAACTTTTATGAATATTGTATATTCATTTTTCATGTGATTAACTATCGATATAAGTTTAGGAGATATCCAAAAATACCCTCTATGATAAAATTTAAAAGGGGGGTATTTCGTAAAAAATGATATACAAAACAGTAACTTGTTGTTATATTGTTACTTGAAGGTCTAATAACAATTCCCAATACTATTTTGTTTGTAAATATTCAATACAATTAAATGGTATCCTCGTTAGTTTTGAACGATTACTTTTCGGATTATCGTTCTAGTACCTATCCTGACTTTCACATGATATACCCCAGGAGATAAAATTTGATCGTGAGGGATTGTTACAAACTGATCACCTGCTTCCACATAGCGTTGTAAATGGGATTTTATTTGTCCCAATACATTCACAACTTCTATAGATACAAAACAGCTATTGTGATTTCCCAAAGAAACTTTAAATTGTCCATTTTTTGTAGGGTTTGGAGCTAATTGTACCAAAAAGTCTTGTTCTTTATCAGCACTGTTTTTTTTAACAGTGCCTTTGTTATCAATCCCTGTAGTTGGATATTTAAAAACTCCTGAAGCAACCCTTTGACCTCGATTATTATCTTGGTGCTTCTGAAAAAAATCAATCTTTAAATCCTCGTAAAGCAATCCTACATTTAGTATTACTTTTCTTTTGTATTTTAAATCCAAATAAAAGTGATACTTCAGTCGTTCTTGTTCTGTAAAATCAGAAATTATTCCAGTACCATCCCTAGCAGGTCCGTATACAGTGTTGTCGTATATAGGATAATTTTCACTTTTCAACAAACCAAAAGCTTTTCCTGAAAGTGCTCCTCTATCATTGTCAAACAAATTATTCATATCATACAAAGTCTTGATATTCCATCGTGTTCTGTAGCCCTCTGTACTTGTATAAGATGTCCAAGGAAATCGCCACTGCCAAGCTTCATAGTTAGTTTCAGACAAAATATTTTTATCAAAACTATCAAAAGACATTACTAAAGATGCATTGATGTCAAGTGGCAATGGACTGTCAGAAAAGTGTCGTATCCAATTGTTGGGGAACCAATCTGCTAAGTTTTCGTTAGAAATCGTAAAACTATCAGTATTGATACAAAATTCCAAGGAGCAATCAACTTCATAAGTAGCATAGTAATCGTTCTGGGATGCGAATCTATTCGATTTACTTTGGGTATTATTAAATGGAGCTCTTACACCATCAACATAGGTATACCTACTATGAATATTTTCAACTTTAGCTATTTGTAAGTTATCTAATATTGGAACATTTACGTCCGAATCTTTTAAAAACTCAATGAGCCAATCGCGATGATAATTTTGTAATGGATAAAAACCTACTGTCCCTATATCATTCAAAGCTTTAGGTTGAATGACAATCTTATGATTTATTTCAGATACACCATTGTAAACAGCACTTAAATAGTAGACTCCTGGTTCTTCTATAAATTTATATGATAAATGCCTTCCTATTCCTATTAGTTTTAGAGAATTGTCAGTATCCTTTTGATGTCGTGTAGTACTTAAATACCAAGAAATACGATCCTCTAAATCTTTATCTGTCAAACGCTTACTCATAGCTCTCTCAGACACATACCATTCAGGTTCGTAGTGAATAAACATATGTGGGTCTGCGTCCATCGCTGTAAAAACAATTTGATTTCCTTTTTTGAATGTATAAGTTCTAATGACAGAATAATCTCTATCTCCTGAACTGGTAAAATAGGGTTCTGATTTTATGATATCACCCAAATACCATGCATTACCACTTCCTCTACCTTCTTTTAAATCCAACAGGCCATTTTTAGTGAATATTGTAGGATCTTCTGAAAAGTCACTTCCTTGACTTCCAGGAGCAGAAGCAAACCTAAGTGCTATTGAATGTAATTCTTTACCGGCAACAATTACTCCAGTATCTTTATAGTTACCATCAGTATTTATTCTCGAAGTTCGTCTGTATACCAGTTGTATATCGTGATACCCTTTTGCGTATTTTTCAAAACCAATATCAAAAGTTACTTGCGCATTTATATCGAATTCCTTTTCTATAGACTTTATCAATCCTAATTCATTTTCGTAGGTATACCTCAATGTATAAAGACCCGGTACTTCCAAATAATATAGAGGTATAGAATACATTACCTTTTTTTCTTGTACAGATGGGTATGCGTCTCCACTTATAGATCCATAGAAACCTAGAAAAGGTGATGTAGAAGAACTATCATCATTTGTCCCTGGAACTGTTACATTTATCGGAATATTAAATGAATTGCTTTTTGTACTCCATAAAAAAGCTCCTTTTTCTGGAATACCCTCAAAAGTTTGATTGTGGATTATAGGTCTTTTGTAATTAAAATAAGCTTTTTTTTCTTGTACGTTAGAATCATATGTAAATTGGTTTTTATCTAGAATCTCTTTGCCTTTGTAATAGAATACATTTGAGTACTTTTTAAAATAGAACTCCCTTTCATCTTCTACGACTTTATGCATTCGATTGGCTTGGTATAAACTGACCATCATTGCAATTGCATCTTCATTTTCATTTTCCATTAATATTTTCCATGTTTCAACATCTTGTTTTAGTAAATATTGATCTTCGTAAAGTGAAGAAGCTGCAGCAAATGGGTGATTGACATAAAAAATCTCATCAGAATCCAAACCGAAAACTAGTTTTTCACCTTTGTATTCTTTAGCTGCATCAAACGTAACTCCATTATTTTGAATCATATCTGTGACAGGATAAAACTCATTGAAAAGTTCAACATTGTATCCCTCACGTTGATTATTTCTTTGAACATCTCTATAAAGGTCATCTCCTACCTTAAAATGAGGTAGGTTAAAATCATCCGCAGTTTTACCCTTTGAAAATTTCACATTACCATTAGAACTTGTATATGGATCATAGGGATCTGCGGCAAAATTTTGTTGTCTTTGCGCTATCCAATACGTGGTATAATAATCATGGAGCCGTTTTTTCATTCTTGGATATCTAAGTTTCCCATCAAGTTCCGCAGTATAATTTCGTAATTTCACCCCATGAACTTGGGAATCATAGCCTAAAAAAGGTTTGAAACCACCCATTTTAATGGATGGATCTGCGTAAAATTTTACTTCGCCTGCAGAACGTGCTACCCATATGTCGGCCATACCTTCAATCAATAGTTTTTTATCAAAACTATTAAATACAACACTATCCCCCATTTGGAGATTTAAAGGTTCGCTTTTTTGTTCTTTAATATAATATGTTAATTCTGGTACTGTACTATTTTCACGATACACCTCAATATCAGGAACCTCGGTAAAATCAATCCCTCTCAAACTTCTATTTCCAGGAAGTACAATTTCATGAATATCAGAAAGGGAGAGCTCTCCTTCTAGCTCTAAATGAATTGTCAAATGTAACACTTGGGAAAGACTGTTAAATCCATCAATTTCATTATTTTGTTGCATCAACTTTCTTCTTACAAAAAGTGTGTTTTTTTTCAGATAAGATGAACTATCAGTACTTGTACTCAAAACCTTACATTGCTGGTCATTATCAAAATCATTTAGATATAAATACCCCTCGTCAGCATTGTGTTCTAATGTTGTACTGTTTGCATCGACGTAAGCTTTGTATAAGACTATTAAATCTCCTGTATCACAAGTGTTTGGTCCAACATTATTTTTTTGAGAAACATTTGCAGTTACCGTTACTTTATCCCAGAGTTCACTTGAATCTACTCGAAGACCGTGGTTTTTGTCAAAACTAAACAAGTCTCTCAAGGAAATTGTAGTTTCATGTAAGTATTTTCTGCTTTGTGCCTTTGCATAATTTATACACATAATGCAAAATAAGAGTACCAATAGATATAAGTATTTTTTCATAAAATTAAATATTAATAAACCTGTAATTATCCCTCTTTAAGTATTAATTTAAGAGTCATCCTTAAATTTTGAGGAATATCAAAATAGATAATATGCGTATTTTAAACATGTACAAAAAACCTTCACCAAAACCGCTCTAGACAAAACCAATAAGTCAAATGATTTTATGAAGTAGTAAACTATACTTTAGCAAGGGGAAAATTTCTTTGAGAAGATTTTACCAGGTATTACTTAATAGACACACCTGTAAAAGATCAATTTTACACAGAAGTATTTTTTATGTTGTATAATGAAAAACATATAATAACAATATTTTTCTTAAACTGATTAAACAATATAGACGCTTCACAAAATTAGAATTGTCACAAGATTAAAAAGGTGTTTTATTCGTAATTTTAGTGTTTCATTTTAAGAAAAAAACAGAAAATCATGATTGAGTATCTTGAAAGCAAAGAAACATAGTTTAATTTCGAATTTCTGACGCTTCTCTCCTTAAAGCAGTCAAATTTTGATTTTCTAATGAAGTAAGTATATGATTTGGATCTAAAAGATCCGTTCTTTCTCTTGCGTCTGAAGATAAATTGTACAATTGTTCTATACCCGTGTCTATTTCGTGTATCAATTTATACTCCTGATTTCTGACAGCATAGGAACCATTATCCGCATTACCGGGTACCTCAACATATAAAAAACTACGTGGATTAGAGGATTCACCAATCAAAGAAGGCTTACAACTATGACTGTTGTAATAGTTAGTGATTGATATACCTGCTAATTCTGCGATCGTTGCAAACAGATCACTTGATTGTACTAAGTCATCTGAACGAACTCCTTTGAGTATCTCTTTTCCTGAAACGACAAAAGGTACATTCACTCCTCCTTGATATATAGACCCTTTAGAATGTTTATTACCTCCCCACTGGCTTACTTTCTTTGGGCTTCCATTGTCTCCTATGAAAATAACAACTGTATTTTCTCTTTCTGAAGTAGACATACTGTCAAGTAAACGTCCCATTTCAAAATCCATAGCCTCTAACATCGCTAAATAGTAAGGAAGCGGTTCTGAAACTCCCTCTTCATAAGCGGGAAGTGCTCTAGAACCGGAGTTTTCATAGAGCTGTGCATTGTCTGGTTTGTGAAAAGGAGTGTGGGCAGCATTGTATGCCAACCATAGAAACCACGGTTTTGTCTGTTGTGATTTCCAGTCAATTGCTGCCTGTGTGTAGCGAGTTGTCGCATAATCAGTAACAGTAGTTTCCATTTCGTTTTCAATAAATTTATACTGCCAATAACTGGGTACTCCTCCCCCTAAATTTCCAGCATAGCTTCCTACTTTCATTGTTTGTGTGGGGTGTGTAGGATCGTTTCCTAAGTGCCACTTTCCAAATACTCCACAGGCGTATGCTTCTTCTGTATGTGTTCCTATATAAGATTGTAGTGAAGTATGTGTGCCACTCAAAAAACCTTTGATAGGTGCCAATACCTCTGTATGTAATCCATGTTTCCCTGTTATTATTGAAGCGCGTGTGGGAGAACAAGTAGCATAAGACCAAGCATTGTCAAACGAGATACCCTCTGAGATAAGACTCGAAAGAACGGGCATGTAGGGTTTTTGTGCTCCTAAATCCATAGCGAAACTTGGAGATGCGTCTACGCCCATATCGTCTGCTATGATCAATAATATGTTTGGAAGGGTTGAAGTGACCACTGGATTTTCTGTGTCTGTATTTTCTGAAAAATCTTCTACTTCTTTAGTATCAGGACTGCAAGAAGTTATAAGTAATATTAGTAAAGTAATAATATTAAAGAGAAAATATCGCATCGTGTATCGTTTTTGTGAAAGACTAATAAGAGGGCAATTAAGTTTAATCTTAAAATTAAATTCAGTATTTGATTCTCAAATAACTGAAATATAAATTAGTTTTTTATTTTTGAATATCCAAAACAAACATGCAATGGAAAGTATTACAATACTCTGTACTGGTGGTACATTTGACAAAAAATACAATGAGCTAAATGGTGAACTCTTTTTTAAAGATACGCATTTACATGAAATGCTTCATTTAGGAAGGTCTAAACTAGACATAAAAGTAGAACCTTTGATGATGATTGACAGTCTACAGATGCAAAACAAAGAACGTGATCAAATAATCGAGGCGTGTCGAGCTACAGAAAACTCAAAAATAGTCATCACTCACGGAACGGATACTATGGCTGAAACTGCCGCTTGGATTGCCAAAGAATCTATAGACAAAACAATAGTGCTCACAGGTGCAATGATTCCGTATCAGTTTGGAAGTTCTGATGGCTTGTTCAATTTGGGTAGTTCATTGGCATTCGTTCAAACCCTGGCATCTGGAGTATATATCTCTATGAATGGTAAAATATTCAATTGGGACAATGTAAAAAAGAATAAGGATATTGGAGAATTTGAAACAATTCGATAATTTTTTATCCTCAATTAAAAGCTACAATGAACAGTTTATAGTGGTATTGTGTCAATTTTAACTACAGTGCTGCGTAGCTTGTTGCTTTTTGTTTATTTTTGTAAAAAATTTTTACATTGAAACAACTCCTACTGCTTTTCGCTTTTTTATATGGCTCTGTATTATTTTCACAGTCCAAAAAAATAAAAATTCTCAATGCGAATCAGACCTATAAAAACGAAGTCAAATATCCAGGGGCTATCATCTTGAACGGTAAGGTAAAAGTGAGTCACCAAGGAGTGTTGATGGACTGCGACAAAGCTTTGTATTATCAAACCAAAAATATATTACATGCTTACGGAAATGTTCTTGTCAACCAGGGAGATACACTTCGACAAACAAGTAGGTACACGCATTATGATGGAGATACACAAAAAGCCGTTTCGTGGGGTAATGTAGTCATCAATGATCCAAGTATGCAATTGAGAACAGATACCTTGCATTTTGACCGAATTGCACAAGAGTTAAAATACAATTGTAACGCAACAATTACCGATGCAAACAATGAATTGAAAAGTAAAAACGGAGTGTATTCGACCACATTAAAAAAATTTACTGCAACCACCAATGTAGTTGTAAGTAATCCTGAAAACAAATTGGTCTCCAATCATCTAGATTACTACACAGAAAATGGACAAAGTTATTTTTATGGTCCATCTACTATAACTACTCCTGAAAGCGTTGCCTTTGCTAAAAAGGGTTTTTACGATACAAAGTCTAAAATTGCTCAATTGATCAAGGATGCCAAAATTGAGTATGACAACCGTACTATAGAAGGCGATAGTATTTATAGCAATCAAAACAAAAATTTTGCCTCTAGTTCAGGAAATATAGTAGTTACAGATACTGTAAACAAGCTTCTTTTAAAAGGAGGTTATGCGGAGTTTTTTAAAGAAAAAGACTCTGTATTTGTTATCAAAAAGCCCGTGGCTATTACGATTTCTGATTTGGATTCGCTACACATACACGGGGACACCTTACTGATTACAGGAAAGTCGGAAGAAAGGCTTATCAGAGCCTACCATCATGTGAAATTTTTCAAAACAGACCTCAGCGGAAAATGCGATTCTTTGACAACCAACCAAAAAACAGGGATTACCAACATGTACAAACGTCCCATACTTTGGTCTGGGGAAAATCAAATTACCGGAGATAGCATTCAGTTGATTTCAGAAAAAAACTCAAATAAACTAGACTCTTTGTACATCAAAAGGAATGCCTTTATCGTACAAAAGGATCCAGAAGGCTACAGTCAAATACGTGGAAAAAACATGTTTGGAAAGTTTGATAACAATCAACTATCCACACTGCTGACAAAAGGAAATGGCGAAGTTATAAACTACGCTCGTGACGAAGTACAGCATCTAATTGCCATTTTAAAAATGAGCTGTAGTAGTATTTTATTTGAATTGAAAGAAAATGCCATTCAGACAATTAAATTCTTACAAAAGCCAGAAGGTAAAACTTATCCTCCTTCAAAATTCCCACAAGACTTAAAAACACTGAAGGGATTTGAATGGAGAGGTACAGAAAAACCACTGCGAAAAGAAGATATATTTTTACGAGATACTGATTCCATTATACCTATAAAAAAGTCAGCGGCTGTTGTGCCAAAAGAAGTATTATTTGAAAAGTAGTCAGAGATGAAGGAAGATTTTATAAAATACCAAGCACAAACGACACCACATCCACTGTCTATGGAAATAGAGAGTGCTAAAGGTTCTTATATCATAGATACTAAGGGAAAAAAGTATTTGGATTTTGTAGCAGGTGTATCTGCCAATAGTCTTGGCCACAACCACCCAAAAGTTAGTCAGGCGATCAAAGACCAAGTTGACCGGTATGCGCATGTGATGGTATACGGTGAATTTATCCAAAAGCCCGCTTTAGAACTGTGTAAAAAACTCGCAGCTCATTTACCCGAAACCCTTTCGTCTGTATACTTGACCAATTCAGGGACAGAAGCCACTGAGGGAGCTATGAAACTCGCCAAGAGGTTTACGGGAAGAAGTGGTTTTATCGCTGCTAATAATGCCTATCATGGGAATACCCAAGGCGCTATGAGTCTCTGTGGTGCAGAAGCACAAAATAGGCCTTTTAGGCCTTTACTTCCTGGTGTACACTTCATACAATTCAACGAAGAGAAAGACCTTGAGAAAATTACCACCAAAACAGCTGGAGTCGTATTAGAAACCATTCAGGGTGGCGCTGGGTTTATAGTCCCCAAGAACAACTACTTACAAAAGGTAAAAAAACGCTGTGAAGAAGTTGGAGCTTTGCTCATATTAGACGAAATACAAACGGGTGTTGGGCGTTTAGGAACCCTTTTTGGTTTTCAACACTTTGGAGTAAATCCTGATATTTTTATAACAGGTAAAGGACTCGGAGGGGGTATGCCAATCGGAGCTTTTATAAGTTCTAAAGAAATCATGTCTACACTACAAGACAAGCCTAAATTGGGACATATCACTACTTTTGGAGGAAATCCAGTAATTGCTGCCGCTGCATTGGCCACTTTGGAAGAAATAACGAGTTCTAAGCTAATGCAAGAAGTACTGCGTAAAGAAACCTTGATACGTTCTTTGTTGCAACACCGACACATTAAAGAAGTTCGTGGGCAAGGACTCATGTTGGCTGTAATGGTCGATAGTCCAGAGATTGCCAATAAGGTTGTTTTGGAATGTATGGAGGCAGGTTTGATCCTTTTTTGGTTACTCTATGAAAACAAAGCCATTCGAATTTCTCCTCCACTTACTATTTCTGATGAAGAGATTCATATCGGATGTACTCAAATTCTTAAAATTCTAGACACGGTATAATTTTTAGCAAGCAATGCTAAGAAATTGTTAACCCTATCCATCTATCTATTTTTTAATGTATATCTATCGTAATATTGCAATAGATATATATATAAGGGTTTATGGGACTTACAAAAACAGAAATATTTAGCAAAAACCAAAACGATATTGCAGCGGTTTCTAAAGTATTAGGGCACCCTGCTAGAATTGCTATTTTGGAATATTTAGCAAATGAAAAGGCGTGTATATGTGGTGATTTAGTTTTAGAAATCGGATTGTCACAACCTACAATTTCTCAACATTTAAAAGAACTAAAAAGTATTGGAATCATCAAAGGAACAATCGAAGGAACCCGAATTTGCTATTGTATTGACACTGAAAAATGGAATGAAATACAACAGTTTCTTACAACATTCTATAACAAGATTACGCTAAGTAATGACTCTTGTTGCTAATCAAAATTTTACACAATTAATATGAAACTATCAGAAATCAAAAAACATTTGCTAAACGCAGAAGCTATAGCATTTAGACTGCCCAATGGAAATTTTGTACCTCCTCATTTTCACATAACTGAAGTGGGTAAAATAAGCAAACACTTTATTGACTGTGGAGGAACAGAACGCAGAGAGGAAGTTCTCAATTTACAACTTTGGGAAGCAGAGGATTACGAGCACCGTTTGTCTCCAAAAAAATTAGAAAGCATCATTTCATTGTCCGAAAAAATAATAGGTTTTTCCGATTTAAAAATAGAAGTGGAATACCAAGGAGAGACCATAGAAAAATTTGGATTAGACCATCAAGATGGCATTTTTTTATTGACAAACACAAAAACTGCTTGCCTAGCAGAGGATGCTTGTGGTATTGAGATTCCAACGAATAAAACAACCGAAACTTTACAAAATACAAATACCTGCGCTCCTGGTTCAGGATGTTGTTAAATTATTATTTCCATGAAGCACTCACTTTTTACAACAATTGAAGAAACTATAAGTTCTTTAAGTATAGAAAATATCTCTGAAGAAAGAAAAACAATTCTCGCTCCACTAACTGAATATATACAAGAATGTATCGCTACAGATACGCCGATACATTTAAATTTTATCTGTACACATAATTCTAGAAGGAGTCATCTATCTCAAATTTGGGCACAAACAATAGCAGCATACTATAAAATTGGAAGTGTTTATTCCTATTCAGGAGGAACTGAAGCAACGGCTATGTTTCCCGTAGTAAAAGAAACTCTCAGCAATACAGGATTTCAAATAACCGAGTTGGCAGGTGGAAACAACCCCATCTACAGTATAAAATTCAGTGCAAGTGACGCACCGATTATTGGATTTTCAAAGAGTTATGACAATACATTCAACCCACAGACAGATTTTGCAGCAATTCTTACTTGTTCTAGTGCAGACGAAGGCTGCCCATTCATTGCTGGAGCTTCAAAACGTATTCCTATCACTTTTGAAGACCCCAAAGCATTTGACAATACACCACTTCAAAAGGAAAAATACCTTGAAAGAAGTTTGCAGATTGCTACTGAATTAAAATATGTTTTCTCTAAAATCAAATAAAAGTAACCCCATGAAAAAATTAAGTTTTTTAGACAATTATCTGACACTTTGGATCTTCATAGCTATGGCTATTGGTATCGGAATTGGGTATGTATTTCCAACATTCCCTGAGTACCTTAATGAATTTAGTCAAGGAACGACTAATATTCCAATTGCGATTGGTTTGATTTTAATGATGTATCCTCCTTTGGCAAAGGTCAATTATGCCTTGTTGCCCAAAGTATTTAAAAATGTTAAAATATTAGGTACATCACTCGTGTTAAATTGGATCATCGGTCCTGTATTGATGTTTTTCTTAGCCATCACATTTTTACACGACTATCCGGAATATATGGTAGGACTCATTCTAATTGGGTTGGCGCGTTGTATTGCGATGGTGTTGGTATGGAATGACCTAGCAGAGGGAAGTAGTGAATACGGAGCTGGTTTGGTCGCTTTGAACAGTTTGTTTCAAGTATTCTCCTACAGTTTTTATGCTTGGTTGTTTATAACCGTATTACCTCCCTATTTTGGGTTTGAAGGTGCCATTGTGGATATTCCAATTTCTAGTATTGCAGAGAGTGTTGCGATTTACTTAGGAATCCCTTTTGTGGCTGGAATTCTAAGCAGAATTATTTTTGTCAAACTCAAAGGGGAAACTTGGTACCAAGAAAAATTTATTCCAAGAATAGCACCTATGACACTGATCTCATTGTTGTTTACAATTGTGTTGATGTTCTCTTTGAAAGGAGCTTATATCGTTGAAATACCAATGGATATCGTATTGATTGCTATCCCGCTCTTACTCTATTTTATTGTCATGTTTTTTATTAGTTTTTTTGCAAGTAAAGCAATGAACAGTAGCTACGCTAACAATGCAGCCATCTCATTTACAGCTACAGGAAATAACTTTGAACTAGCTATTGCGGTTGCTATTGCTGTGTTTGGTATCAATTCTGGACAAGCATTTACAGGAGTCATTGGTCCTCTTATAGAAGTACCTGCATTAATTTTATTGGTTAAAGTATCATTTTGGTTACGAAAAAAATTCTACTAAATTCATGCTAGTTTTAACTGCATGTTAAGAATTATCGAATTTTAGAAAAAAAAAGAAAAAAAAACTGTTCGTTTGTTATTTAATACTATCTTTGCAGTATAAAATATATTATATAATGAAACAAGGTACAGTAAAGTTTTTTAATGAGTCTAAAGGATTTGGATTTATTACAGACACAGAATCAAACGAAGAATTCTTCGTACACATCTCAGGATTAATTGATGAGGTAAGAGAAGGAGACACAGTTGAATTCGATTTAAAAGAAGGTAGAAAAGGTATGAATGCAGTAGAGGTTAAAGTAATCTAATACGTTGCATCGCAATTTATATTATTCTGAAAAAGCTTGACCATATGGTCAAGCTTTTTTTTTGTAGCAATTCTAATAAAAACTGATATATACCCATAAACATCCTTTTCATTTGCAAGTCTTATTCAATTCTTTTTTATATTTTTAAGGTATGAAAGCATTTATTGAAAACTTGCCAAAAGCTGAGTTACACCTACATATAGAAGGTACATTGGAACCTGAGATGCTGTTTGAAATAGCAAATAGAAATCAAATAGAAATCCCATTTGAAACAATTCAATCACTTCGTGATGCCTATAAATTTGATTGTCTTCAAGACTTTTTAGATATCTATTACCAGGGAGCAAATGTACTTGTAACGGTAGATGATTTTTACGATTTAACCTACAGCTACCTCTCAAAATGTGCCGATCAAAATGTGAGACATACAGAAATTATGTTTGATCCACAGACACATACTGAAAGAGGTATCTCATTTGAAACCGTCATTACCGGTATCTCTAAAGCTCAAAAGGATGCTAAAGAAAATTTAAATGTATCTTCACTACTTATCATGAGTTACCTGAGACACCTCAGTGAAGAAGCTGCCTTTGAAACACTTTCACAATCCTTGGCATACAAACATTTGATTACAGCTGTAGGACTCGATTCATCTGAAAAAGGCAATCCAC
Organism: Flavicella sp.; assembly: GCA_042091695.1. Taxonomy (GTDB): domain Bacteria; phylum Bacteroidota; class Bacteroidia; order Flavobacteriales; family Flavobacteriaceae; genus Flavicella. The sequence continues at coordinate 16,349 of JBELHA010000008.1, forward strand.
CTTCAAAATTTAAGAATGTATTCAAAGCATCAGTAGCTGCTGGATATATCCCTCTTGCACATGCAGGAGAAGAAGGTGACGCGTCGTATATATGGGAAGCACTAGATATTTTAAAAATAAATAGAATTGACCATGGAAACAATGCACTTCAAGACCCTAAGTTAGTGCAAGAAATAATTGATAGAGATATGGCATTGACACTATGTCCACTCTCTAACACTGCGCTACAAGTCGTGTCTGACCTCTCAAAACATCCCTTAAAGAAAATGATGCAATTGGGGTTAAAAGTCACTGTAAATTCGGACGATCCTGCTTATTTTGGAGGACAAGTAAACACGAACTATAGCGCTGTTCAATCTGCCTTAGAGCTCAGTAAGAAAGAACTATACGAACTTGCAAAAAACTCATTTGAATACGCATTAATTACTCCCGAACTAAAGAATAAATACCTCACAGAACTAAACACATACTATACCCAAAACACTTCATATGATTCTTGACAAAATAGAAAACGCTAACTACTATACAAACTTACACCACCGTTTTTCGAAAGTATTCGATTTTATAAAAAATAACGATTTATCAGAAATTGAAAATGGCAAACACAGCATCGTTGGTGAGGAAATCTTTGCGGTTGTCATGGAATATACAACGCAAGAAATTTCAAAGTGTAAAACTGAAAGTCACAAAAAATACATAGACATTCAATACATGATTGATGGTGAAGAAGAAATTGGCTTTACAACATTACACAATCAAGTACCAACTACCCCCTATAACGAAGCAGGAGATTATATCTTTTACAATGGAGAGAAACTCGATTCCTTAGTACTTAAAAAGAATCATTTTACCATCTTTTTTGAAGATGATATTCACCAAACTATGCGAATGCTAGAAAGCCCTACAAAACTTAAAAAAGTAGTTTTTAAAATATTAAAATAGGCTTTACAAAAATTATTATGCACCCGTATAGTGTACAAAATTTCTAGGAGTTTCATACAATGTGACTCCTAGTTCTAATTTTTCATCTATATGAGGTCTAAGAATATTCCATATTACAACTGAAATATTTTCAGCAGAAGGGTTTAAATTCTTAAAAAAGGAAACTTCCTTATTCAAATTCTTATGATCGAACCTCTCTTCTATCTCCTCATAAATTAGTTTTTTCAAGAAGCCCATATCAATTACATATCCTGTTTCTACATCAATTTCTCCCTTAACAGCAACAATCAATTCGTAGTTATGTCCATGGTAATGTTCATTGTTACATTTACCGAAAACAGCCTTATTTTTCTCCGTAGACCAAGAAGCATTGTGCAACCTATGTGCTGCATTGAAGTGTGCTTTTCTGTGAACGGTTACTTTCATAAAGACTAAATTTGTTTGTTTTTTTGGGCACTATTCCATAAAACAGTACCCAAAATAATATATCCAATACCAAAAAACAAAATAAAGGAACCTCCTAAAGTAGGCTGTTGTAAAAGTGTCTCTATAGGTACATCTCCCATTGTAAATAGCATTTTTGTCAAAGTAGCAAAAACACTAAAAATAAGTCCTACCAACACCTTGTACCCTATTTTTCTCATTTGATAAAGCTGTAAAATTCTTCAAAAATGATGCGAAACCAAGCCGTATAAATTTCAGGTTGTTGCTCCATATCTTCTTTAACAGCCCTAGGTGTCATCCATTTATAGGCTTCCACTTCCTCTTTATTTATATTAGGAGCATCGTTGTAGTGCCCTAGTAAAACGTGATCGAGTTCATGTTCTGTCAGTCCATTGTCAAATGGTGCTTTATAGATAAAAGAAAAGGCTTCTTTTAATTCTGTCACAAATCCCATTTCTTCTTGCAATCGTCTTTTACCCGCAGAAAGGTTGTCTTCTCCTTCTCTTTGGTGACTACAGCATGTATTTGCCCACAACAAAGGGGAATGGTATTTATCCGCTGCTCGTTGTTGCAATAAAAGCTCTCCTTTGTCATTTTGTACAAAAACAGAAAAAGCTCTATGCAAAACAGCTTTTTCATGTGCTTCCATTTTTGGCATTAGACCGATTTGATTGTCGTCCTTGTCTACTAATATTACTTGTTCTTCAGTCATTTAATAAATTCTATTCTTATGTATAAATCCCAAGTCTAAAACCTTGAGTGATTTTTAAAGTTCACCTTACTATAAAAGAGCTAACATCATATATTATCCCAATAACTATTGGGTCATCAATCGGAAACCTTCTCCATGAATATTGATAATTTCTACACTGTCATCTTCCTTTAAATAGCGGCGTAGTTTTGCAATATAGACGTCCATACTTCTCGAAGTAAAATAGTTGTCTTCACGCCATATTTTTGTCAATGCCAACTCTCGAGGCATGAGGTCATCCTTGTGTAAAGCAAGCAAACGTAATAATTTATTCTCTTTTGGTGAAAGCTTAATAGACTCATTTCCTTTAAAGGTTAATTGTCTCAATTTTGAATTCAAATGAAACCCCCCAATTTGAAACTCAAATGTTTCTTCTTCAGTGTCTGTTGCTACATTTTTACGCACTAGTATCGCGTTAATTTTGTGCAAAAGCACTTCAGAATCAAAAGGTTTGTTTAAGTAGTCATCAGCACCAGCCTGATATCCTTTGAGTATATCCTCTTTCATAGATCTAGCAGTCAAGAAAATAATTGGGATTTCCTTATTGTTTCTACGAATGTCCTCTGCCAAGGAAAAGCCATCTTTTCTAGGCATCATTACATCTAAAATACATAGGTCGAAGTCATTGTTTTTAAATTCAATCAATCCCTCAAGTCCGTCTTTAGCATGTGTAACTGTATAGCCACTCAAAGCCAAGTAGTCTTTCAATACAATTCCAAAATTTGGATCATCTTCTACTAACAATATTTTCTTTTTGCTCATAATCTTTTTTTAAATTAAGGAAGAAGCGGTAAATTAATAATAAAGGTACTTCCTTTGCCTTTTTCACTTTCTACAAGAACCGTTCCACCGTGATTTTCGATAATTTCTTTTACATAAGCCAAACCCAAACCATGTCCTTTTACGTCGTGGACATTTCCTTTTTGTTCTCTATAAAATTTTTCAAAGACTTGTTTTTGAGCTGCTTTACTCAAACCAATTCCTTCGTCAGTAAATTTAAAAATAACAAATTTGGAAGTATTTTCTATAAAAATATTGATTTTAGGTGATTTATTTGAATATTTTATTGCGTTTTCCAATATATTCACAAAAACATTGACCAAATGAAACTCATTTGCCAGTCCTTCAATGCCATACTTTTTACCAGAAATGGATAACAATCCATCATTTGCTTGTAATAATAAGGAAACACGTTCAATCGCTTCGTCCAATAACTCAACAAAATCTACCGTGGATTTTGATAAATCTAATTGATTTTTCTCCAATTTTGAAATACGCAATACATTTTCAACTTGAGTGTGCATGCGTTTGTTTTCCTCTTTTATCATTGTCACATATTTCATCACACTCGCTTCATTGCCCATAATCATTGGGTTTTTTATAGCGTCTAAAGCAAGATTAATGGTCGCAATAGGCGTTTTAAACTCATGTGTCATGTTATTGATAAAATCAGTTTTGATTTCAGAGATTTGTTTTTGTTTTACCAATTGGTAGATAGAACTGGCAAAAGCAAGCATGATGATGAGTGTAAAAAATATAGAAAGCACCAACATAATGCCTATGTCAGAAAAAACGTAACTCCTCTTTTTAGGAAAAACAACAGTCAATGCATATGCATTTTCATTTCTATCTTTGGTAAATAAGGCTGTAGTAAATAACGTAGGGCTATCCTCATTGAAACGTTTGGACTTTATTTGAGTGAGGTTTCCATTGTCAAAAACTCCAAAATTGAAGCTGAGATCAATCCCTCTCTCCTTTAATTCGTTTTTGAGAACTTCTGCAACAGCTTCTTTCGTGAGACGACTGTCGATAGATTTGTTTTTATTGTGATACGTATCCTCCAAAGACAATTTATCGATTTCAGACAAATTATTGAAAAAAGTAAACTTTTCAACGGCATTTACTTTGGATAATTCTGTATTATTAGTTGCCTTTTTTACTTTGTAAACTTGATTAGAGCTCGAAACAGAACTCATCGTAATCGAATCATTCGAAAAGAAATCATTCAACCCTTTGTATGTTATTTTTTCATTGATACCTGTAGATGAAAAACGAAATGTTTCATTGGTAGTCGTATTGATTTGTTCGTAGACAAACTTTGAAAAATCAGTTTCCTTTACAAATTTTTTAGTTTGAAAAAAATCCATAAACTGTACGGTAAAGTCTACAAAATCTCTTTTGTAGAGTACTTCATTTGTCTTTGTCAACGCATAAGAAACATCATTTGAAAATTGTTTTTTTCGTATTTCAATAGCATTACTAATCCAGTATACTTGTACCGTAATAATACCTACCAAAGCAATTGACATCATTAGAACAATCAAAAAAAACATTTTTCTACTCATAGGTCAAAAATAATGTATTCTCAAGACTGTAACCCAATAATAAGCAAAAGCTTTTGAGAATGAAAAAGTATTTAACGTTCTGTTAAGAAAAATACTTATGTAACTCATCTACACATTTCTGTGTTCCTTCAAGACTAATATTTTCAATAATATAATGCGATTTACTGCGCATTTCTTCATCTGACAACTGGTTGTCAATTCTTGCTTGAATCTGTTCCTTAGAGCTTTTATCTCTCTCGATAACGCGTTGAATTCTCAAATCCACAGGCGTAGAAACTAAAATCACTTCATCACAGAACTGCTGCTTGTCATCTACCAATAAAAGCGCACTCTCATAGAGCAAATAAGGAGCGTTTTGTTTGTTTACAAATTCTTGAAAATCTTGACGAACTGCAGGATGTACAAGAGCATTTAAAGCCGCTAATTTTTTAGGCTTAGAAAAAACAATGGATGCAATATATTTATTATTCAAAGTACCATCTTTATAAGCTAGAACTCCGAATAATTCTTGAATGGCATTTTTTAATGGCTGCGATGCGTGCATGAGTCGCTTAGCTGCTATATCTGCAATGTATACAGGTACTCCATATGCTTCAAACATACGTATCACAGTTGATTTTCCTGCACCAATTCCTCCTGTCAATCCAATTATTTTCATTTTTGTATCAAGTATTCAATTTGATTAGGTATGATGCGAACCGAAGATACTGTAGAAGGTTTTTGGACTACTTCAGGTATTAGGTAGGCTCTATTTTCCTTCTGAGAAAGTTCATAATTACAAACAATTATAAAATCACTTGCTGTTATTTCTTTGTAACTACTCATCCCTACCTGAAATACTACTTCTACCATTTTAGGATAAGTGGTGATGGCTGTATTTTCAGGAAGACCATTGATTGCAAATGGAACTAAATAACTGTCTTCCGTAAATTTTTCAACGTTTGCCTTAAGTTGTATTGCTGTCTCAGAATAGTGAACTCCTTGTAAATTTTCAGGGAGTGATAAGTCTACTGAAACTGCAATGTCTTCAGATATTTCTTCCTGATTATAGGGCAAAGTGGTTATTGAGTGTATTGAGGCAACACGAGATTCTGGTCCATTGATCGTTATGGAATCAGGTGAAATTTTCAAGCCTTCAGCTACATTATAACCTGATTTGTATTTTATATCAAAGTCTGTTATTACAGGTATTTTTTTGAATGTATTTCTCCCCAAGTCAAAAAAAAGAGAATCACTCACAAAAGAAATTAGCTTTACCGCCCTATTCATTTGATTTTCAACGATTTTTTGGTTGCTATTCGTTTTTAAAAAATAACGATACTTCTGTTTTTTACGTACAAACTTAAGATCGATTGATAGTTCTTTTGAAAACACTTGTTCTTTTAACAACTGAAAACCTGAGCCTTTAACTCGTAGTTCCACAAATGAGCTTGGAACCGTCTGAAAGAGTTTGAACTTTGGTAAATTTTTATAGGTCACTTGGTAAGGAATAATCGTTTCGTATTCTTTTGACAAATTTGTCATAAACCAAAAAAAAGTAGAAACCCCTAAAAAGAGTGCAAAAACATATTGTTTTTGCGTAAAAGAAATCGAGGGCTTTATTTTTGAAACAAAAGATTTCAAAGACATAGAAGGCAAGTGATAAAATAATTAATAGTCAGTGATTAAATATACGAAAAATAGACAAGACAAAATAGTTGTTTCAAGTATTGAAAACTGATTTTTTTGACATTGTAGTGCAAAAAAAAGTGAGCTTTGCAGCTCACTTAGGTTTTAATTATATCAAATAAGAACTAGGCTTCTTTGTTATATTTACTTGTCAAATCCATAGATAAAGCTGACTTTTCAAATTTTATTTTTCCAGCACCTGTTTCCAAAACTAAAGTAGTATCACTGATTTCAACAATTTTACCGTGGATACCACTTGTTGTTACCACTTTAGAACCTTTTCCTATTTCCTCTTGGAACTTTTTTTCATTTTTCTGCTTCTTTATCTGTGGACGGATCATAAAAAGATACAGTACAATAAACATCAATGCAAAAGGCATTAAACTTTTGATATCGAAACCTGCTGCTTGAATTGGTATTAATAATGTCATATTATATGTTTAAAATTATTTTTTTTCTTTGGGTGTAACGAAACCTGAAATTTTCACGATTTCTCTACCTTTTGCTGTGTTAGTCGTAAGTGTGATAGCTTTAGACTGCTTGTTTTTCTTTCCTCTGGAATTGAATTTCACTTCAATCATTGCCGATTCCCCAGGTTTTATGGCTTCCTTTGGCCAAGTTGGAACTGTGCAACCACAAGATGCTTTTGCCTTTGAAATGATCAAATCTGACTTTCCTTCATTGGTCACCTCAAAAGAAGTTTCAACAATGTCACCTTCATCAATTGTTCCAAAGTCAAATACTTCTTTGTCAAATGAAACTACTGGAAGTGATTCTGCAGCTACATCTCTTTCTTTGGCTTTTTCAACATTTGCGGTTTTTACTTTAGATGCTGCTGATTCTTTACAAGAAACATGCAATAGTAATACGGCTACTAAAAGAATTAATGTTTTTTTCATATCTGTAAAAATGTTTGGAGTAAAAATAAAAAATTAAAATAAAAAATAAGGGTATTCACTTATAAAATACCTCTTCCCATTTTATTCAAACGCTTATTTTTTTCAAAATCTTTACAGACTTTATCCAAAACTCCATTGATAAAGAAACTACTTTTTCCAGTAGAGTAATCTTTAGCTATTTCAATATACTCGTTGATAGTCGCTTTGGTAGGAATCGAGGGAAAATTTAAAAACTCACATATCCCCATTTTTATCAAAATCATATCTAAATCGGCGATTCTATCTGTCTCCCAGTTTGGTGTTTTATTTTCAATTTCTTTTTCAAAAGAAGTGTGGTTTAAAACTACTTTTCTAAAAAGATCACTGACAAACTGCTTATCGTCGACATCTTTGTAGATGTTTCCAATTACCAATGTTTTATTTTCTTTTAAAGACTGAAGTGTTTTGACAACCCACGTGTTGATAAAAGGGATATCGTCAACCCAACTGATATTTAAATCTTCATAATAGTCTGCCAACTTTTCGTTTGGAGCTATAAAATCTGAATACAGATTAACAATAAAGGATATATCTTTTTTAAAGCTAGTAGACGAAGACTCCATGTACTTTTTATAAAGCGCACTTTGTATCAAGTTATCATAAATAGTACGGATGTACTTTTCTTCTAAATGCCAATTGTCGATACCATTATCTTCTTTGTATGTTTGAAATGAGATACTCTGTTCAATCAAAGCAAAGACTTTGTTATCAATAAATTTAGTGTTAGGTTTCAGATTCTCCTCCGTTGGGAAAAATTTATTTTTTGAAATATCTATCTGTTCTTTTGCGACCATCTGTAATCGTGGTAAGATATCGAGCATCAAAACATACAAGTCGTACATTTTATCGATACTAGTTACCAAAAATTTTTCTTCTTTCACTAAATTATCGCTGTTTGAAGTGAGCAATGCGTATACAGATTGCATTACTTTAACACGAATATGTCGTCTGTTGATCATTTTTAAAGAACTTAAAGGTTGTTGATAGATGGTTACAAAAGTACTACTATTTTTCTATTGTATTCAAAAAAGATGCAATGATTTTACAGCTACAAAAGAAGATTCTAACACATATAGAAACAATTAAACACGTATCTTGCAATCGCATAAATATTCTTGTACTACACACACATGAAAGCATTATCTTATTTAAACAAATACTTTTACAAATATAGGTACCGACTGATTGCTGGTATTATCATTTCGATTTTTTCTAGGTATTTGGCCGTTACAGTTCCCGAAATTGTAAAAAACTCTATCAATATCGCTGACCAGTACCGAACAGGAATCATTGACAGTATCGAAATTGTCAAAGAGGAATTGATGCTAAATATCGCAACTATTATAGGACTCGCTGTTTTATCTGGGTTTTTCACCTTTTTGATGCGCCAAACAATCATTGTTACATCAAGATTGATTGAATTTGATTTAAAAAATGAGATTTTTGAACAATACGAAAAGCTATCCTTAAATTTTTACAAGAAAAACAGAACGGGAGATTTGATGAGTCGCATCAGTGAAGATGTCGGAAAGGTTCGTATGTATGTGGGGCCAGCCGTCATGTATACAATCAATATGTTGGTTCTTTTTAGTGTCGCTGTTTATAAAATGTTACAAATAGACACAAAGCTTACGCTGTATACACTACTTCCTTTTCCTGTACTTTCTATTTCTGTTTTTGTACTGAGTAGAATTATACACAAAAGAAGTACAATCGTACAAGAATACCTCTCTAAATTAACAACTTTTGGACAAGAGGTTTTTTCTGGAATTAGTGTTATAAAATCTTATACTATAGAGAAAAGTATGTTTACAGATTTTGAGGTATTAGCAGAGGGAAGCAGAGAAAAAAATGTTCATTTATTTAAGGCACAAGCACTTTTTTTTCCACTTATGCTACTGCTAATTGGATTGAGTAATATTATCGTTATTTATATTGGTGGTATGCAGTACATCAACGGACTGATTAGTATTGGTACGATAGCCGAATTCATCATGTATGTAAACATGCTCACATGGCCCGTTGCTATTGTCGGATGGGTGACTTCAACAATACAACAGGCGGATGCATCACAAAAAAGAATCAATGAATTTCTAGAACACACACCTGAAATCGTAGGAGGCACAAAAGTTCCTGAGCATCAAGAAGGACGTATCGAATTCAAAAATGTGAGTCTCACTTATGATGACACCAATATTGAAGCGCTTAAAGATGTAAGTTTTGTAGTTGAAAAAGGAGAAACTTTAGCGATTTTAGGAAAAACAGGAAGCGGAAAGAGTTCTATCTTAAATCTTATTGCGAGAATGTACGACACAACGCATGGTACAATCTCTATCGACAAGGTAGCAATTAAAGAACACCAACTACAAACATTGAGAAGGGGGATTGGATTTGTACCTCAGGATCCTTTTTTATTCTCTGACACTATCGGAAACAATATCAAGTTTGGTATTGAGAGTGCCACACAAGAAGCGATAGAAACTGCAGCTAAGAATGCAGATGTACACAAAAACATCATACAGTTTAAAGAAAAATACAATACGGTTTTAGGAGAAAGGGGCATCACGGTTTCTGGAGGTCAAAAACAACGTATATCTATTGCTAGAGCAATTATCAAAGATCCTAAGATTCTTTTATTCGACGATTGTTTGTCAGCAGTAGACACAGAAACCGAAGAAAAAATACTGAAAAATATCAAACGTCTTTCTAAAGATAAAACGACACTCATTGTAAGCCATAGAATATCCTCTGTAAAAAATGCTGACAAGATACTTGTACTAGATAATGGAAGTATTCTTGAAAAAGGTACACATGAATCTTTAAGGAAAGGTAACGGTTATTACAATACATTGTACAATCAGCAACTTTTGGAAAAAGAATAAACAAATCGCTTTGTCAGTTTGAATATTATTTTATTTTTGTAGTAAATAACCAATATTTAAAAATTAATTATGAAAGATTACAATGAACAAGAGGAAATTTTTTCTCAAATTCTAAGAGCAGGGAGGAGAACTTACTTTTTTGATGTTAGAGCTACAAAAGCTGGTGATTACTATTTAACAGTTACTGAAAGTAAAAAGTTCACACATGATGATGGGTCTTTTCATTATCAAAAACATAAGATCTACATCTACAAAGAGGACTTTAAAGAGTTCAACCAAATGATGCAAGCTGCAACTGATTTTATTTTCAATGAAAAAGGAGAAGAAGTAATCAGCCAAAGACACCAAAAAGACTATAAGAAAGAAGTTATAAATACAGAAGATAAAGAACCTGTAGCTGAACTTCAAAGTGCTTTCACTGATGTAAGCTTTGATGACATTTAAGTCGCATCTACTAGCATAAAAAAAACTCAATTGAATATTCAATTGAGTTTTTTTTATGCTTGCTTATGAAGAAAATATTTTTTTTGAGGTATTAGTGAATACCTTGTAAAAAACATAGCCTATTGTAGTTCCTATACAAGCACCAACAGTAATATCTATTGGGAAGTGTACTCCTAGATACAGCCTACTGTAAGCAAATAGTATCGGGAAAACTAGTAATAAATAAATAGCTTTCGTAAAAGGTTTCAATGTCGCAATTAAAAAAACAGTTACAGCGGTAGAAGTAGTTGCATGACCGGATGTAAAACTATAACGACCTGGTCGAATCAAGGTGCGTAGATACGAGGCTAAATCTGGGTTATTAAAAGGTCTATCTCTCTCAAAAACACCACGTATAAAATTGGTGAATTGATCAGAGAAGGTAATCATCAGAGTGACTATTACTAATAAATAGCCTCCTTTTTTCCAACCTAAAAACCTAAAGATGATAACCAACAACACCAAATAAACAGGCATCCAATTGTACTTGTCGGTTATATATAACCAAACAACATCCCATCTTTCCGTTCCTAAATTGTTCAAAAACAATAATAGCTGTTGGTCTAAGTGTATTAATTTATCAAACATTATTTAGAAACTTTAACGATTTCAACTTCAAAAATTAAATCCGCTTTGGGAGGAATAGGTCCATAACCCGACGGTCCATAAGCCAGTTCGTAAGGAATAAATAAATTCGCTTTCCCTCCTTCTCTTAAATGAGAAATACCTTCGGTCCACCCATTGATTACTCTATCTACACCAAAGGTAAAATCAAAAGTTTGATTTCTATCTACGGAACTATCAAATTTCTTTCCATTTACAAAATAACCTGAATAATGCACTTTTATAGCATCTCCTTGAATAATTTTAGGCCCCTTTCCCTTTAAAAGGTGTCTTATTTTCAAGCCAGATGGCAAAACAAGCGCAGACGCTTCGTCCATTTTGATTGAGAAAGCCAAACTATCTTTTACTCTAAGTTGTTTGGCCAACAGTGCGTTTTTTTCTTTGAGTTGCAAAGCGTCTTTAATCGCTTTTTCAGGAGTAAACTTTTTTGCCAACCTTCCTTTTCTGATAATCTTTACTGATTGGATTAAATCTCCTTGTTCTATAGAGTCAACCACCTGTAAACCTTCGATAACAGCACCAAAAATTGAATGTTTACCATCCAACCAAGGTGTGGGTTTGTGTGTGATAAAAAACTGACTCCCATTGGTATTTGGTCCTGAATTCGCCATTGAGAGTGTACCCTTACTTTTATGAGTATACAACAAATTCCCTAAAGAGTCTCGGGGAAACTCATCTTCAAATCGATATCCGGGATCACCAGTTCCATTACGTTTTATATCTCCACCTTGAATCATAAAGTTTTTAATGACCCTGTGAAAAGGCAAACCGTCGTAGAATTTTTTCCCTTTAAGTGAATCTACTACACGTGTACTAGTTCCTTCTGCTAATTCAATAAAATTGGCAACTGTCAAGGGAGTGTTTTCATAATAAAGCTCCACTATCATAGTACCTTTATCTGTGTCTATATTTGCAAAAATACCATCATATAAATTCGGTTTTCCACAAGAAACAAAGGAAAGGGTAATTAAAACTAAAAAGTAATTTAATTTTTTCATAAAATAAATCTTTATTAAAAGGTCTAAACAAAAATAGCAATTCTAGTAAAAATATTACTAGAATTGCCATTGTATTATGCAAACTATTTTTTGTTGTTTGTTTTTGATGAAGTACTTAATTGTTAATATTTAGCACTTCTACTTCAAATATTAGTGTCGCAAAAGCAACCTCGTTAAGTCCTTCAGCTCCGTAGGCTAAGTAATAAGGTATAAAAAACTTGTATTTACCCCCCACCTGCATCAATTGCAAACCTTCTGAAAAACCAGGAATCACTCCTGAAACACCAAAAGTACTCGGTACACCTCTGTCAACTGAACTATCAAACACAGTTCCGTCAACAAATGTTCCATGGTAGTGGAGTTCAACAATGTCATCTTCCTCAACATAGGCACCTTCTCCTTGTTCTATAACCTTAAACTGAAGTCCTGAATCTGTAACCTGTACATCTTCAGCACCTTCATTTTCATCCATAAAACGTGTTTGAGCATTGCCTTCCTCTAGAAGTTCTATTTCAAAAATCAATACTGAATAGGGATCAACACCTCCATAGGTAGCTGTCCCGTAGGCCAATTCATAAGGAAGATAGAAAGTATAAGAACTACCAACAGGCATCAACTGAAATCCTTCATTGAGTCCCAACAACATCCCGCCAACTTGAACGAATGAAATAGCTGCGCTGTTTGAATCAACATTGCTACCCAAAACCTTACCGTCGATAGTTGAAAAAGTATATTTGAACTTTACAACATCATTCAAACGTGGTACAGCCCCTTCTCCTTCTTGTTGCACAGAATATTGCAAACCAGAAGCTGTAACAACAACCCCCTCATTTTCTTTATTCTGATCTAAAAAAGATTCTCCTGCACGTTTGTTGCCTTCGTATTGCTCTAAGCCAAGATCATCAAATTGACATGAGACACTACTAAAAACAATAATAAATAGAAAGGATAATTTTAGGTAATTCATTTGTTTTATTTATTTACTTTGATCAACTCAACCTCAAAAACCAATGGCATAAAAGGCTTGATTGTACCTCCTCTTGGATTTGCTCCATATGCCAATTCTTGAGGAATATAAAACGTGTACTTAGCTCCTTCACCCATCAATTGCAATCCTTCAGTCCACCCTTTAATTACTTGGTTCAAACCGAAAGAAGCTGGCTCTCCTCTATCTACTGAACTGTCAAAAATAGTTCCATCAGGAGTTGTTCCGTGGTAGTGCACAGTTACATTGTCAGTCGCAACAGGTTTTGTTGCATTTCCTTCTTTTAAAACAACATATTGAAGACCACTAGCAGTCACTTGAACACCTTCTTTGGCTTTGTTTTCTTCTAAAAACTTCAGTCCTTCTTCTTTTACAGCTCCATATTCCTTCAATGCTTGAGCTTCCGCTTTTTCTGCTTGTTCAGCAGCCTTTTTTTGTTGTCTTGCCATAAAGAAGGTTCTCAAAATACCGTCTAAATCCTTTATCTCTAGTAAAACATTTGTAGAATCTGCCAATTCTTGATATCCTTGAACAAACAATTCATTGTTAATCTCTTCAAAATTAGGTTGCATTTTTACTGCCATGTCTAATCCTAAAGCATAACTTACAGAATCAACCTCTGTCAATAAACTAGCTGTTGTATTTGTGTTCAAAACAGTTTCTACTACAGTTCCAGTTGTATCTTGTGCTTTCAGCATAGCTTCTTGTTGTTTTTTTTGGAAAAAGGTTCTTAAAACACCTTCCAATGCTTCTACTTTAATAGCTACGCTAGAAGTATCAACAGCATCTTCATATCCTTTTACAAAAGCGGCATCGTTTGCTTCTTTGAAATTCAATTCTATCTTATTGGCCATATCCAATCCTAAGGCATAACTTACAGAATCGATTTCTGTATTCAAAGATGCTTGTCTCTGTAGGTTGTTACATGAACCTAATGTCAAAACTGCGGCAGCAAATCCAAAATTTGCAATTGTTGAAATTTTCATTTTTTTACGTTTTAATTTATGTTAATTAATCTTTAATAATTTTATCGTACTAATTATGGGTTCATTGACACCAACTTTTTGGGCCTCATCTCCATTCATTCGAAAGGCTACAAAAGAAGAAAAAATAAATTTAAATTCTTCATTTTCTCGCATTAATTTCACCCCTTCTTTTACTCCTTTTACTACGTGTTCTTTGTCAACGACATAGGTTTGTATACCTAATGCCTCTTTACTGTAGATCAGTCTTCCGTCTAAGGATCTGATTTCTTGCTCAAACTGAATGACATCACCTTTAACAGGCTTTGGTCCAACATCTTGTGCTTTGACAAGTGCAGTGTACCAGAATCCTTTTTTTGAATCTGTATAATTGTGGAGAGTATCTAAAGACATAAAGTCTTTCATGGCCTGCTGTTCCTTTTCAAATAGTGCTTTATTTACAGCTACTGTCTTTTTTAATGATGAAGTACCTTTCCTTTTTATCGGTTTTCTAGCTTCAGTAGTCTCGCATCCTGAAAGAAAAAGCATCAATATGGCTATACTAACTTTTATAAGAACTTTGAATTTCATCTTTGTATTGAGGTATTAAGTTCACAAATTTCTCAACGGTTTCTTCGAGGGAAGCTTGAGATCTTCCTCCAGCGGCATTGTCATGCCCTCCTCCATTAAAATGGTTTCTAGAAAACTGATTTACTGAAAATAGTCCTTTGGAACGGAAACTGATTTTGATGATTTTTTGCTCAACATCTTCAATAAAAATTACAGCAAAATGAATCCCTTTGATTGAAAGTCCATAATTCACTAATCCTTCAGTATCTCCCTTTTGGTATTCATGTCTACTCAACTCTTCTTGAGATAGTGTTATATAAGCGGTATGGTATTCGGGAAACACTTTTAAATTACTCAAAGCTGTACCCAGTAATTGCAAACGACTGAATGTACTTGCGTTAAAAACACGTTCGTGAATATCTGAATTCTTTGCTCCTTTTTCAATCAATGCTGCGATTACTTTATGAGTAGTACTTGTTGTTGATGAAAAACGGAAAGAACCGGTATCTGTCATAATTCCTGTGTACAAACAGGTAGCAGTATCCGCATCTATAACTGAAGTTGCTCCTAACCTATCTATAAAATGATACACCATCTCACAAGTAGAACAAATAGAAGTGTCAGAATAGGTGTATTCTGTAATAGGGTCTGGTTGTTGGTGGTGATCAATCATCACAAAAGTACCCTTAAAAGAAGCCAATAATTTATCCATAGGATCCCCCACTCTATGAAAAGCGTTGAAATCTAATATAAAGACTATATCAGCATTTTCTATAGAACGAATAGATTGCTTATTTTGCTTGTCGTACCTGTAAATCGTATCAACACCTGGCATCCATTGTAAGAAACCCGGAATATCATTTGGTAAAACTGTTTGTGTGGTATGGCCTTGTTTTTTTAAAAAATGCTGTAAGGCCAATGTAGAACCGACAGCATCTCCATCAGGATTCTTATGTGCTACCAACACAATCTTTTTGGGGCTAGCTAACAACTCCTTGAGAGCTTCAAATTTTTCTATATTCATAAGCTGCGAATATACAATTTTAAAAAAAAGAGTGGAAACTATGAATTCTAAATAAACGTTAAAAACAAAAAACAGTTGTCAAATCGAACTGTTTATTAACAAATAGATAAACTTTGTGATTTCACATTGATTGATGATACATTCAAAAGAAAAAAAGTATATTTGCAAAAAAATTATTAAAAGTTACAACACACATGAAAACAAATAGAACTTTCACAATGCTAAAGCCTGATTCAGTTGAAAAAGGAAACATTGGAGCCATTTTAGACAAAATCAACGCTTCTGGATTTAGAATCGTAGCGATGAAATTAACACATATGACCAAAAGAGATGCGGAGGCATTCTACGCGGTTCACAATGAAAGACCTTTTTTCGGAGAATTGGTTGAGTTTATGACAAGAGGACCTATCGTAGCTGCAATTCTTGAAAAAGAAAATGCTGTTGAAGACTTTAGAGCTTTGATTGGTGCTACCAATCCTGCTGAAGCTGCAGAAGGTACAATCCGTAAAACATTTGCTGATTCTGTTGGAGAAAACGCAGTTCACGGTTCTGATTCTGATGAAAATGCTGCTATCGAGAGCGCTTTTCACTTTTCTGGTAGAGAAGAATTTTAACCCCTTTCTATCAGTGATAGCATCACAAATACATAAAATAAAAATACCAAAAGATCGTTTGTTTTACAATCGGTCTTTTTTTATACCTTTCAATTAAATTTATAGCCCCTAAAAAAAGTGTTTATGTTCAGAAAAGTCTTATTACTTATAGCTGTAATTTGTATTACATCAAATATCTATGCTCAAAAAAATAAGGTATTCACTCTTCAAGATACATTAAGAGGAAGTATTACCAAAGAAAGAAGTTGGTGGGACCTTCAGAAATACAACCTTGCAATCAACATACACCCTGAGAAACAGTATATTTCAGGAACCAACACCATCACATATAAAGTCCTAAAAACATACAATCGTATTCAGATTGACCTACAGAACCCACTGAGAATCACCAAAGTTACCCAAGACAACAAAACCCTAGAATTCGAAAAACTAGGTGCCGTACACTATATAAATCTAAAAAAACCACAACAAGTTGGAGCTACTGAAAAAATAACAGTGTATTACGAAGGAACTCCCTTGAAAAGTAACCGCCCACCATGGGAAGCAGGTTTTACTTGGAATAAAGATCCCAATGGTTATGATTTTATCGGCACGAGTTGCCAAGGAGAAGGCGCTAGTGTATGGTGGCCTTGTAAAGAGCACATGTATGACGAGCCTGATTTTGGAATGGAACAATACTTTACAGTACCTAGCCACCTTGTAGCTGTTGGTAATGGAAGACTCATTGGAGAAAAAGCGAACAAAAACAATCAGACGACAACCTACCATTGGCGAGTTACAAACCCAATAAATAATTATGGGGTTAGCTTGTCTATCGGAAACTATGTCTCTTTTAAAGATGTTTTTAAAGGAGAAATAGGAAACCTTGACTGCACTTATTATGTACTCAAACAAAACCTAGAAAAAGCAAAAGTTCATTTCAAAGAAGCACATAGAACTTTGGAGGCTTTTGAATATTGGTTCGGCCCTTACCCTTTTTATGAAGACAGTTTTAAATTGATCGAAGTTCCTTATTTAGGCATGGAGCATCAAAGTGCAGTAGCTTATGGAAATCGTTATAAAAATGGTTATTTAGGGGGAGACCTTAGCAATACTGGGTGGGGATTAAAGTTTGACTTTATCATTGTGCATGAAACAGGCCACGAATGGTTTGCCAATAATATTACCAATAGAGACATTGCAGACATGTGGGTACATGAGAGTTTTACCAACTATTCAGAGGCTTTGTTTTTAGACTATTTTTACGGAAAAAAAGCAGGACAAGAATATACCATTGGACTTCGTAAAAGGATACAAAACGACATCCCTATTATTGGAAAATACGATGTGAATGACGAAGGATCCTCAGACATGTACTTTAAAGGGGCCAATATGTTACACACCATAAGGCACATTGTAGACAATGACACGCAATTTCGTTTGCTATTGAGAGGACTGAACAGTCATTTTTTCCATCAATCCGTATCTTCAGAGCAGATTCAAGATTTTATAAATGATTTTACAAAGAGGGATTTTTCTAAAGTATACGATCAATATTTGAGAACCACAGAAATACCAATTTTAACATACAAAATAGATGGGGCAACTGTACAGTATCGATGGGACAACTGTGTCGTTGATTTTGACATGCCTATTGAGGTTTTCATCAATGGTAAAAACACAAAACTAACCCCTACCGAAAAGTGGCAAAACTTCAATGCTGCTAAAAAAATAAACAGTTTCTCTATTGACAAAAATTACTTTGTCAACAGTTATAAAATGAACTAATACCGCTACTGATATTGAAGCGCCAATCTTTGAGCTTCAGGCAAAAAAGCTTTAAGGTTGGCTATTCTCGTTTGGTTTGAAGGGTGTGTACTAAGGAATTCTGGGGGTGACTGCCCATTGCTCAATTCTGACATACGAACCCAAACACTGATAGCTTCTTCTGGATTGTAACCCGCCATAATCATAAAAACCATCCCTAACTTGTCCGCCTCGGTTTCATGTTGTCGGCTATAACGCATCATACCTAACTGAGAACCTATACCGTAGGCCAAATTCCACAACTCTCTTGACTCCTCTTCTTTTTCAGCAGTACCCGCTTGGACTGCAACAGCCCCTATTTGTTGTAATTGCGCTGATGACATACGTTCTTGACCGTGTTTTGCAAAAGCATGCGCTATTTCATGTCCCATAATCGCAGCAATACCGTCTGTATTTTTTGCAACAGGTAAAATACCCGTATAAAACACGACTTTTCCCCCTGGCATACACCAAGCATTCATGGTTTCATCTTTGATCAAATTAAATTCCCATTGGTAATTTTCTGCCTCTTGCCCCATATGGTTGGCACGCATAAACTTAGTGACAGAAGTTGAAATCTTTTCTCCTATTTCTCGAATCTCTCTTGACTTTTGTACATCCTCTGACAATGGGTTTTCTGAGATAAATCTTTTATATTGGGCAAAACTCATAGGCAGAACTTGAGCATCACTGACAAAATTTAAACGTTTTCTACCCGTAATTGGAACGGTTGAACAGCTTTGGAACAAAAAAGAAAACATTACTAAAGAAAAAAGATATCTCATGAGGTGGAATAAAAAATTAGTAAAACAAATATAGAATTCATTGTACAAACACCAAATATATTTCGAAGAATACATCTCAATATATAATGTAAGTAATATAAAAATAACACGACTACAATAAAAATACTGAAAATATGAACTTATTCAAAATAGCAATTGCCTCATTTGTATTGTTTACAACAACCCTGTTTCAAGTTAACGGGCAAGAAGTAAAAAAACAAACTAGAATAATCAAAACAGAAGCTGAATGGAGAGAAAAATTGAGCCCTGAAGTATTTAAAATCATGCGAGAAAAAGGTACCGAAAGACCCTATACCGGTAAATATGATAAGCATTTTGAAAAGGGCACGTATGTTTGTAAAGCATGCAATACCGAACTTTTTAAATCCACAAACAAATATGACTCCCATTGTGGCTGGCCAGCTTTTGACAAGTCCATCGCTGAAAACATCTATACAAATTCAGATTTTAGTTTTGGAATGAAAAGGGTTGAGATTTTGTGTGCTAACTGCGGTGGTCATTTAGGTCATGTTTTTGACGATGGTCCTAGAGAAACAACTGGAAAACGATTTTGTGTAAATTCTGCAGCCTTGCAATTTGAAAAAGAAGACTAGCTCATATAACACCAAATACTGATTTTTCATTGACAAAGAATTCGTATTTTTACAGATAGAAATAATTAATTGACACATGCAGAATAAGAAAAAAACAGAAGCTGAATGGAAAGCACAGCTTACAGAAAATGAATATCGAATTTTAAGAGAAAAAGGCACTGAAATGCCTCATACAGGTAAATACAACTTACACTTTGAAAAAGGATCTTATACTTGTAAAGGATGTGGTATCAAGTTGTTCGAATCAAACTCAAAATTTGATGCACATTGTGGTTGGCCCTCTTTTGACGAGGCCATTGAAGGGACGATAATCTACAAGGAAGACAGGTCCTTGGCGCCACGTATCAGAACTGAGATACTTTGTGCTTCTTGTGACGGACACCTGGGACATGTATTTGAAGACGGACCTACAGATACAGGTCTGAGATACTGTGTAAACTCGGCAGCCATTGATTTTTTATAGAAAACTTTCCTATTCAGACTAAAAACAATTTTTAAAGAAGCCACAAGCAAATAAAAAGTCGAGATACTACTTTGAATACCTCGTCCTTTTATTATCTTTGTGGCTTTATAATTCATTCATAGAATATGTTTCAAAATTTAAGCGAAAAACTAGACAAAGCGTTTCATGTACTAAAAGGTCATGGGAAAATTACAGAAGTAAATGTTGCAGAAACTTTAAAAGAAGTTCGTAAAGCATTGATCAATGCCGATGTCAACTTTAAAATTGCGAAAGATTTTACAAATAGAGTGAAGACCAAGGCTATTGGTGCAGACGTTTTGACTACGTTGAACCCTAGCCAATTACTTATCAAAATTGTAAAAGACGAATTGACTGAATTGATGGGGGGAGATACCGTAGGTGTAAGCCTAAGCGGAAATCCAACTGTAATCTTGATGTCAGGTTTACAAGGTTCTGGTAAAACTACATTTTCTGGAAAACTTGCTAACTTCTTAAAAACTAAGAAGTCGAAAGAGGTCTTATTGGTAGGATGTGATGTATACAGACCTGCAGCAATCAATCAGCTACAAGTAGTCGGAGAACAGATAGGTGTAGAAGTATACGCAGAAGAAGGCAATCAGAATCCTGTTGAAATTTCATTGAATGCGATCAAACACGCAAAAGCAAAAGGAAAAAATACAGTAATCATTGATACTGCAGGTCGTTTGGCTGTGGATACAGAAATGATGACTGAAATATCAAACATTCACAAAGCAGTAAACCCTCAAGAAACCCTATTTGTTGTGGATTCTATGACGGGTCAAGATGCCGTAAATACAGCAAAAGCATTCAACGACTTATTGAATTTCGACGGAGTTGTATTGACAAAATTAGACGGTGATACGCGTGGTGGGGCTGCATTGTCCATCAAATCTGTGGTTGACAAGCCGATTAAATTTATCGGTACGGGAGAAAAAATGGAAGCTATAGATGTTTTCCATCCTGACCGTATGTCAGACCGTATTTTAGGTATGGGAGATGTTGTTTCCTTAGTTGAAAGAGCGCAAGCGCAGTACGACGAAGAGGAAGCTAGAAAAATACAGAAGAAAATCGCGAAAAACCAATTTGGATTCGATGATTTCTTGGCACAAATCCAACAAATTAAGAAGATGGGTAATGTCAAGGATTTGATGGGAATGATTCCTGGTGCGGGAAAAGCCATGAAAGATATTGACATTGACGACGATGCCTTTAAAGGTATTGAGGCCATCATACATTCTATGACTCCTGGAGAGCGAACTGAACCTAAAACTATAAATGCGAGTCGCAAAAAAAGGATTGCAAAGGGTTCGGGAACTACAATACAAGAAGTCAACCAATTGATGAAGCAGTTTACGCAAATGAGTAAAATGATGAAAATGATGCAAGGAGGCGGCGGAAGAAAAATGATGCAAATGATGAAGGGTATGCAATAGCATATTCTCGCTATTCTCTATTTCAATCAGAAATTAATAAACACTAGTTCATGATAATTTTAGACGGAAAAAAAACTGCTGCAGATATCAAAGAAGAAATCACTACTGCAGTTGTAGCATTAAAAAAAGCAGGTAAAAAAACACCGCATCTCGCAGCTGTACTTGTCGGAAATGACGGTGCTAGTATGACTTATGTAGGTGCAAAAGTAAAAGCGTGTAAACTTGTCGGTTTCGAATCTACTTTGGTAGAAATGCCAGAAACAACTTCAGAGGAAGCATTGCTTGCTAAGATCAAAGAACTAAACAATAGTGAAGTTATAGATGGGTTTATCGTGCAATTACCACTTCCTAAACACATCGATGAACACAAAGTATTGATGGCTGTAAACCCAGATAAGGATGTGGATGGATTTCATCCTACAAATGTTGGAAAAATGGCACTTGAGTTACCAACATTTCTTCCAGCAACGCCTTATGGTATTATGGAATTACTAGAACGTTATAAGGTAGAAACATCAGGAAAAAATGTAGTAGTTATTGGTAGAAGTCATATTGTAGGGAGACCTATGAGTATTTTATTAAGTCAAAAAAGAACCGCTGGTGATGCTACTGTCACCTTGACACATAGTAGAACTAAAAACTTAAAAGAAATCACCAAAGAGGCTGATATCGTTGTAGCTGCACTAGGAATTGCAGAATTTCTTACCGGAGATATGGTAAAAGATGGAGCGACAATTATCGATGTTGGTATTACAAGAGTTGCAGACAGTTCAAAAAAGAGTGGATTTAGACTTGCTGGAGATGTAGAATTTGAAAGCGTGAGTAAAAAAGCTTCATTTATAACTCCAGTTCCTGGAGGTGTTGGTCCAATGACTATTGCGATGTTGTTAAAAAACACATTGCTTGCGTGTCAATAAGAATAAAAAAAGCCTAGTGATAATCTCACTAGGCTTTTTAACTACAAACTAACTAACAATCATATATCTTATGGTTGTTTTTTTTGCAAAAAACAAAACCCAAGATAAAATTTACCTTATAAATTTAATGAAAAAATTATAAAAAGCTGATTAACAATGTTATATAATTAACAATTTATGCTTTTTATTGAAAATACAAAGGAAAAAAGATTAAAAACCTTCTAAATGTGTATCTATTGCACGATCAATAATTAGCGCATCTTTTTGAGAGAAAGATGCTTCAATGCCAAGATAATAAAGGGGTTCTAGTCTTGTAGAGAGACGTGTAAAATCCTTTTCTGTCGTTAAAATAAGCTTATCACTTTGGGGAAGTGCTTCAAATACGTTTTGTATTTTTTCTACGTCTTTTTGTTGAAAATTATAATGATCTGGATAATCCAAATGCGTAAAACGTATTTTTTTGTCCTCTAAAAATCGTAAAAGAGGCGTAGGATTCGCAATTCCTGTCACCAAAACTATCTCGTAATCAACGAGTTCCGAAACAGCAATTTCTATACCACTACCGCAGATAGTTGACATATATTTTATACTAGAAAACAGTACGGGTAAATTATCTGTTACTTTTAATTGCCTTTGTAATCGCTCTTTCTGTTCTTTAGTAAGCGATGTGGGACATTTAGTAACCACTATAAGATCGGCTCTCTTGTATCCTTTGCGAGGTTCTCGAAGATTGCCTACAGGAAATACATAATCATTTACAAACAATGCGTCGTATGATGTCAAAAGAATCGAAAATGATGGACGTAATTTACGGTGTTGAAAAGCATCATCTAATAAAACTAGAGACAAATTAGGTACCAACTTTGTAAGTTTTGTAATCCCTGAAACTCGGTCAGCATCTACCGCAATGTTACTATTAGGATATTTAGAAAAATACTGAAAAGGTTCATCACCTAAGTCATATACTGTACTTGAAGCAACACCTTTGACAAACCCCTTTGATGTACGTTTATAACCCCTACTGAGTACTGCAATAGTGTATTTAGATTGAAGGTGACGAATTAAGTACTCAATCTGAGGTGTTTTACCTGTACCCCCAACACTCAAGTTTCCAACCACAATAACTGGAAAATCAAAGGAAGTTGATTTTAAAACATTATTGTCGTAGAGAAAATTTCGCAGAGAAACGACACCGTAATAAACAATGGCAAACGGAAAAAGCAAATATCTAACTAGCTGCAATAAATTAGTGCGAATCATTTCGAAATCAATTATAAACCTACATTTGGCAATGTTTCACAAATTTAAACAAATAGCGCTTTTAAATACCGATGAATTTAACAATATTTTTATACATTTGAGTAAACAGAGGTCCATGCATACAATACAAGATATTACAAACCACATAGAAGAGCTTTGTCCACTTCAGTACGCTGAGAGTTTTGACAACGTTGGTTTATTGGTTGGAGATCCTAGCACAAAAATAACAGGTGTTTTGGTGACGCTAGATTGTCTTGAAACTATCGTGGATGAAGCTATCGAAAAGAAATGTAATTTAATTGTCGCCTTTCATCCCATTGTCTTTTCAGGTTTGAAAAAGCTCAATGGTACTAACTATGTCGAAAGGGTGGTCATAAAAGCCATTAAAAATGACATTGCAATCTACGCCATGCATACAGCTTTAGACAATATGTTTGATGGTGTCAATGGTATGATTTGTGATCGACTAAAGCTCACAAATCGCACCATATTAATCCCTCAAAAAAACACACTAAAGAAACTACTTGTTTATGTGCCCGTTAAACATGCAACAGCACTCAGAAAATCACTATTTGAGAGTGGTGCAGGAAGCATAGGCAATTATGACAATTGTAGTTTTAATATTGAAGGAAAAGGAACTTATAGGGGAAATGAGGATTCAAATCCAACAATAGGCAACATTGGTGAAAACCATTCCGAAAATGAAATAGGCATCAGTGTTGTTTTTGAAAAGCACAAACAAAGTAAGATCGTAAAAGCGATGTTTGCCAACCATCCATACGAAGAGGTCGCCTACGAACTCAGCACCTTAGAAAACAATATTCAGACAATAGGTATGGGAATGGTAGGTGAATTTGAAACAGCAATGTCTGAAGACGCTTTTTTATTGCACTTGAAAAAGCAGTTTAAAAGCCCTTGCATCAAACACTCAAAAAAAACTGGGAAACTCATCAAAAGAGTTGCCGTTTTAGGAGGTGCTGGTAGTTTTGCCATCGACAATGCAATACGTGCAGGAGCAGATGCCTATGTATCTGCCGATTTCAAATACCATGAGTTTTACAAAGCTGAAAATCAAATCATTATTGCTGATATAGGACATTATGAATCCGAACAGTACACAAAAAACTTGTTAGTTGAGTTTCTTACAAAAAAATTCACTAATTTTGCAATCATTTTATCAGATAAAATTACAAATCCTATTTATTATATATAGACATGGCTAAGAGCAAAGAAATAAGTGTAGAAGAAAAGTTGAGATCACTATACAGATTACAATTGATTGATTCTAGAATAGATACTATTAAAAGTGTTCGTGGTGAACTACCTTTAGAAATCGAAGATCTAGAGGATGAAGTTGAAGGATTAAACAAAAGACTTTCTAATTTCACCGAAGATGTTTCAAATTTAGAAGCTGAAATCACTGCCAAAAAACAAGCTATTGTTGACGCAAAGGAAGCGACAAAAAAATACTCAAAACAACAAGAAAGTGTTCGAAATAATCGTGAATTTGACTCTTTGACTAAAGAGATTGAATTTCAAGGACTTGAAATTCAATTGTCTGAAAAGCGTATTGGAGAGTACAAAGTGAAGATTGAACAAAAAAATGAGACTATTGCTAAAACTACTGAGAAGTTAGAAAGACAAAATAGTCACCTAAATCATAAAAAAGAGGAATTAGAAGCTATTTCAAAGGAGACTGAAAAGGAAGAAGAAATGATGTTAAAAATGTCTTCTGAATTATCTGAAAAGATAGACGAACACCTTCTAAAAGCTTACACTAGAATTCGTTCTAATGTTAAGAATGGATTGGCTGTTGTATCTATTGAAAGAGGAGCTGCTGGTGGTTCTTTCTTTACAATTCCCCCACAAGTTCAAATTGAAATTGCTGGTAGAAAAAAGATAACTATTGATGAATATAGCGGAAGAATCTTAGTAGATTCTGCACTTGCTGACGAAGAAAGAGAAACATTATCCGCTTTGTTAAGCTAGAAATAAATTACACTTCAAAAAAAAAGACTGTCTTTAAAGACAGTCTTTTTTTTGTGCTAGTTCCAAGATACAATTAAAAGCTTTTTTTGACATAAGCATACTTAATCTTCCATGCTTTCAAATCTACTGTCTTACTTTCAATTGATTTTGTAACACTTACGACCAATGGGTTGTCTGCTTTTGCATTAGAAATAAAACTAATATTATTCTCTAGTAATTTGATTTCTTTTGTAATCTCATCCACTTTCTTTCTTAGGAATTGCAATTCTGAATCTAATTTTTTTGTGTTAGATGTAGCAACATAACCATCAATAGTCATCTTGTATTTAAATAGTAAAACATCTTCTTTAGGAAGTGCTAAGCTATCAAAGATAGTCTCGATCAATGTGTTAAATTCAGCATCAATAGCTCTCTCTTTTCTTGGGACACTACCGATATTCTTCCATGTCTTTATATACGCTTTTACTTCATCAATAGATAGCTTTGGATTGCCAACAACGGTTTTCAACTGGCTCATAAACTCTGTTTTGGTAGCAAATGCTTCTATTTGTTCTGGTGTTCCATTGTCTTGAATTTTATGAACACGGTCAAAATAATAATTACATGCATCTTTAAATTCATGCCATATTTTGTCAGAATATTTTCTAGGTACATGACCGATTTGTTTCCACTCTGCTTGTATTCTTTTCATTTGATGCGTCGTCTCAGAAAAGTCTTCACTATCTTTCAATGCATTGGCAACTTCAATAAGTTTTCTTTTACTGTCTAAATTGGACTGTTGTACTGAATTTAGTTCTTTGTAAAATTTATTTTTAGCATGATTGAACTGCTTGGTTGCTTTCTTCAATTGCTCCCATAAAATCTGACTTTTGTTTGCAGAGACCTTGCCTATCTTAAAAAACAACTCTCTTTTTGCTTCAAAATCTTTGATTCCTCTTTGCCAATCTGAATGTGTTTTATAGGTATGTGTCTCAAAGTTTTCTAAAGTAGTAATTACCTCTGACTTTAGTATTTCATTCTCAGAATACTTTAATTTTTGTTTTTCGTAGTATGCACTTTTTCTATTGTGTATTGTTTTGGTAGCAGCACTAAATTTATCCCAAACCTCGTCCCTAAATTCTCTAGAGACAGGACCTACATCTTCTTTCCACAATTTATGCAGTCCTTGTAATTGCTTGAATGCATACATAATATCATCGTGAACTGCCAATGCTTCAGCCTTGGCTATGATTTTTATTTTTTCCTCTAAATTGTGTTTAAAATCCAATTCTCGTAAATCATTGTTCATATGCAACAAATCATAAAAACGCTCCACATGGTGGTGGTAATTTCTCCAAGTATTGTTGTATTTTGTTCTAGGAACAGGACCTATAGACTTCCACACGACATCCAATTCTTTGAATTCTTTGTGCATTGTCTTTGAATCAGCTTTTTCAATCAGAGCTTTTAACTCTTCAATGACTGCTTCTCGTCTGTTCAAATTGCTTTTGAGTTGTGACTCTAAATCTGAGTAATAAGCGTGTTTTCTCTTTTTGTAATCTGCAATCAATTCATTGCAACGAATTTTAGCTGGACTCGAATAATGGAAATCTATAGACTCCCCTCCTTCTTCTAAAAAGAGCGCCTTCTTTTGAGCCAATAAGACACTAAACTGAGCGTCAAAAGCATTTTTGATTGATGCTACAGCTGTTTTGATCGTTTGTATTTTTTCATCTTTTAACAACACTTCTAAAGCAGCAATTAACTGCTCCATATCCATGGATGCATAATCGACAACCTGAATTTCTTTTGTGTCATTTTCTATCTCTGCAATGGCAGCAACCTCTTCTTCTATTTCTGCAACCTCTTTGGAAGCGTCTATTGCAGCAGGTGTGACATCTTTAGTGATTTTTGGATCCTTTTCAATCGAGACATTTGTTTCTTTAGTAGGAATTGTTTTTTCCTCAGAAGACTGATCTTGGGAAGTTGAATTATTAGTACTGTTCTCTTCTTTTAGTTGATCATTTGTTGCGTCTAACATTGTTTCATGTTTAAAGTTCCATTAAAAAAATAAATATAGGTATAGCGATTGAATTCACAAAATTTATCACAATAAAACAAAGTTATTACCACTGTATAAACGTGACTCAAGAATTCCATATTTCCCAAGATTTCTCAGCTTGGAGCTCCAGCATTTCTAAACCATTCTTAATACTGGCCCCTTGTGCTTTTCCTTTGCTTAGAAAAGTTGTTTCTGCTGGATTATAGATAAGATCATACAACAAATGAGCTGCTCCAATACTAGCATATGGTATGTCTGGACACAAATCTGTATTGGGTGAAGTCCCTAGAGGCGTACAATTGACCAAGATCGTATATTCAGACATGAGAGATTCTGAGAGCGTCTCATAAGAAATTTCGTCTGATGATTTTGGGTTTCTAGATACAAAAAGATAGGAAATACCCAATTTGGAAAAAGCATAAGCTACAGCTTTAGAGGCACCTCCTGTCCCTAAAATCAAAGCCTTTTTATGACTTTCTTTTAGCAAAGGATGTATGGATTTTTCAAATCCATAAACATCCGTATTATATCCCTTCTTCTTTCCTGAAGGAAAGACTTTTACTGTATTGATAGCACCTATACTATCGGCTTCAGGGTCAATTTCATCTAGATACTCCCCTACCACTTCTTTATAGGGAATGGTGACATTTAAACCTGATAATTCGTTTGGATGGGCATCAAAGATAGTGTCAAATTCTTGGATTGAAGAAAGGTCAAAATTCACATAAGAATGAGTTGTTAATTCTAATGCATTGAATTTTTCTGAAAAATAATTTCTAGAAAAAGAGTAAGCAATATTTTTACCTACCAAGCCAAAAACTTTATTTGAAGCCATATAATTAATGTTTTTTAGTGTTTGAAAATCCTACTCCAACTACCAATACAATTCCAAATAACACAAATAGTAAAGTTACCCATGTATTTGTAGTCGTGATGTCAGGTATGTAATAGACGTATTTTTCTAAGATGGGTTGCGCTAACTTATCTATAGCTATTTGTTCATTTATGTGTGCATATACTTTCTCTTTCCAAGGCCAAAGCATGGTGAGTGAACCTGTTATAAACCCAATAATAATAGCGGTTACCTGTGTATTCCATCGTTTTAAAACGAAAGCCAAAAAATGGGAAATACTGACCAATCCAAAAGCAGAACCTAAAAAGAAAGTGATGGATATTTTTAAATACCTCAAATTATACTCTTTAAATATAATCGAAAAATCTCCAGAGATAAAAGTCAAAATAGTATCAAACAAAACATTGACGCTGTCTACTAAAAGTAGCACATAATTGCCCATCAACATCAGAATAAATGAGCCTGACAACCCTGGTAATGTCATTCCACTTACACCTATAGCTCCACATAAGAAAATAAACCACAGGTTGCTATTTTCTCTTGCAGGCGGCAAAAAAGAAAGTGAAGCTCCGACAATTATACCGAGAAACATCAAAATCAATGTATCTCGATTCCATGAAGAAAAACGTTTGTTAATATAGATTACAGAACCTATAATCATTCCGAAGAAAGTACTCCATACTTTCAGCTCATAGTGGGTTAGTAAATATTCTAACACAAGAGAAACGCTGAAAAAGCTAAAAATACTACCTCCCATCAAAATCAATAAAAATGATAGATTGGTATATACATAGAAGCTTTTAAACCGTCCACTTATGAACAATTTAAAAGCTTTTATATTCACCTTTTGAAAGGTGTAAATCATTTCTTCGTAAAACCCAAGAACAAAAGCAACTGCACCTCCAGAAACACCAGGTACTTTATTTGCTGCCCCCATAGCTACCCCTTTAAAAAAGAGTATGACATTTGATAAAAGTGTACGCGGTGTAGACATTATGAGATAGCCTCTATTAAAAAAGCAACGTTTTAAATATGGTATTCGTAAAATTAAACAAAACTCAACTTAAAAGCAATACATCAGTATGACTAGCTATTCATTTTAACATCTTGTATTTTTTCTAAACCTACAATCACTGCATACCCAATGATCGCAAGTAAAAAAGCATACATAAGTTGATGCTCACCTTCAAAGTCTAAAGGGCTGATACTTTTTTGTAACAACGGAACCTGTTCACCATGTGAATTTTCTCTCCAAGTCAAAGTCTCTTTCCAAGGCCAAATTTTATTCAAAGATCCTATAATAAATCCTGTTAAACCTGCTAAAGTTAAATTTTTATAACGGCTAAATAACCATTTTAATATTTTTGAAAAACTTAATAGACCTACAATCGCACCCAATCCTACCGTTGCAATAACTTGGAGGTTTCGAGTATGAATAGCTTCCAAAATATAGCTATAAGCCCCCAAAAGTACTAGAATAAAGGAACCTGAAATACCTGGAAGTATCATGGCACAAATTGCCAATGCTCCAGATAAGAAAAGAAAGAACAATGAAGGAGTATCTGAAATTAAAGGTTCAACTATTGTAATCGTGTAGGCAATGACAGCCCCTAAAAAGAGTAATACAAATGTCGGGATCGACCATTTATTAATTTGTTTTCCAACAAACACAACACTTGCCAATACCAAACCAAAAAAGAAGGACCACAACAAAATAGGCTCGTTTTTCAATAAATAAGAAATACCTTTGGCTAAAGAAACTACACTTACTGCAATACCACTCAAAAGTAGCACTAAAAAGTTTCCATTGATCTCTTTCCATACCTTTGAAATCCCTCCCTCTTTTAGATCTTTGATACGCTGTAAATTAATAGCACTAATACTATTCAATAATTCCTCATAAATACCCGAAATAAAAGCAATAGTTCCTCCAGAAACTCCGGGTACTACATCTGCAGCTCCCATAGCCATTCCTTTGAAAAAAAGAAATAATGATTGTTTGAATGATCTTTTCATATGTAAATGTTTTTGGCAAATATACTTTTAAATTGTTTATAAAAAAGCAAGCTAAGCGGAAAAGAATTCAAGAAGAGTAAAGGGATACATCAAGCGATTGGCTTGTAGGCTTGTAGTATAGATTGTACCTTTTCTAAGGCAAAAAACTCAGGATATAATTGTACAGCAACCGTGTGAAAATCATAGTCCAAAACCAATGCGTTTTTCAAATGTGACATTGCTTCACTGCTATTTTTTAGCTGCATACAAACACCAAAAAAACGATAAGCAATAACAGCATTGTTATCAAAATAAGACGCTGCAACTTGTAGACTTTTATAGGCTTCGCTATAATCACCAATATAATAGTGAACATCTATCAAAGCAAGACTGATTTCTATGGATTTGTCACCCAAACTCAAACACTGTTTGAAAGCGACAACAGCTTCTTCAAACAAACTCAACTTAAGATTAATTTCTCCTAATTTACGCCAGTACACAGCATTGAATTCATCGATAGAAATTACCTTCTTGATATAATACAATGACTTCGAATAGGTTTCACTTTCAAAATAAACATCTGTCAGCGCCAACCATCCTTTTTCTAATAAAGGATCTTCATTGACTGCTTTTTTATAATAATTAGCAGCACTTTGGATGTTGTCTAGCTTTTTAAAACAATCCCCTATTCTAAAATAAACAAATGCGGTTGCATCGTCTAATTCTAAAGTAATCAGGTAATTTTCAATAGCTTCTTGGTTTCTATCTAGTACTTCAAGTGTTTTTGCTTTTTCCAAATACCCTCCGATAAAAGAATCGTCAATCAGTACTGCATAATCAAAAGCACGTAAAGCATTTTCAAATTCTTTCAAAACAGTATACTGCCTTCCCAATTGGTGCCAAGCAATTTCACTGTATGGATTTTTATCAATATATGTCTTCAAATAGGATACGGCATCTGAATGCATTTCATCCATATCAAAACAATATATGATATTGTATAAGGACGAATAATCTTCAATATCAAAATCAATACATCTCGCAAAATTTAATCGCGCGTTTTTAAAATCGTCTAAATACAAGTATTCCATTGCTAAAAGAGAACAAACATCTCCTTCGTCATTGGTATGTTGCAATGCATATGACAGAGCGTCAATTGCTTTTTTATGCTCGTGATTTTTTGAAAATATAGAAGCTCTTTGTATGTGTATTTCTTCATTCGTAGGCTCAATGCTCTCTAATTCGTTGAGTATTGACTCGGCTTTTAAAAATTCTTGCTCAAAAATGTACAACTCTGCCTTCAATAACTTTAAAAGTACTGAGGTGGGGTGTTGTTCTAAACTGAGTTTTACTGCTTTTTTTGCCAATGATATACGACCATTATCAAGATAATGATGAATTATTTCTTCAAATTCCGAAGAATCAAAAAAATAAACCTTGTTGGTTTTTAACATCGATTCAAATTTTGACAATGCCATAGTTTGGTGTATTTAAATTAGGGGACTATATATACATCATAAAAGTAATCCTTAAGCCTCACAAATATACCACAAATCAGAAATCTTTTCAACAAAATAATTAACAAATACATAGGTTCGTAGGGCATTCACAACTATACAAACAGTCAAAAAAAATAAAAGTAATCGCTTTAAAGATGTATATCTTTGAGTATATTTGTGAATGTAATACAACAAACAATGAGTAATAAAACATTGCTTACAGCGAAAGAAATTGAGATAATCGTACACAGATTGGCCTGTCAATTGATTGAAAATCATCATGACTTTTCAAACTCTGTTTTGATTGGTATACAGCCAAGAGGCATTTATCTTGCTGAAAGAATAGCAGCTTTGCTCAAGCATGAGTATGGCATTAAAAATGTAGTTTTAGGAAAACTAGACATTACTTTTTTTAGAGATGATTTCCGTAGAAGAGCATCTCCTTTAGAAGCAAACAGTACACAGATAGATTTTCTCATAGAAAACAAAAAAGTGGTGCTTATCGATGATGTTTTATACTCTGGAAGAAGTATCAATGCCGCATTGGCCGCATTACAATCTTATGGAAGACCTCAACACATTGAACTACTAGTACTTATAGACAGACGTTTTAGTCGTCATTTACCTATACAGCCTGACTATAGAGGGAGACAAGTTGACGTTATAAATAACGAAAGAGTATCCGTTCATTGGAAAGAAAGAAATGACGATTTGAAAGACGCTGTATATCTAACAACGAATAATTAGGAGATGAAATCACTAAGTGTAAACAACCTTTTAGGTATAAAACATCTGAATCAAAGCGATTTAGAATTGATATTTGAAACTGCAGATCATTTCAAGGAAGTCATCAACAGGCCCATCAAAAAAGTACCTTCACTCAGAGACACCACGATTGCCAATCTTTTTTTCGAGAACAGCACTCGCACGAAACTCTCTTTTGAATTGGCAGAAAAAAGACTCTCTGCAGATGTAATCAACTTTTCTGCATCGGGATCTTCTGTTAAAAAAGGTGAAACACTTATTGATACGGTAAACAACATCCTTTCCATGAAAGTTGATATTGTAGTGATGCGACACCCAAATGTTGGTGCTGGAGTCTTTCTATCCAAGCATGTAGATGCGAAGATCATCAATGCAGGAGATGGTACCCACGAACACCCCACACAAGCTTTATTAGACTCATACTCGATTCGAGAAAAACTTGGGGATGTAGCAGGGAAAAAAGTAGTGATTGTTGGAGATGTTTTACATTCTAGAGTCGCGCTTTCAAATATATTTGCACTCAAACTACAAGGAGCTGAAGTTAAAGTCTGTGGCCCTACAACCCTCATACCAAAACATATTGAAAGTTTGGGAGTCAGCGTTGAAACCAATCTAAGAAAAGCCTTAGAATGGTGTGACGTGGCCAATGTGTTACGGGTACAACATGAGCGAATGGACGTCAAATACTTCCCTTCTACCAGAGAATATACACAGTTGTTTGGCATCGACAAGCAATTACTGAATTCATTGGACAAAGAAATTGTAATAATGCATCCAGGTCCCATAAATAGAGGGGTTGAAATCACTAGTGATGTTGCTGATTCTGAACAATCTATCATTCTAGACCAGGTTGAAAATGGCGTTGCTGTACGTATGGCATGTATTTATTTATTAGCAGAACAAATCAAAAGATAAGAAACACAATTATGAAGATTGAAAAAAAAGAAAACTATACCGTTATTAGTCCAACTGAAACTACTTTTGGTGATTTTTTTTCTACTATAAACGATGAAATTTCAACATACAAAAGTGAACACCTATTTATAGACCTTCTCAATACTTTTAGTGTCAATGCAGATGACCTAACAGTATTCACCGAAATATCAAATAAAAAGAAAGCAGAGAAAACATCTTTTATTTTAATTTCAGACAGTATTGAAATAGACACTTTCGAAGATGAAACACTTTCAATTGTACCTACAATTCAAGAAGCTGAAGATGTTCTTGAAATGGACGCTATTGAACGTGATTTAGGATTTTAAGACCACTTCTCTTCTTCAAAGTTAATTCATAAACAAAAAACTAAAACTATGAGCATCAAACTTACCATTTTAGGCTGCCACTCAGCAACACCTAGAAAAGATGCTCACCCAACTTCTCAGATACTCGAAATTCAAGATAGAATGTTCTTGATAGATTGTGGAGAAGGAACGCAAGTACAATTGCGTAAATACAAAGTTCCTTTTCCGAAAATAAGACACATCTTCATCTCTCACCTTCACGGAGATCATTTTTATGGGCTTATCGGTTTGATTTCTACATTTGGACTGCTCAACAGAGAACACGACCTACATGTATACGGACCAAAAGGGATCAAAG
The DNA here is from genome assembly GCA_042091695.1 of Flavicella sp. Taxonomy (GTDB): domain Bacteria; phylum Bacteroidota; class Bacteroidia; order Flavobacteriales; family Flavobacteriaceae; genus Flavicella. The sequence goes on from JBELHA010000008.1 coordinate 50,598, forward strand.
AGGTAATTTTACTTCAGTTAAAACTTTCCAAATCTTGGACTAAGTTTGACATCTATTTCCACGAATTAGAAAGCAAGGAAAGTGCACTTATTTATGAGGATAAAAAAGTGGCTGTATATACAATTCCTCTTGACCATAGAGTCTATACAAATGGATTTTTATTCAAAGAAAAAAAGGGGGAGTACAGATTAAATATGGACGCAATCCATCAGAACCCAACCATTCAAATATGTGATTACCACAATTTAAAAAAAGGGAAAGATTTTCTAGAGGATGATGGAAAAACAATCATAAAAAACTCAAAACTAACCTTCCCTCCTAAAAAGACATTGTCTTATGCTTTTTGTAGTGATACCGCTTTCAAACCTGATATAGTACCACTGCTTAAAGATTGTGATTTACTCTATCATGAAGCAACATTTTTAGAAGATAAAAAAGCACTGACAGAGCGCACAAAACACGCAACTGCAATCGAAGCTGCAACGATAGCTAAAATGGCAAATGTATCTCAGTTAATTCTAGGACACTACTCTTCTAGATACGAAAACCTAAACCTATTCAAAGAAGAAGCGAATACCGTTTTTGATCATGTAGCATTGGCTGCTGCGGGGAAAGTATTTGAAATAAAAAGCTAATCCTCTCTTATATCACATTCACTTATTATTATCAGAGCATTGACTCTCTAAACCAAACAAGCTGGACATATGTCCAGCTTGTTTGGTTGTTTGTTTAGGTATTTAAAGTCTTAATTAAAACTTTGATTGATCATCGTACTCAATCTACGTTTGTAATCTTCCTCTAACCATTGTATGTAGTTTTTAGTACTTTTGATAATACAGTACGAATATTTTTTTATTCGATCAGAAATATCATCTTGAAGCAAGCGAGATAATATACGTGCATCAAAGACATCTTCACTATTTTCTACACACATTTTACAATGTTGTTCTATAGATTTATCCAAAACAATTTTAGACTTAAGGTTCATCTTAATCGCCTTGTCATATTCGGATTTAATATCAAAAGTCACTTCCTTAGAATTTGGGAACTCTGCAAGCACCTCAGGAGGTAAGCTGTAAGAGAAACTTCTTTCAATATCTTCATCACTGATAAGATTTTCTAGATAGTAAAGAGGTGAATTAAATATTTTTTGCCAGTTCATAGGAGTTCCCCACAAACCAAATCTAGCAGTATTGTTTCCTAAATCTAAAACAGTAAAGTCTTTTTTATCATTGAAAACTCTTGACCCCCTACCTATCATTTGGTAAAACAAGGTAATTGATTTTGTTGCTCTGTTTAGTATGATTGTCTCAACGGATGGCTCGTCAAAACCTGTAGTTAAAATCCCTACGGAAGATAAGATTGCGTTGGGTGTTTCCTTGAACCAGGTAAGAATATCTGCACGCTCTTGTTTGGAATTGGTATTGTCTAAATGTCTAATATCATACCCTTCTGCTTTGAAGGTTTCGTAAACGTGTAGAGAGGTATTGATACCATTATTGAAAATCAATGTTTTTTTACCTAAAGACTTCTCCTCATACGCATACAAAAGTTTCTCTTGCATAAGATTGTTTGAATACAACTCTTCAGAAGACTTTACAGTATAATCTCCATTGATACCGACTTTTAGTGTTCCCAATGCTACATCATAGGTATAAGTAGTCGCTTTGGCTAAGAAACCACGTTCTACCAATGATAAAACAGGTTCTCCTACTAATAACTCATTGTAGATATCATTCATTGGCAACTTCATATTTGAACTCAAAGGAGTAGCTGTGACCCCTAAAATAAAACAGTTCTCAAAGTACTTGAACAATTTACGAAACGAGTTGTAATGTGCCTCGTCAATTATAACCATACCGATTTGATCGAGTTCTAATTTCTCTTCGTTCAAACGGTTTTTTAATGTTTCAACCATCGCAACAAAGCACATATAATCATCCTGATCATATAGTTCCTTTACATTGCTATTGATAATTTTATTGTTTACTTGAAACTCAGATAACATCTTTGAAGTCTGATTACACAATTCTATACGGTGTGTTAAAATCAATACTTTTTTATTTGTTTGTGCTATGTAACGTCTTGCTATCTCAGAGAAAATAACAGTTTTACCTCCACCCGTAGGCAGTTGAAAAACTAGCTTATAATTTTCTGGATTGTTATCGAGTCGCTCAAAAATTTGACGTAAAGCTGTCTCTTGGTAATCGTACAACTCTTTTGTTGGACTCGAAGATGATGGGGTAGTAGTTAGTTTATCTATCACGATTTATCTTTATTAGTAAACCTTGCAAAAATAGAAACTTTAAAAGGTTTGACGAAATCCTACGCCATTTATTATTTACGAAGTTATAAACAAAAACCGATACTTATAAAAAAAAGCCACTTTCAGTACTTGAAAGTGGCTTTTGCTTAGTTGTAAAAGTAAAATTACTTTACTTCTTCGAAGTCTACATCCTCAACAGCATCTTCTGAAGCAGAAGGTTCAGCTTGTTGTGCACCTGCATCTCCAGCTTGTCCTTGCTGTGCAGCAGCTTGGAATTCTGCAGCAGCTCCTTGCAACGCAGTATTCAATGCTTCAATAGCAGTATCGATAGCAGTGATATCTTTAGCAGTGTGTGCTGTTTTCAATTCAGCCAAAGCAGCATCAATCGGCGCTTTTTTATCTTCTGGAAGTTTTCCTTCTACTTCTTTCAATTGTGTTTCCGTTTGGAAAATCATTTGATCCGCAGTGTTCAACTTTTCAGCAGTTTCCTTAGCAGCCTTGTCCGCGTCAGCGTTCATCTCTGCGTCTTTTTTCATCTTTTCGATTTCTTCTTCTGACAATCCTGAAGAAGCTTCAATTTTAATCTCTTGAGATTTGTTTGTCGCTTTATCAATTGCAGAAACCTTGATGATACCATTGGCATCGATATCGAAGATTACTTCAATCTGAGGAGTTCCTCTTTGTGCTGGTGGAATATCTGTCAATTGAAAACGTCCAATAGTCTTGTTATCCGCTGCCATGGCACGCTCTCCTTGCAATACGTGAATATCAACAGAAGGTTGGTTGTCTACAGCCGTAGAGAAAACTTGAGATTTCTTAGTTGGAATTGTTGTATTCGCTTCAATCAACTTGGTGAATACATTCCCCATAGTTTCGATTCCTAATGACAAAGGTGTAACGTCTAACAACAATACATCTTTTACATCTCCTGCCAATACTCCTCCTTGAATGGCTGCTCCAATAGCAACAACCTCATCTGGGTTTACTCCTTTGTTAGGCTCTTTTCCGAAAAACTCTTTTACTTTCTCTTGGATTACTGGGATACGTGTAGATCCACCTACCAAAATTACCTCATCAATTTCTGAAGTAGACAAATCTGCATCTTGTAATGCTTTTTTAACTGGCTCCATAGAACGTGTTACTAATGTAGCAGCTAATTGCTCAAATTTAGCACGTGTCAATGTTTTTACCAAGTGCTTAGGTCCTGAAGCAGTTGCAGTTACATATGGCAAGTTGATTTCTGTCTGTGCAGAAGAAGACAATTCAACTTTTGCTTTTTCAGCAGCTTCTTTCAAACGTTGTAAAGCCATTGGGTCTAAACGTAAATCAACATTTTCTTCCGTGTTGAATTCGTCTGCCAACCAGTCGATGATTACTTCATCAAAATCATCACCTCCTAAGTGAGTATCTCCGTTTGTAGACAATACTTCAAATACTCCTTCTCCAATCTCTAAGATTGAGATATCAAAAGTACCTCCACCTAAATCGTATACTGCGATTTTTTGATCTGTTCCTTTTTTGTCAATTCCGTATGCCAATGCAGCCGCTGTTGGCTCATTGATGATACGTTGTACTTTCAAACCTGCAATCTCTCCAGCTTCTTTTGTCGCTTGACGTTGTGCATCGTTAAAGTAAGCTGGTACAGTAATTACTGCTTCAGAAACATCTTGTCCTAAATAGTCTTCAGCTGTTTTTTTCATTTTCTGAAGTGTCATTGCTGAAACTTCTTGTGGTGTATACAAACGACCGTCGATATCAACTCTTGGTGTATCGTTGTCACCTTTTACTACTTTGTAAGGTACTCTTCCTACTTCGTTAGCACACTCTGAAAATTTGTTACCCATAAAACGCTTTACAGAAGCAATAGTTTTCGTAGGGTTTGTAACTGCTTGTCTTTTTGCAGGGTCTCCAACTTTACGCTCTCCTCCTTCAACAAATGCTACAATAGAAGGCGTTGTACGCTTTCCTTCTGCATTAGGAATTACTACTGGCTCATTTCCTTCCATTACAGAAACACATGAATTGGTAGTCCCTAAATCAATTCCAATAATCTTACTCATAATTATATATTTAAGTTTTTATTTTAATACTTACGATTATCTAATAGACAATCATTGTGCCATTTGTGAAATACTCTAAATTGACAGTTTTAGATGTCAAAAACTTAAAAACAGCTGACAGCATGTCAGAAAAAGAGTAAAAAAGGAAGTTAGAATGGCGTGTTTTGAATCATCTTCCGAAATTGTAACTTAAAAAACAGCAAATCTACCTAACAAAAAAAGCAAAGCGAAAACGCTTTGCCTCATCTGATTCTTAAGTACTATTTTTGACAGCTATTTATTTACACTTAGTGTTTGAATTTTTCTTTTGCGCAATAACAATAAGTCTACCTTGTAAAAACTAAATCAGTATCGGTAGATAACTGCGCATCGTAAGCATAGCCTCCAACATCAAACCCCTTTAATCCATCAATAGTTTCAATAGTATTATCTACTATATAACGCACCATCATTCCACGTGCTTTTTTGGCATAAAAACTAACAATCTTTAGTTTCCCATTTTTGAAATCTTTGAAATGAGGAGTTATAATAGGAGCGTTTAAAGTTTTAGATTGTACAGCTTTGAAATATTCGTTACTTGCCAAATTCACCAAAACTTCTCCTGCTTGCATTTCTGAATTCAGGGCATCTGTAATTTTAGTGCCCCAAAATTGATACAAGTTTTTATGCATTTCAATGGGCATCTTAGTTCCCATCTCCAATCGGTACGGTTGGATCAAATCCAAAGGGTGTAACATCCCGTACAATCCTGAAAGTATTCTCAGCTTGGATGCTAAAACGGCTAACTTTTCTTCTGACAAGGTATAAGCGTCCAAACCAACATATACATCTCCTTTGAATGCAAAAACTGCTTGCCTTGCATTTTCTGGAGTAAAAGGCAGTTGCCATTCCTGATTGCGTTGCCAATTCAAATCTCCTAATTTTGCCGATATGGACATCAATGCTGACAAATCACTAGGTGTTTTTTCTTTTAGAACTGAATTCAAAGAGGCTGCCTCCTCTAAAAAGGATGCTTGCTGATATGTTTCTGTTGGCAATTGACTTTCAAAGTCCAAGGATTTCGCAGGTGATATGACGATTTTCATAAGGTGCTATTTAGACATTATCTTCATGAGTATTTATAGTATAATTACGCCATTTCTCTATGGCGTTTTGAATATCTTGTGGTGTTTCAGAATCGAAACGCATCATCTCATTTGTCTCGGGATGAACAAAACCTAATGTTTTGGCATGCAAGGCTTGGCGTGGCAATACTTTGAAACAGTTTTCAACAAACTGTTTGTATTTCGTAAAAGTAGTACCTTTTAAAACAGTATCTCCTCCATAGCGTTCGTCATTGAAGAGCGTATGTCCTATATATTTAAAATGCGCACGTATCTGGTGTGTACGTCCTGTTTCTAAACGACACTCAACCAGTGTCACATAGTTGAATCGTTCTATAACCTTGTAGTGAGATACTGCAGGTTTCCCAAAATCTCCCTCTGGAAAAACCATCATTTGCAAACGATTTTTAAGACTTCTCCCGATATTTCCTTCAATAGTCCCTTCGTCTTCTGTAACATTTCCCCAAACCAAAGCATGGTATACACGCTCTGTTGTTTTGTCAAAAAACTGTTGTGAGAGATGTGCCATTGCTTTTTCCGTTTTTGCAACGACTAACAAACCACTGGTGTCCTTATCGATACGGTGCACCAAACCTGGACGTTCATTGCTGTTATTCGGCAAGTTTTCAATATGGTGAATCAATCCATTGACTAGCGTTCCAGAATAATTACCATGCCCTGGGTGTACTACCATTCCGGCAGGTTTATTAACGACCATTAATGTATCATCTTCATACACAATATCCAATGGTATATCTTCAGCTACCAATAGATTCTCGTGAGGTGGATGTGACAGTACTACACGAATAACATCTTTTGCTTTGACCTTATAACTCGCTTTAACAGGGACATCATTGGCGAGAATATTTCCTTCTTTTGCAGCAGCTTGGATCTTATTTCGTGTGGCGTTTTCAATAAAGTTCATCAAAAACTTGTCCACACGCAAGGGCTCCTGACCATCACTAGCAACAAAATTAAAGTGTTCGTATAAAATCTCGTCTATTTCTTCGTTCTCTTCCTTCATCATTATTTTGCTTTTCCGTCACCAACCACAATATCAATTGTAGATCTTTTCGGTAATTTATCTCCTGCTTTCAAATTTCTATCCTTATACTTTAGGATACGTACTACATCCTTTCCTTTATCTAAAACAGTCTTTATGTTTCCTATTTTAAATCCAAGAGATTTCAATTGTGCGATTACTTCTTGTTTTGGTTTTTTTTCGAACTCAAAAAGAGTAACATTTCCGTACTTAGACGCATTCAATGTTAGGTATATCTTTCTGTTTTCCTTTACAAACAAATCTTTTTGAGGAGACTGTGCTTTGACTGTGTTTTTTGGATAATTAGGATCATAGGTAGAAGCATCAATTACTTCATACCTCAAATTTAGCGTAGATAGGGCATTCGCTACCTCATCGGTACTCATTCTGGTCAAATCAGGAACCTGAATTCTTTGATCGTGATTGGTCGTGCTTTCCAACCAAGATGACAAGCCTATAAAAAGTCCTACAAAAAACACTATCAAAAATAGCAATTGTAGTCTAAACTGTTTACTAAAGAGGTATTTGAAAAAAATCATTGGCATTTTGTTTCCACAAAGATATAAAACGAATGGCAGAGCTATTGAATTAATTTTATATTTTTGAAAGGTCAAATAGAAACTTTCTTATGAAAAAAAACATCGCTGTTATAATGGGAGGCTATTCTTCTGAAGTAGCCATATCAATCAAAAGTGGGACCGTTGTACACCAGCACATCGATCTTGAAAAATACATTCCTTACCAAGTTCATATTCTTAAAGATCGTTGGGTTGTTTTTGACAACAATGACACTGAATATCCCATTGATAAAAATGATTTTTCTACCCATATCGCAGGAAAAAAAATAAATTTTGACTTTATCTTCAATGTCATTCACGGTACTCCTGGAGAAGACGGTACGCTACTCGCCTATTTTGACCTGTTGAACATCCCTTACAGTTCCGCCCCTTTTTATCAGATGGCATTGACTTTTAATAAGAGAGACTGTCTAAGCGTGGCTCAAAACTATGGTATTCCAACAGCTACCTCTGTCTATTTGAACCATGGTGACAGTTATGACACAAAAGCAATACTCTCCAAAGTAGGACTGCCTTGTTTTGTAAAACCCAACAAAGCGGGTTCTTCGTTTGGCATCTCAAAAGTACACAAAGAAGAAGATTTCGAAAAAGCACTTCGTACTGCTTTTGACGAAGATCATGAGATACTTATCGAATCTTTTTTGGATGGAAAAGAAGTGTCTGTTGGTGTTATTCAATACCGAGGAAAAATTGTGGTACTCCCTATTACTGAAATCGTTTCTGAAAATGACTTTTTTGATTACGAAGCCAAATACGAGGGAAAGTCGCAAGAAATTACACCAGCAAGAATTTCCGATATTCAAAAAGAAAATGTCGAAAAGGCAGCAAAACACTTGTATAAATCACTTCAAATGTCGGGGTTTTCAAGGTCAGAATTTATATTTATGGGAGATACCCCCTACTTTTTAGAAATGAATACTGTTCCTGGAATGACGGAACACAGCTTGCTACCACAACAGGCAGCGATTGCGGGTATTCCATTGAAAGATTTATTGACAGATACAATTGAGCGTTAAAACCTCAACAAAACGCATTAATCTAGGACTGAAGCGTCACTTTGTCTTCTAAATTCTTAAAGTCATAAATAGAATGGTCCAGTAAATGTGACGGATAGACATTTTGTAAAGCATTCATCATCACGGAACTACGGTCTGGAAAATCTTTCTCCCAATCGGCAATCATTTCTTTTACCTTTTTGCGTTGTAAGTTTTCTTGAGAGCCACACAAGTTACAAGGGATGATTGGAAATTGTCTATGCTCGGCATACACTTCAATATCGGCTTCTTTGCAAAAAGCTAGAGGTCGCAATACAACTAGATCACCTGCATCATTGAGAAACTTTGGTGGCATGGTTTCTGTCTTTCCTGCAAAAAAGAAATTGAGAAAAAAGGTTTCTAAAATATCGTTTCTATGGTGTCCTAAGGCCAATTTATTACAGCCTAAATCTTTGGCGGCCTCATACAAAGTACCTCGACGTAATCTAGAACACAAGCTACAGGTAGTTTTCCCCTCAGGGGTTTTGTCCATCACTACTTTGTAGGTGTTTTTTTCGATGATTTTATAAGGAACTTTACTGTTTTCTAGATAGTTTGGCAATACATGTTCAGGAAATCCCGGTTGTTTTTGGTCTAAATTAACAGCGATTATTTCAAAAGAAATTGGTGCTACCTTTTGAAAATGAAGCATCATGTCCAACATAGCATAACTGTCTTTTCCTCCTGACAGACAAACCATAATCTTATCTCCTTCTTCTAGCATTGTAAACTGCTGAATCGCCTCCCCTGTCGCACGTTGTAAACGCTTTGTAACCTTTGCTATTTTTTCCATGGGTGCAAAAATACTATTTCCCAACGAAGTAATAAAATGATGCTAAAAATTAATAAGCTACCAAAAAAAGACCAATTTGCTAGAAAAATTTTGAGTAATCGTTTATTGCAGCTCTGCTAAATTGTATTGGGAGACAAAGTCCCACACCAATCTTCCGGTTGAAGCTCCGTTGTAATTCATATCGAACCAAACATGACCTCCGCCTATGACTTTGTAATGCGCTACACTACTCCCATTGTCATCTCCTGTATACAAATACTGTTCAATAGTGGTTCCATTGTCATTAAAACTTGCCGAACTTGATGTAGTTGTGTTATTTACTCCTCTCCAGTAATTCAAAGCATCTGCAACGGAACTGTAATCTGAGCTTCCATTGTAGGGCAGTACAAAATCATCCGTACCATGAATATTGATCAAAGGGGTAGCATGAGTAGGTTCACAAGTATCTGAGGTATCCAAGACCACTCCTGATAC
>JBELHA010000009.1:0-59582 GCA_042091695.1 Flavicella sp.
ACTACTACTACTTGATACATGTGTTTCTATCACATACTTTTATAAACAATTGATTGTTTGTATAAATATTTGAATTGATTATCTTTTATAAATTATCTATTCAAATAGTTTATTCATATGAAAAAGTTAATTTTTTCACTCCTATCAGCACTAATTTTATTTCTTATTTCTTGTTCTTCAAATACTAACACACCTAGGTATCTTGAAGAAAGGAATACTTTGTATAGTAACAATCCAAGGCAAGCAAACTTAGAATGGTTCAAACAGGCCAATTATGGAATGTTTATTCACTATGGTTTGTATAGTTTGTTGGGAAAAGGGGAGTGGGTACAACTTAGAGATACCATTCCAGTTGCGGAGTATGCTCAATTGAAAGATAAATTTACTGCCACTGCTTTTAATGCAGATAAAATAACAGATGTTGCATTACAAGCGGGAATGCAATACATCACGATGACTGCCAAACATCACGATGGTTTTTGTCTTTTTAAAACACAAGAAACTGAATTTAACTCATTGAATTCTCCCGCAAAGCGAGATTTGATTCAAGAGTTGTATACTGCTTGTGAGTCCAAAGGATTGGGTTTGTTTATCTATTATTCCTATGCATTGGATTGGAAGCATCCGTATTTTTATGACCAGAGTTCAGGTTGGCAGTTTGGTAGACCAGCCTATAGCTATAAAGAAGAGACGTACCTATATAAAGAGGCTGAAGATTTCAGCAACTATATAGATTTTGCTCATGCTCAACTTCGGGAAATATTGACACAGTATCCCAATATTGCTGGGGTATGGTTGGACCCTATAATGGGCTATTATTACCGTCCAGATTTATTTCCTATTGATGACACTTATGCGTTGATACGTAGTCTTTCTCCCCACGCATTGATCAGTTTTAAGCAAGGTGCAAACGGTACTGAAGATTTTGTTGCACCAGAAAGAGGAGGAGCAGTAACAGTGGGACAAAAGTTTGAAGTAGCTCGAATTGCCTCTGCAAAAAATAAGCACAAACCCAAAGAAATCTGCAATACACTTCAACCCCACGCATGGGGATATAACATCTCTAAAGACGGACAACATAAAACAAGTCAGGAAGTACTCCACATGTTAGAAAATGCAGCTAAAATAGACGCCAATTTATTACTCAACGTGGGCCCAAAAGCTGATGGATCCTTCCCTGACGAAGATTTAAAAACACTTATTGAAGTAGGTAAAACATTCAAACAATAAAGTAGCAATCACTAAGATTAAAAATTGTGGTATCATTATTGTAATCAGTTAGTTATGTTATTATTTAATTCAATAAATCCCTCACTTATGAAACGATTCAATGTTTATGTAGTCTTATTTTTTACCTCTGTGTTATTTATTTCTTGTAACAGCGACTCAGAAGAAGAGTTTATAGACAGAGTACCCAAACCCATAAGTACTTCAGCAAATAAGATTTTAATATTAGGAGCTTCTAGGGTAGAAGGAGCGAGACCTGAATATGAAAGTTTTCGCTATGAACTCTGGAAAGACCTTGTAGAAAATGACTTAATTTTTGATTTTATTGGTGGAGAAACCGATTATGCTTCTTATCCAGAGTATAATGGACTTACTTTTGATCCAGATCACGAAGGACGTGGTGGATGGACTTCGGGACAAATTTTAGAGGGCTTGCCAGACTGGCTTGCTGAGATTGAGGTTCCTGATATTGTATTGTTTAGTTCTCCTGGTGGAAATGATGCCTTGAACAGTATGCCTTATGAAAATGCGATTGTTAATATCAAAGCGACTCTTGATGTTTTACAGGCACAGAATCCAAATGTGCTGATATATATTGAACAAATGGCACCCGCTCATAGCGATACAATGGATGCGACACTTACGAGTTATATTTCGGGTTATCACGAAGATATTTTAACCATTGCAACAGAGAAAACTACTGAAAATTCTCAGGTGATTCCTTTGGATATGTTTACCGGTTTTACCGACAGTCTATTGGCAGACGATGTACACTACAATTCGGCAGGAGCTCAGTTTATTGCGGATCGTTATTATTCCGTTTTGTCAGCTGTTCTCCAAGATACAACTGAAAAATAGGATTCGCTTACTGCTGATATCCCATTTGAACCCTAACAGGATAATGATCTGAGATTATTTCTTGTTGGGGTTCTTGTATTATATGGGCTTCAACGACATTTCTTGCGAGTTTTTTATTCATGAATATATGATCTAAGCGATGAAGGTTCTCCGCTCTGACTTTCATATTAGGTATGTTTTTGGAGGCTGTACTAGGAAAGGTTCCATAACGTTTCTCCTCTATGTATTTTTCTTTATGTAAGAGATGCTTGCCCACCACATCTACCCAATTTGTTTGTGATAACTTTTGAAGTACTGAATAGTCCCAATCTGAGCAAGTAGGATTTAAATCAGCGCATTTTTCTTTTTTTATGCGACTTGCCAATCTAGGTTTTAGATGTGTTTCTGCATAATCTTTATCTGAAGCTAGCATGGCATTAAAATCACCCAATACACAGAAATCCTTTTTAATTTTTGTCAAGCTATCACAATTTTGTAAAATAGATTGTAATTCTAGTGCCCTTTTATTTCTATTGTTGGGATGTAAGTGTACGATGACAAAATGAATGCCGTGACTTTCTGCAATCAAATACCCACGATCAGATTTTTGTTTTTTTATTTCTTTGACTGATGTGATGGGTTTATTGGAACTGATGGCAATCGGTTGGGAAGACTTTGTTCTTTTCCACAAATAGGTATAGTTATGATGCCATTTTTCGGCTAACTCCTTAAAGCGAATTTTAGAATACCCTTTTAATTCTTGAAAGGCAATTACATCAGGCCTTTCTTTTTGAATCCATTGCATGGCATTTTTTTCTGCAGTACCATGATTGAAACCATACAAAACGTTATAGCTAACTATAGATAGTGATTCTTTTATTTGTGAACTTGCTGAGTAATCAACAAGCAGGATTGCAAGTACAGTTATTACTGTTATCTTGTGTTTCATTTATTTTTTCTTAGAATTTCTATAATCTTCTCTGTATTCTTTGGGAGTTTTTTCAAATTCCAACTTAAAACACTTCGTAAAATACGATCGATTTCCAAAGCCAACCTCATAGAGTATTTCTGTTATGTTCATATCAGAAGTTTTAAGTAGTTCAGCTGCTTTCTTCAAACGATAGGATCGAATGAACTCATTGGCAGAAAGTTCTGTAATAGATTTTAGCTTTCTATAAAGTTGCATTCTACTGTAAGCCAATTCGTTTCCAAGGTCTACGACGCTGAAATCAGTTTTCATTAGATTATTCTCAATTATATTTTCTACTTTTTCTAGAAAAGCTTTATCGTATAAATTGAGGCTATCGTTGTTCGAGGCTAATTCAGTATCAGTGTTTTTATATTTTTCTTTGAGTAGTTTTCTAGTATCTAGTAGGTTGGTCAATTTAGCCTTTAGTAGATTTCCGTGAAACGGTTTTGGGATATAAGAATCGGCTCCAGTTTCTATCCCCTTTATTCTACTTTCTATAGAAGATTTAGCCGTTAATAAAACCAAAGGAATGTGACTTGTTTTTTCGTTTGTTTTCAGTTCGCTACAAAGCGTAATTCCATCCATTTCTGGCATCATTACGTCAGATATAATAAGGTCAGGAATTTGCTCTAATGCTATTTTTTTACCCTCAACTCCATTGGTAGCCTCTAAAATTTGATACTCTTCCTCTAGCAAACTTTTTATGAAAGTTCGCATGTCTTCCATATCTTCGACAATTAGTAATAGCGGCAGTTTCTCCGTTTTCGGATTTTGTTCTGAATCTTCTTTCTCAGATGGTAGTATTATCTGTTCTTGTTCTAGGAGTTCTGCTTCTTCAAAATAATTAGCTTGTACTCCTTCTTTGTTTAGGTATGTTTTTCCTAAAGGCAGTCTAACTTTAAACTTAGAGCCGTTTTTTTCTTTACTTTTTACACTTATTTCTCCAAAATGTAATTTTACTAGAGATTTAGTGAGTGCCAATCCTACCCCTGAGCCAACCGTACTGTTTTCGTTTGTTTTAACTTGGTAAAATCTATTGAATATAAAAGGTATTTTTGATTTAGGAACTCCTAATCCGTTGTCTTTTACAGTTATTTCAACAAACTTTGCGTTTGTTTCTTTTTCAGGTGTGTCAATCGATATTGATAGAGAAATTTTACCTCCTTTTTGTGTGAATTTTAAAGCATTGGATAAAAGATTGTTAATGATTTTTTCAACTTTATCGATATCAAACCAGTCTACAATAGTTTCTTCGGTAGTTTTAAAAACAAGTTCAATGCCTTTTTTCTCTCCCAATACTATAAAAGAATTGAATATATCTTTTGAATATTTCACAATGTCAGTTTGAGTGACAGACAGTTCTATTTCATTGTTTTCAACTTTTCTAAATTCGAGTACTTGTTGAATTAATTTGTGTAATTGATTTGCGTTTCTTTGCATCAATACGAGCATATCCTTGAGCGTAGAATCCGTTTTGTCAGATTCAATTAACTTTTCTAATGGGCCTAAGATCAATGTTAAAGGTGTCTTGAATTCATGCGATATATTTGTAAAGAATTGAAGTTTTAGATCATTGACCTCTTCCATTTTCTCTCTTTCGAACTTTTCTAACTTAAGCTCTGTATTGTATTTCTCACGAACTAATATAAGATATCTGAAGAGGAATAGTAAACCTATAACAACAAGTATGTATATAATGTACATCCACCATGTTTTCCAAAAAGGAGGGAGTATTTTAATAGCTATATCTGTTGTTTTTTCATTCCATACATTGTCTAGGTTTGCGGATTTTACTTTAAAGATATAGTCTCCATTTGTAAGGTTGGAATAAGAAGCAAATCTTTTGTCTGAATCTGTATATATCCAATCTTTATCGTATCCTTCGAGCTTATAGGCGTATTTATTGTTTTTTGGTGCTGCATAATGTAGCGAAGCAAATTCGAATGAAAATTCTTTGTGGTCGTAATTTAACTCGATAGATTTCGTATAGAATATTTTTTTGTTTAGTATGTTTTTATGGATTACTGAGTCATTAATTTTTACAGATTTGTTGTAAATTTTAAAATCAGTAATAACTGTTTTCGGTAAATTTGTATGTTTTTTTATTTTTAAAGGATTGAAAACATTAAAACCCTCGATTCCCCCAAAATAAAATAAACCAGATTTACCTTTGTGAAATGAATATTTTCTAAAGTTTTTATGTTGTAAGCCTTCTTTTTTTGTGTAATTTTTAAATATTTCTTTCTTAGGATCAAATTTTGAAAGTCCATTGTTTGTACTCATCCAGAGAAATTCATTTTGGTCCTCTAAAATACTATAGACAGCATTGTCAGAAAGACCATCTTTCTTGGTAAACGTTTTAAATTGTATTTCATCCTTATTTAATTCGTTTTGTAATACTTTGGAGATTCCACCACCAAAAGTAGCAATCCACATAGTTCCATTTTTAGTTTGTCTAATATCAAATACACCGTTGTTTGGTAATGAATTAGGATCGTTGCGATCATTGGTATATGCAATTATTTTGACAGGTTTATTTTCGGAGTTTCTATAGACTTTATTCAATCCATTTCTCGTACCTAGCCAGAGGATTCCTTCTCTATCTTCTAGTATAGTCACTACTTTATTTGTATTTAACTGTACTGTGTTTTTTGTCTTTGTTGTATAGCTTTCTATTAGAGGAAGTTTTGTACTGTTTTTTTCTGGTTGAAAACGCATCAAACCATAGTTTGAAAAGCTACACATCCAAATAGTACCTTTTTTATCTTTGTACATTTTGAAAACAGTATTGGTAGGAAGATTTCCTCCTGTATTCTTTATCGTATAATGTGTTTGTTCTATTACATTGTTTTTTGCATTCAATTTCAATCGATACAATCCACTTCTTTGAGTCGCTACCCACAAATATCCGAAGTCGTCTTTGCAAAGTGAAAATACTTTTTCATCAAAAGAACTCCCTAATTTAATTTTTTCAAATACCTCTCTATTTTCATTAAAGGTCATTTTATTCAAACCATTTTGATAAGTACCAATCCATAATTCTTGGTTGTCTTCTTCTAATAGTGCATTGATATAGTTACCACCTAAACTTCTTTTATTAGACTTGTCATTCTTGAAAGTTTTAAATTCTTTCTTTTGTAAGTCATATGTTGCCAAACCACCTCTTGAACTACCAACCCATATTAATCCTGAATGGTCTGCATATATTTTTAAGATAGAATTACTTTTTAAGTTGTGCTGTTCGAATTTTTTTTGAGCGTCAAAGTGCTGTACTACCTTATTATTCTCAATGTAATAAATTCCGTCTTTATTCCCCCCAATCCAAAGATTTCCATTTTCATCATTGCTAATGGAGTTTATAGCACCAGTTATTTTTTTTTCAAATTTTTTCTTAAGAGTTTTACCAGATGTTATTTTGTAGAGATTTAATGAGTAGATACCAGAGCTTGTTCCCAACCATACTTCACCATTTTTTTTCTGGTGCATGTCATAAATAAAGTGCTTTGGTAGTATGTTGGTACTTCTTAAATAAGGTTTTTTTGTAAAAGGATGGATGTCAATTTTCTTTAGTCCCTGATTTGTTCCAATGAGTAAAGCATCTTCTTGATTTGATTGTTGTATGTGATAGGCTTTTAGAATCTGGTCAGTATCATTGGCAACAAATTCAAATATAAATGAAAATGGATTTTTAGCATTTCTTTTAACCATAAAAATTCCAACATTTGTAGCCAACCAAATATTCTGATTTCTATCTTCTGAAATATGATTTATTTTTATTGTTTTGTTTGATTTTTGATTATCAGTGTAGCTATTGAAATAATTGTAAAAAGTATCTGTCTCTTTGTCCAAAACGTTGACACCATCGTCTGTACCAATCCATAACAAACCTTTAGAATCCTCATATAATGCTATAACATTGTTTTCTGACAAGCTATTTTTATTGCCTTGTTCGGTTTGGTATACGGTATACTTAAACCCATCAAATTTGTACAAGCCATTTGGAGTACCAAACCACATAAAACCCATTTTATCTTGAAGAATATCGTGGGTTGTGTTTTCATTGATTCCTTCGTTTGTTGTTTCGTATTGAAATACAATTTTTTTCTTTTCAAGAGTTTTGTTCCACTCTTGAGCTGTCAAATTTTGTAATGAAAGAAGAAGTAGTAAGTAATGAAGGTATTTCACGGTCTAAAAATTTTTAATCTATTCAACATCAAACATTAGGATGTATAGCAAGTAAAGATAGTTATTTTGATTTTATTTCAAATTGCTTTCAGCACCTTCTACACATTTATGTTTCTTTTGACTAAGTAACCTAATTGTTGTTTGATTTAAAACAAAAACGTCCTATTTTTAAATAAAAATAGGACGTTTTAAATAGGTTGTATATTGGATTATTTATTCCAATACATATCTATAGATTCTTGAATTTCTGGATATTGAGTATCGTTTTCTTTGAACTCAGTTCTCATTTCCTTCAATTTATCTTTCAATTCCTTAACAACTTCAGCATATTCTGGCTGACCGTAGATATTGTTCATTTCTTTAGGATCGTTTTTAAGGTCATACAATTCCCATGCAACTGGAGTTTTTACAAAAGACAATGAAGAAGGGTGGTGTGCCCATTTTTGTGCCTTATTGTTTCTCTTTTTGTAGTCTCTAGCGTAGAAAAATATCAATTTGTATTCTTTCGTACGTATTCCAAAATGTGCAGGATTACTGTGTTTGTGTGCCATATGCATCCAGTATCTATAGTACGTTTCTTGTCTCCAATCTTTAGGTTCTTTTCCTGTTACCAACACTTCTTTAAAACTTTCTCCTTGCATGTATTCTGGAGTTTTTCCTCCTGCAAAGTCAATTATAGTTGGAGCAAAGTCTGTATTGTTAATAATAGCATTAGATCTTGAACCTGCTTTGATTGTTTTTGGGTAACGCACTAAGAAAGGCATTCTCATAGACTCTTCATACATCCATCTTTTATCGATGTAATCGTGTTCACCCAACATGAATCCTTGATCTCCAGTATACATAATCACTGTATTGTCCATCAAGTCATTTTTTTCTAGGTAGTCAAACAAACGTTTTACGTTATCATCCACACCTTTAACACATCTTAAGTATCTTTTTAAGTACTCTTGGTATGCCAATTTTTTGTATTCCGGATCTGGAATGTTAGGGTCTATATCCATGTGCATTCCCATGTTACGAATGATATTTCTATGTCCTACAGATGATCCAATTGTATCCATCATAGAATCGTTGTAACCTCTAGTTGCTACAGATCCGTTTCCTGTATTGTCCCACAAACTAGCTGGCTCAGGAATTTCAACATCTGCTAGGTAGTCGTTGTAACGTTTTGCATGCTCAAAGAAGTCATGAGGTGCTTTAAAGTGGTGCATCAAGAAGAAAGGTTTTGTTTTATCTCTTTTGCTTTCTAACCACTCCAAAGATTTGTCAGTAATCACGTCAGAAGAGTGTCCTTCATAAGTAGTTGCATTTACAGTTCTCACCAAACCTTTTTCAAAACGGATTTCTTTTTTCTCTCCTGTTTCTTCGTTAGAATACAAAGTAGGGTTGTGATAATCTCCTTGACCTGGCAATACGTTGTAGTAGTCAAAAGCTTCTGGAGCTTCTTTCAAGTGCCACTTACCTACAATCGCAGTTGTGTATCCAAGATTTTTCATTTCTTTGGCTAAGTATTGTCTGTCCACAGGCAATATTCCTCCTAAGTCTTTCACACCATTTACTTGACCGTATTGTCCTGTCATAATTGTAGCTCTTGAAGGAGTACAAATAGAGTTTGTACAGAATACATTTTCTAATAAGATTCCTTCATTTGCGATCCTATCAATCGTAGGCGTAGGGTTTAATTTTGCCAATCGACTACCATACACTCCAATTCCTTGAGTAGTGTGGTCATCTGCCATGATATAAATAATATTTGGCTTTTTTGCAGCAGTTGTTTTTTCAGTTGCTTTGTTACAAGAAACTAGACTCACTGCTAATAGAGCCATTGTAAAAATTGTATGTTTCATTTTCTTCATTTTTGTTTAATTATCCAAGTTTAAAAACTTGTTCTAGTTCAATCCATTTTTCTCCATCCTTTGCCCAAGGTAATTCTTGTTGGTAGTCCCACATTAGGTTTTCCCATTCTTGTACTTTAGGATTGTTTGCATCCATTTCAGCTTTTTTAGCTGGATCGAATGTTTCGTCAACTTCCATGATCATAAACATACGATTTCCTGTAAGGTATATTTGCATATCTACGATTCCTGCGTCACGAATACTTTTCGTGATTTCTGGCCAAGCATTACCGGCTGCATGGTATTCCTTGTATTCTGCGATCAACTTAGAATCGTCTTTTAAATCGCATGAATAACAATATCTTTTTGTCGTCATAATTATATATTTCTTTTATAAGTTCTGTATCCGTAGTTTGCAACTACTGCCAAACAGATCAATGGTAAAATAAATGAGAAGTTAACCTCAGGAATATAACCTAGAATTTGAACGTCTGCAAATCCAGAACCACCCCAGTCTAAGATACTTCCTTGTAAAACGGGCATCAAAGCACCACCAACAATCGCCATTACCAATCCTGCAGATCCAATTTTAGCTTCATCTCCCATGTTTTTAAGTGCAATTCCATAAATCGTAGGAAACATAATAGACATAAATAAAGATACACCTACCAATGAGTACAATCCGAATGCTCCTGGAATTAAAATAGCTCCTGCAGTAAATACAACACCACCAATTCCAAAAAGGAATAATAATTTTGAAGGGTTGATAGTCTTCATCAATGCAGTTCCAATCCATCTTCCTGTCAAGAAAATTATCATGGCAGCTACGTTAAACCAAGTTGCTGTCAACTGAGCATCAGGAGCCAAACTTAAGTTTAAGTTTTCAACATATTGGAATATATAAGTCCAACACATGATTTGTGCTCCTACGTAAAATGCTTGAGCAATAACCCCTTGCACGTAGTTTTTGTTTGCAAATAATTTATCAAAAGACTCTTTCAAGCCCATTTTATCTTCGGCTGCTGTTTTTGGCATTTTGGTGAAGATGATGATTGTCATGATTACCAAAACCACTATTCCTAAACCAATGTATGGTAAACTAATAACGCCCAAATCATTTTCTCTTACCGCTGCTAATTCTTCAGAACTCAAAGCCTTATATGCTGCTTCTGAATAATCATCAGAACGCAATGCAGATATCACAAACTGCTGAGCTACGATCATTCCCATCAAGGAACCGATAGGGTTAAAAGCTTGTGCTAGGTTCAAACGTTGGGTTGCTGTTTCTTTATCTCCCAATGATAAAATCAATGGGTTTGAAGTTGTTTCCAAGAAAGCTAATCCACAAGTGATGATCCAAAGAGAAACTAAGAAATATGTGAATTCTTCATAGGCTGCTGCTGGATAAAATAAAAAGGCTCCAATAGCATATAGAGAAAGACCTAAAATAATTCCAGACTTGTAACTTTGTTTACGGATAAACAATGCTGCAGGCAATGCCATAAAGAAGTATCCAAAGTAAAAAGCAAACTGTACCAATGATGCCTGTACGTTTGACAATTCAGGCATTACTTTTTTAAAGGCAGATACCATTGGATTCGTCAAATCATTTGCAATTCCCCATAGGGCAAATAAAGAAGTGATAATTATAAATGGAAAAAGTAATTCTTTACGAACTACAGGTGTTTTTGATGTTGTATTCATTAGTTTATTGGTTTTAGTTTTTTTAATTGATGCTAAGTAAATAAAACGTTAGATTTAGAACGGTTCCAAATCTAACATTTTATATAACATATTGTTTATTCTGTAAGTAAAGATCTATCCAAATTTACATATCCACCATCAACAGCTATAAACTGTCCTGTTGTATGTGATGATTTTTCAGATATAGTAAATAAAGTTTGGTCTGCAATCTCTTCTGGAGTTGTCATTCTATTTTCTAAAGGAATCTTTTTTACAATAGAAGCTAGTTTTTCAGCTCCGTTTTCTAATGTTTTGATCCAGTTGTCATATGCAGGAGTCCAGCTTTCAGCAATGATAATCGCATTTACTCTAATAGAGTCTTTGATCAAGTCTACTGCCCATTCTCTAGTCAAACCTAACACACCACCTTTAGCAGCAGCATATCCAGAAGTTCCTCCTTGTCCTGTCAATCCTACTTTAGAACCGATGTTTAAAATATTCCCTTTGCTTTCTTTTAAGTAAGGCAATGCGTGTTTTACTACTAGGAAATAACTCACCATATTTAGTTTCAATGAATTCATAAATTCTTCGTAACTAGATTCTAGCCCAGCACCGTCATTAACACCTACGTTGTTGATCACAACATCAATACGTTTGTATTTCTCAATGATGGTAGCCATAGATGCTGCTACTTGTTCTGGGTTGGTCACATCTGTTTTACAAAATATGGCATCGATTCCTTTTTTTTGAATTTCTTCTACATAGGCAAATCCTCTGTCATTTCTATCGATAACCGCTGGAATTGCTCCTTCTTCTGCAAGCTTTTGAAGTATGGTTTCACCTATACTACCTTTGATTCCTGCAGCACCCGAAATGACTACTACTTTTCCTTTCAAATTTAAATCCATTGTGTTTTATTTTAAGTTGTAAAATTTAACAGCGTTGTCACCCATGATTTTTTGTTGTTCACAAGTGCTCAATTCACTGATAAAATTGGTTGTTAATTCTTTGATTTTTGTATAATTACCTGCAACTAGACACACAGGCCAATCTGAACCGTACATTACTCTTTCAGTACCAAATGAATTTAGTACTAACTCCATATAAGGTTGTATCTCACGAGATGTCCAAGAGCCATAATCTGCTTCTGTTACCATTCCAGAAAGTTTGCAATACACATTTTCTTGTCGTGCAATTTCTTTCATCAACATGGCCCATCCTTCAAAATAACCATCCTTTATATAAGGTTTTGCGATATGATTGATTACAAATTGTTGGTTCGGAAATTTTTTCACAAATTCCAAAGTCGCTCCTAATTGGTGTGGAAATACTAGTATGTCATACACGTATTTGTGTTTCTCAAGTATAGAAATACCTCTGAGAAATTTTGGCCTCAACAAAAAGTTGTGATCTGCCTCTCCTTGAACTACGTGACGGAATCCTTTCAGTTTTACTTGATCTTGGTATTTCTCTAAGTCAGCTTCAAAAGCATCATTTCTCAAATCTGCCCATCCAACAACTCCTTTTATAAAGTTATTTTCAGCTGCGAGATTTAATAAGAAGTCAGTTTCTTCAAGTGTCTGATCAGCTTGAACAGCAACGCATCCGTCAATACCGTTTTCGGTATACACTTCTTTGAGGTCCTGAGGTGTAAAATCCTTACGTATGACAGACATATTATCGTCTATCCATTCGTGTTTTACAGGCTCATAGTGCCAAAAATGCTGGTGTGAGTCAATTATCATTTAATTCATATTTTAGAAAATAAAACGCTCTCTTAATAAAGAAAGCGTTCTATTTTAAATTATTTTACAAATGCCTCCAAAGCAATTTTCATTCCTTTAGTAACAATTGTTTCTAAGTTTTCAGCTACTGTAGCTTCTAGTCCTTCAAACTGAGTCAAATCAGTACCCCAGAAGTTAGTGTTAGACAAAGTTGCTTTAGCAATCGCAGCAGTATCGTTTGTAGCCCATTGCGTTGCAAAGAAGTCCAACGCTGTTTGGTCGTCTTTTACAGGATAAGAAACACCGTCTCTATCTCCACGGTAAAAGGCTATTAAAGAAGCCAAAGAGAACAACAATCCTTTAGGAAGTTCATTCTTTCTCTTGATGTATTCCAATACAGATGGTAATACTCTTGTTTTATATTTTGATGTTGAGTTCAATGAAATACTCAACAATGCATGTTCTAAAAATGGGTTTCTAAAACGATCTAATACATCGTTTGAGAATTGCTCTAATTCTTCTTTAGAAAGATCTAAAGTTGGACATATTTCGTTGAAGATTGCTTTTTGTAAAAATCCACCTACAACTTCATCTTCCAAAGACTCACGTACTTTGTCAATTCCGTATTGGTATCCTACTGGTACCAATGTAGTATGTGCACCATTTAAGATTCTTACTTTACGTGTTCTGTAAGGTTCCATATTGTCAGTAAATACAATATTCAAACCACATGCTTCTGCAGGGATTTCTTCTTTTACAGATTCTGGTCCTTCAATTACCCATAGGTGAAATTGTTCTCCTTCAACCACAAGGTTGTCTTTGTAACCTAATTCTTCGGTAATAGCGTCCATCTTATCTCTTGGATATCCAGGAACGATTCTGTCTACCAAAGTATTACAGAAAATATTATCTTCTTCAATCCAAGCAACGAACTCTTCACCTAGGTTCCAGTCAGCTGCGTATTGCAAGATGATTCTTTTTAGGTTTTCACCGTTTTTATCAATCAATTCACATGGAATTACAATCATCCCTTTGTCAGAAGCACCTCCAAAGAATTGGAATCTTTTGTACAATAAAGCAGTTAATTTTCCTGGGTAACTCGACTGAGGCGCATCTTCTAATTTGTCAGCAGCATTGTAAGTAATACCTGCTTCAGTTGTGTTAGAAATTACAAACCTTAAATCAGGGTTTTCAGCATTTTTCAAGTATTCAGCAGGAGCTTCGTAGGGGTTTATTCCACGTTGGATACAGTCGATGATTTCATGCTCACTGATAGCCTCTCCGTTTTTGATTCCATTCATATACAACGTATACAAACCGTCTTGGTCATTCAACATTTTGATCAACCCTTGATCGATAGGCTGTACAGCTACAACACCTGCGTCGAAATCAGCTTTTTTATTCATTTCGTGAATCATCCAGTTAGCGAATGCTCTCAAGAAGTTTCCTTCTCCAAATTGTATGATTCTTTCAGTATATGTATTTACTGAAGCGTTTGTTCTATTTAATGAATTCATTTTATTTTATTTTATTAATTATAGAGATACCCCTCTTTTCCAAGGAATAAAATCGTTGTGTCCATGTAAGACAGCTTTAGATGCTACTTCACCACTTGCTACTTTGATGATGTGATCTAAAATCTTTTCACCCATTGTTTCAATTGAGTCTTCACCACTTATAACTGTTCCTGCGTTGATGTCAATAATGTCATTCATTCTTTCAAACAAATGTGTATTACTAGACATTTTTAAAACAGGAGCAACAGGGTTTCCAGTAGGAGTACCCAATCCTGTTGTAAATACTACGATGTTACATCCAGAACCTACCAAACCTGTAGTTGATTCTACATCATTTCCAGGAGTACACAAAAGGTTCAATCCTGGTTTTGTGATTTGTTCAGTATAATCCAACACTTCAACAACTGGAGAAGTACCACCTTTTTTGGCAGCTCCCGCAGATTTCATAGCATCTGTAATCAAACCGTCTTTGATATTTCCTGGAGAAGGATTGTTTTCAAACCCAGAACCAACTGCAACTGCTGCTGCAGAATAGGCACGCATGATATTGTAAAATTTAGTAGCGTCTTCTTTTGTATTACATCTGTTGATGATTTCTTGTTCAACACCATTCAATTCAGGGAATTCTGACAAGACAGGAGTTCCTCCAAGTGCTACCAATAAATCAGAAGCGTATCCCAATGCTGGGTTAGCAGAAATTCCAGAGAAACCATCAGAACCACCACATTCCAATCCTAAGACTAATTTGCTCAATGGTGCAGGTTTTCTCTCTACTTTGTTAGCTTGCGTCAAACCAACAAATGTATGTTTTACAGCTTCCTCAATTAACTTACGCTCACTTTCACTTTGTTGTTGTTCTAAGTAGTGAACTGGTTTTGTATTGTTTGGTGTAATAGCGTCGATTGCGTTTTGCAACATTTCGATTTGTGCATTTTGACATCCCAAGCTAAATACTGTTGCTCCTGCAACATTAGGATTCGCAATGTATCCTGCGAGCAATCGACATAATGTTTCAGCATCTTGACGAATACCGCCACAGCCACCATCGTGTTTTAAAAATTTGATCCCATCTACATTTTTAAAGGTTCTGTTTTGAGACATTTCCTCTTTTGTAGTAATGATAGGAGTGTTGTATATTTCTTCAGCACTAGCTCCTGAATTGAATTGTTCAATAAGCGCATCTGTATCAACTGCAAAATCTTTTTTTGTTTCGTATCCTAGTTTTTCAGAAAGTGCCCCTTCCAAAACATCGATATTTCTGTTTTCACAAAATGTCAGAGGAATTACCAACCAATAGTTTCCTGTTCCTACTTTACCATCTTCTCTGTGGTATCCATTGAAAGTTCTTCCTTCAAAGTTAGAAGCGTCCGGAGCAGTCCATGTAAATTTTTCTGCAGATTCATCGTATGCAGAAGATGCGTGTTTTACATTTTCAATAGTGATAGCAGTACCAGCTTGAATCGCTACCATTGCTTTTCCTATCAAAACACCGTACATGAAAATTTCATCACCTACTTCAAAATCATTCAAAGCATATTTGTGCTTTCCTTTGATATTTTCTTTCAATACAACCTCTTTCCCCTGGATTGTTGTTACCATCCCTTTATTCAAATTGGTGATTGCAACAATGATATTGTCTTTAGGATCTATTTGTACATAACTCTTAGCCATAATTGTGTGTATTACGATTACTATAAATAACAATAGAGATGCGGCAAATAATTGCTTCATCTCTATTGATTTGTGTTTTTTATTTTCTGATTTTCTCGATCAAGTCAAATGCTGCTTTTACATCATTCTCCAACTTTGCATAATCTTTATTAGCAATGATATCTTTAGAAATCAATTGAGATCCCATTCCAACACAAGTAACTCCTGCATTGAACCATCCTGATAAGTTTTCTTCCGTTGGAGCAACACCACCAGTAGGCATGATAGAAGTCCAAGGTTGAGGACCTTTGATTCCTTTTACGAATTTTGGTCCGTACAAGTCACCTGGGAATAATTTTACGATTTCACATCCTAATTCTTCTGCTCTTGCGATTTCAGTCAAAGAACCACATCCTGGAGACCACAATACTTTCTTTCTATTACAAGCGATAGCAATGTCTTCTCTCAATACAGGAGTAACGATAAAGTTAGCACCCAAAGCCATGTACAAAGAAGCGGCAGCTCCATCAGTAACTGACCCAACACCCATAATCATTCCTGGCAATTCTGCAATTGCATATTTTGTCAATTCTCCGAAAACCTCGTGAGCGAAATCTCCACGAGCTGTAAATTCCATCAAACGAGCTCCACCGTCATAACAAGCTTTCAATACTTTTTTACTCAATTCGATGTCATTGTTAAAAAACAAAGGAATCATCCCAGTTTCTTTCATCGCCTTTGCTACTTCAATTCTTGTAAATTGTGCCATTTCTATTTTATTTTACTGTTTCTAAAGACACCTCTTTGTGGTGCCAATTTAATATTTTATTAAAGTCATATGCTGCTGGATTGTCGAGATATGCACTAGCAGCTTCGTAGTCATTCTCGTTAATTTTTATCAGATTGTTTAGGTACAATTGTGCCATATCCGAATCTATATCAACCAATCTAGGTTGCACTTTACCTTCTGAATCTTCAAAATCTTTTAAGTACAATGGAGCAATATCTCCTTTTGAGTTTGCACTTACGATACACCTTGTTTTTCCTTGGTCAAATAGTTTTTTAACTCCAATACCAAGAAGAGTACATAGATTCAAATCAAATGCAATAGGATTGCTACAACGTAATTCGTAACCTATCTCAACCGGTCTAGATTTTATGTCGAGACCTAATTCTTTTAGTTTGATTTGTAATAAATAATTGAAAATATGAGATTTACTTACGTTCCCTAGTTCAGGGTGACCGTGGTCGTCGTAGGTAAAATTGATTCCTGAGTTGATGATTTCTTCCTCGTCCATAAAATGAAAAACACCTTCACTTACCATGGCTACTCCGTATTCAATACCTCTTATTTTACTTTTTACGATAGATGAGATGATCAAATGGATCAACTTATCAAACGTTATTTTTGTTTTGTTGAACATCTCAGGGATGATTACCATTGGAAAATGACATGCTGTCGCAATTCCAAATGCTAAATGTCCTGCAGATCTCCCCATTGCAGATACTACGAACCAGTTTTCACTTGTTCTAGCATCTTCATATACAGTATTACCGATTCGTACCCCTTCATCTTTGGCAGTATGGTATCCAAATGTTGGATTTCTGTCCGGAAGTGGAAGGTCGTTATCGATGGTTTTTGGAACGTGAATGTGTGCTACATCAAGTTCTTTTTCTTCCAAGTATTTTGTCAGTCTTCCAGCTGTAGAAGCGGTGTCATCTCCACCAATCGTCACCAACAATTTGACATTGTTTTTAATAAAAAAATCAGCCTTAAAATCACTGTCTTTCGGTTTGAAACGACTCATTGTTAAAGTAGACCCTCCTCGACTATAGATAATGTCAGCACTATGAAAGTCAAACTTTTTTACAGAAGGCGTCTCAGAAAGGATTCCTTTGTAACCGTGATGAACACCCAATACATCGTAGCCATCTTTTATAAAAGTTTTTACGATGGTACTAATAACAGTGTTTATTCCTGGTGCTGGACCACCACCACAAATAATTGCAATTGATTTTTTCATGAATTTTTATATAATCTTTATAAAAAAAAAGTATTCCTCTAGGGTACAAGTTTTAAATATTAAAACCAGAACCCTAAAGGAATAAAATAGATTTATCTTGCTACTCTTCCTGAAGCATCTCCACCCATTAATTTCTCAACTTCAGCAACTGTTGCTAAGTTTGCATCACCTTTGATAGTGTGCTTTAAACAAGATGCAGCTACTGCAAAGTCTAATGCATTTTGATCATCTTCTGGGTATTTTAACAATCCGTAGATCAATCCTCCCATGAATGAATCTCCACCACCAACTCTATCAACGATATCAGTAATTTGGTATTGACGTGTTTGGAACAATGTTGTACCATCGTACAATACTCCTGCCCATGTATTGTGAGATGCAGAAATAGAACCTCTCAACGTAGTAATTACCTTTTTAGCTCTAGGGAACTTTTTCATCATTTGCTCACAAACAGACAAGAAAGCTTCAGCCTTTACATTGTGTCCTTCTGTTTGTACTGAGATTCCTTCTGGCTTGATACCAAAGTGCATTTCTGCATCTTCTTCGTTTCCTAAAACGATATCACAGTAAGAAGTCAATTCAGTCATTACAGCTTCTCTGTGTGCATCGTCACAGTAGTTCCATAATTTAGCTCTGTAGTTCAAATCAGTAGAAATAGTAATTCCTAATTTACTTGCCGCTTTCACAGCTTCTAAACATACATCAGCAGCACCTTGAGAGATTGCAGGTGTAATTCCTGTCCAGTGGAACCACTCAGCTCCGTCAAATACTTCTTCCCAGTTGATCATTCCAGACTCGATTTCTGCGATTGCAGAATGCGCACGGTCATAAACAACTTTAGAACCTCTTGATACAGCTCCTGTTTCCAAGAAGTAGATCCCTAAACGGTCTCCTCCATAAACAATCTTGTCTACACCAACACCTCTTTTACGCATCTCCATCATAGCACATTCACCGATATCATTTTTAGGCAAACGCGTAACAAAGTCACATGATACTCCATAGTTAGCCAATGATACAGCAACGTTAGATTCTCCACCTCCGTAGATAGCGTCAAAACTATTTGCTTGTGAAAATCTTAAAAATCCTTGAGGAGCTAATCTTAACATGATTTCTCCAAATGTAATTACTTTAGCCATTTGTTTTATTGTTATAGTATTTATTAGTGTATTTATTGAGTTATAATTTGAAGTCAACAGTAGCCTTGATTACTCCTGTTTCTGGCTTTAACCAGCTGTCAAAGTTTGCAATCATTTCTGTGAAAGGTACGTTGTGTGTAATGAAAGATTCTGTTGGGAATTGGTCCAATACATTGATCACATGTTCGAAATCTTCAGTGGTTGCATTACGGCTACACATCAAAGTCAATTCTTTAGAGTGTACTGCTGGGTGGTTGTATGTCAAGTCTCCTTTAGACAATCCAACCAACACGAAACGTCCTCCGTGAGACATGTAGTCTGGACCAGCTTCTAAGGCAAATTTGTTTCCTGAAGCATCAAATACTGCAGTACACATATCACCATTTGTTATTTCAGCAATGTCTTTAGCAGCGTCTGCACCAGCTTTTACAGTGTATTCAACACCGATTTTTTCTTTTGCATATTCCAAACGTTGCTCATTCATGTCAATCGCAACTACTTTTGCTCCTGCTATCTGAGCCAATTTCATGATTCCAATTCCAATAGGTCCACATCCAACAACAGCTACTGTTTCACCAGGCTTTACATCTGCTCTTCTTACTGCATGTGCTCCAATAGCTAAAGGCTCAACAATTGCCATCTGGTCATCAGACAAATTGTTAGCTGGTAATAAAATGTCTGCAGGAACTGTAATCTGCTCTTGCATTCCACCATCTGTGTGTACACCTAAAACTCTAATGTTTGGGCAACAGTTAGGCTTACCATTTCTAGAAGCAACACTGTTCTTATCACTGATATAAGGCATTACAACAACCTTGTCCCCAGCCTTTAAACCTCTTTCATTTTCTCCAATTTCTAAAATCTCAGAAGCCAATTCATGACCTAAAATTCTCGGGTAAGTAAAGAATGCTTGATTCCCTCCATAGGCATGTAAGTCAGTTCCACAAATTCCAACTTTGTTGATTTGCAACAAAGCTTCGTTTTCTTTTCTTACAGGTGCTTCTTTTTCTTTGACAAGAAATTCTCCTGGTTTTTCGCAAACAATGTATTTCATTTTGTTTTTTTTAATTTTAAATTTTTACTAAATCGATTGAGTAAGGATTCTAAAAAAAAACAGTTCTCACATGTTTTTTTATGTCTTGAAACAATGCTAACTCTGTGATTTGGCAGGTTTTACAGTGTTTACGCAACAAAGATTCCTTTGATGTTATGTAAATTTTAATTACATTTGTTCAAACGATTGAACAAATATATATAAATTCTTGAGAAACAAAAAAAAAACAACCATAAAAGATATTGCTAATGTTTTGGGTTTGACGCCTTCGGCGGTTTCAAAAGCGTTGAATGACCATCCAAGAATTAGCGAGAAAACTAAGGTTTCAGTGCAACAAGTTGCGCGGAACCTAAACTACGAACCCAACCATTTGGCAAGTGCTTTACGCAAAGGTAAAAGTAACTTAGTGGGAGTGATCATTCCAAGAGCGAATAGTACTTTCTTTTCTGCTGTATTACAAAGTATTGAGAGTGTTTTAAATAAAAAAGGCTACAATATTATAGTTTCTCAGTCTTATGAATCCTATGATAAGGAGTGCAAGAATATTGATGCGCTATTGTATACTCAAGTCGATGGTATTCTAGCTTCTTTAGCGAATGAAACGAAAGATTTTACTCACTATAAAAAAATAAAAAGAAAAGGGGTTCCCTTGGTGCTTTTTGATCGTGGTGAAAATGAAATAGGTGTGGACTATATAGGGATTGATGATTATAAAAGTAGTCATATGATTGTCGATCACTTAGTGGCGCAAAAATGCAAAAGAATAGCGCATATCGCTGGATACAGTCACACAAGAATTTATAAAAACAGGATTCAAGGATACAAAGATGCACTTGAAGTTCATGAATTACCATCTGATGATATTTTATTGGTAGAGAGTAATTTAAGAATTGAAGATGGGCGAACTATTATGGAACAGTTTTTAGATCAGGACGAGGTTCCTGACGCAGTTTATGCTGCTAGTGATTATGCCGCATTAGGAGCTTTACAGGTTTTGCAGGAACGAAATATCAAAGTTCCAGAAGAAATTGCTATTGTAGGCTTTAGTAATGAACCCTTTACTTCTTTGGTAACACCTTCTATTACTTCTATAAACCAGCATAGTGAGGAGATAGGAAGGTTGACAGCAGAAGCCTTTTTAAGAAGAATAGAAGATGCGAATACCCCGCCAGTGTTGAATAAAATAATATTGAACCCTGAACTAGTAGTTCGTTCTTCTTCTCAAAAATAATACAAGAGATAGTGTTTAGCACATGTTGAAACAAAAAAAGTCCAAACAATAGTTTGGACTTTTTTGATGTTATTTAATTCCTATTTAGGATACAATAGCAGACAAAGCTTCATTTAGCAAGCTGCTTGCTTGCATTGCGACAGCTACCTTTTCTGGATTAGGGTAGTAGTAGCCTCCTAACTCAACCGCATTTCCTTGCGCGTTGTTGAGTTGCGATAGTATAGCATCTTTGTTTGTTGTCAATGTTTTTGCCAAAGGAGAAAAAGTACTTTTTAATTCTATGTCTTCGTTTTGAGAAGCCAAAGCCTCCGCCCAATACATTGCAAGGTAAAAATGACTTCCTCTGTTGTCAAGTTCTCCAACTTTTCTAGAAGGAGAGTTGTCATTTGTCAAAAAGGTAGTATTGGCTTCGTTCAATGTTTTAGAAAGAATTTCAGCTTTTTTGTTATTGGTTTTTACAGCCAAATCTTCAAGAGAAACAGACAGGGCTAAAAATTCTCCCAATGAGTCCCATCTTAAATGTCCTTCTTCTTGAAATTGTTGTACGTGTTTTGGAGCAGAACCTCCTGCGCCAGTTTCAAATAATCCACCTCCGTTCATTAAAGGGACGATAGACAACATCTTTGCAGAGGTTCCCAATTCTAAAATAGGGAATAAGTCTGTCAAGTAATCACGTAATACATTTCCAGTTACTGAAATTGTGTCCAAGCCTTTATGACATCTTTCTAGTGTCACTTTAGTGGCTTCAATAGGAGAAAGTATTGATATGTCAAGTCCTTCTGTATTGTGATTAGGTAAGTATGTTTTTACTTTTTTAATTAATTCAGCATCATGCGCTCTGTTTTCATCCAACCAAAAGATTGCTGGAGTTTTAGTTGCAGTTGCTCTTGTAACGGCTAGCTTTACCCAGTCTTGTATCGGAGCATCTTTTACTTGACATGCTCTAAAGATATCTCCAGTATTTACTTTTTGTTCTAATACCACGTTCCCGTTTTCATCAGATACTTTTACAATTCCATTTTGTGTGATTTGGAATGTTTTGTCATGTGATCCGTATTCCTGAGCTTTTTGAGCCATCAGTCCTACGTTGGGTACTGTACCCATTGTGGTTGGATCAAAAGCACCGTGCTGTTTACAGAAGTCTATTGTTTCTTGGTAGATACCAGCATATGATCTGTCTGGGATCAAAGCCTTGGTATCTTGAGCGTTTCCTTCGGCATTCCACATCTGTCCAGAAGTACGAATCATAGCGGGCATAGAAGCGTCGATAATCACATCACTAGGAACGTGAAGGTTTGTGATCCCCTTGTCAGAGTTAACCATAGCCAATGCAGGACTGTTTTCGTATACTTTTTCAATAGCTGTCTTGATTTCTTCTTGCTGATCAGTGGCAAGTGTTTTGATTTTATTGTAAACATCTCCCAATCCGTTCTTAGAAGAAACACCGATTTCTTTGAATGTATCGCTGTACTTTTCAAAAACATCTTTGTAGAAAACCTCTACAACAGCACCAAAAATAATTGGATCTGACACTTTCATCATGGTTGCTTTCATGTGTACTGAAAACAATACGTTTTTAGCTTTTGCGTCTTCAATTTCAGTTGCTACATAATGCTTCAATTTCTGAAGATCCATTACAGCAGTGTCAAAAATTTCTCCTGCTAATACAGGAGTTGCTTCTTTTAATGTTGAGGTAGTTCCATTGTCTGCAACCAATTCAATTTTTAGCGTTCCTGCATTCGCAATCGTTGTAGATTTTTCAGTAGCGTAAAAATCTCCATCTGGCATACTCGCTACGTGGGATTTAGAATCTGCAGCCCAAGCTCCCATAGAGTGAGGGTTGTTTTTTGCGTATTGTTTAACAGGTCCAGCAACTCTTCTATCTGAGTTTCCTTCTCTTAAAACTGGGTTTACAGCTGAACCTAACACTTTTGCGTAGGTTGCTTTAATTGTGTTTTCTTGGTCATTAGTAGGAGACTCTGGAAAATCAGGAATCGCATACCCATTGGATTGAAGTTCTGCAATTGCTGCCTTCAATTGTGGTACTGATGCGCTGATATTTGGGAGTTTGATGATATTCGCTTCAGGGGTCTTTGCCAGTTTTCCTAATTCAGATAAAGCATCTTCAACTTTTTGATCTTCTGAAAGGTATTCAGGAAAGTTAGCTAGTATTCTAGATGCTAATGAAATATCTTTCTTTTGAATATCGATATTTGCCTGTTTGGTAAATGATTCGACAATAGGAAGGAAGGAGTAAGTTGCCAAAGCTGGTGCTTCGTCCGTAATAGTGTATACGATTTGAGATGTCTTATTTGTCATATAATTAGAAAGTATTAGGTGCTGGTCACTTCCAACTTTTAATAGTGATTTCTTTGCCAAAAACCATAAAACGTAAGTAGCTGGTTTTTAAGCTGCACAAATGTAGTAATATTCATTAAAGTATCTGATTAAAAAACAATAGAAATCCTTAGTAGTTATTGAATATATGTCAATATTACCCCCTTGCTTTTAACGAATCGTTATTTGTTTTGTTGTCGTTAGGTTTTTGATTTTTTTTTTGACGTTTTTTTTACATTCAGTTGATATTTTTTAAAACCGACACTTATATTTTTGACCTGTTTTAAAATAGATCCATATGGTTAAGTTTAAAAGTAGCGTTAAAGTATCCTATATAATTGTTTTTGTTTTAGTCTTACTTCTAGGGCTTCTTTCTTTAGATAAAAACGTGCATTTGAGATTGAATATGTTTCACAGTCCCTTTTTTGATGTTTTCTTTAAGTATGTTACATATTTAGGTGATGGATTATTATTTCTCGTTTTTACATTATTATTTCTATTAGTCAAAAAAAGACACGCCCTACGCTTTTTGAATGCAGGTGTTTTTTGTTTGTTGATCACAGCATTGATGAAGAAAGTAATTTTCAAAGGAGTTCCAAGACCTATTGAATATTTTGGTGCCGATGCATTGTATTTGATCGATGGGGTTAAAATGTGTCATTGGAATAGTTTTCCATCAGGTCATTCAATGACTGCTTTCGCGATTTTTGGTTTGCTGTATTTTTATTTTAAAAAGAAGCCAATCAAATATGTAATGCTTTGTATCGCAGCATTGGCTGCCTTCTCAAGAGTATATTTATCTCAACATTTTTTGTTAGATGTGCTTGTCGGAAGTCTGATTGGTTTTGGGATCGCCAAATTGAGTGTTTATATGGTTTCAAAACTTTTTCCTAAAAAGAAAAAAAAGAAAAAAGTCAAAATGTCTGTATTACATTCATAATCTAAATACTATGAAATTTTCTTTTTCAAATTACCGTTTGTTGACCTACTTATTGGTTTTTTTTTCTATTTTGTTTAGAGGCTTTATAGCCTCTTTTTTAGAATTTGGAAATGATGAAGTGTATTATTGGTTGTATGCTTTGTATCCTGATATAAGTCATTTTGATCATCCTCCAATGGTTGGCTTTTTTATTCAGTTTTTTACATGTGATTTAGCTGTAAATACTGAGTTGTTTGTTCGTTTGGCGGCAATTATACCTTCTGCATTGACCATGCTGTTAGTCTATGAAATAGCTCGTTTTCTCAAAGACAGTCGAACAGGTTTTATTGCAGTTCTTTTGTATCATACGAGTATATATGGATTGGTTATTTCAGGATTGATGATTTTACCAGACAGTCCCTTGTTGTTATTTTGGATGCTGAGTATATATTGTTTTTTAAGAAGTTTGCCGCAAGCTGTTACTAGCGTTTCAGGGCTATATCTTATGGCAGGATTTCTGTCGCTAGCTTTAGGGATCTATTCAAAATACCAAGCTGTCTATTTGTTACTTGGGGTGTTTTTGTTTTTACTCTTTTGTAATAGAGAATGGTTTCGTAACATTCGTTTATATATTGGACTTTTATTTCCGTTGCTAACTGTAGGGATATTGTTTTTGTGGAATTACCAAAATGATTTTATCAGTTTTAGCTTTCACAACAATAGGGTTTCAATTTGGAGCCTCGATTTCAAACTTCTCTATTTTGGTAGAGAAATTTTAGGACAGCTGTTGTACAACAATCCTTTTTTTATATTTTGTATTGTGCTTATGTTTCTAGCATACAAGAAAGGGCGTTTTTATGTCGATAGAAACATACTTGTTTTTTTTATGTGTTTTTCTATTCCTTTACTACTTACTGTTTTGTATTTATCGCTGCACAAATCAACTTTAGCTCATTGGTCAGGTGTTTCTTATTTGACATTTATTCCAGTAGTTGCAATGTATGTATCTGAGCTTACTAAGTACTTAAAATTCTTATATCGGGTTGTTTTTGGTCTTGCTGTGTTGATGGTCCTCTCTTTATGTGTAGTCAATACTGGTTGGTTGATAAATATGGCTAATTCACAATCGGTTACTATTTATGACCTCGGTAAAAAAGACATGACTTTAGATATGTATGGATGGAAAGAGGCTTCTCAAAAATTTGATGCATTTTTGGATGAAAACCCGCTACTAAAAGAACGTTCAATTGTTGTTGATAAATGGTTTCCTGGAAGTCATATACACTATTATATGGCTAGTAAACATTCTATGAAGGTTTTTGGAGTGGGGAGTTTGAAAAATATACACAAATACCATTGGATCAATCAGCAGCAGGGAATTATATCTAAAGATGTGTTGTTTGTTACAGATAGTAGGAATTTTAAAGATCCTTTAGATCTGTATGCTGAACAATCGGATACGATCAACTTACTAGCTAAATTCCCAGTTCACAGAGGAAATACTATCGTCAAATATATCTTTGTATATGCAATGGATGGTTTTGTCTATTAGTGCTTGTTAATTTTAAGCACAAAAAAACTCGTTTGACAGTGTCAAACGAGTTTTTATATGTTTTGAAAAAACGAAGGTATTATTTACGACGAATCTCTTTGATTCTCGCTTTCTTACCTGTAAGCTCTCTAAAGTAAAAGATACGTGCTCTTCTCACTTTTCCTTGCTTGTTTACTTCGATTTTCTGAATTGCCGGTAAGTTGATTGGGAAGATACGCTCTACACCAACAGTTCCAGACATTTTTCTAATAGTAAAAGTTTCTGAAGTTCCAGAACCTCTCTTTTGAATTACAACACCTCTAAAAAACTGAGTACGTGTTTTTGCTCCCTCCTTAATCTCGTAGTACACAGTGATTGTGTCTCCTGATTGAAATTCTGGGAATTCATTTTTTGCTACGAATTCGTTTTGTACGAAATCTACTAAATTTGCCATTTTTTTATTATTTAATGGGGTTTCGACAAAGCAACGTGCACGATTTTCGTCAGAGGTTGATTTTGAGATTGCAAACTTACAATTTTTTTTCGTTAATTAAGACTGGTTTTTGCTTTTTATTTGCTATTTGATTTTTGAACCAATTCGGTAGTTTTCACAACGATACACCCAAAATTTTCTGCAGTCTTTACCATTTATTTTGATGATGATAGGATTGAGTTCTGTGACCCTCGAGAAATACGAGTCTAATTCCTCCGGATAGTTTCCTTTCTTCAAAGGATTTTTAAAACGTTTGTCAGAGTCTAAGAACAAGGCATTTTTACCTGTTAGTTTGTCGAGGTCATCTCCTATATAGTCAAACTGCAGAGCGTGTTTGCCAATAATGTTTTGTGCGTATATCTTTTGATCTGTGAAAAAATTCATACAAGCAGTTGTTTTATAGCCATCATCTGCAAATACAAATGTGTTACTTTCCTCTTTTTGTAGTGTTTCAACAGAAGTCACCAATTCTTTCCATCCTACCCATGTATCGTCACTTTTGATAGGGGCTACAAAGCTTACTATTTGTAGACTGGCAATTAGGTGTAATACGACTGAGGTAATAACGTGTATCTTCATTCCTTTTTTTGAAATATAGTTGCTTGCAATCAAGACACCTGTTATATAGGAAGGCATCATCCAATTTAACTTGACCCAATAGATAGGTGTGAGTAGTGCAAAACCAAAAAAGGTAGGAATAAAAAAAGCGAGTAAGAATAATTTTTTATCATCAGGTATGGCAAATTTTACAAGTATATTTTTTAGGTATTTGTAAGTGATTTTTACAAAAACAAAAAGTAATACCGGCAATACCAATACAATTTGGTGTCCGATGGCACCAAACAAGTAACTAGGTTGGAACTGAAATTTAGAGATCGAACCTGTTCTGTTTGAGGATTGAAATAAAAAGGAAGCAAAATCATTCTCGTAATTCCATATCCAAACAGGGCTTGTCACGAGAGCTGCGATAAGTAAGGAACTCCATAACCAAGGAGAAATTAAAAGTTTTCTATAAGTATTGGAAAATAAAATAAATAGCAACAAACCAATTGGTAAAAGGAGTGCTGTGTATTTACTATCAAAGGCAAGCCCCATAGCAATCCCTGCTAAAATCCACTGTATTTTGTCGTTTTCAAAAATAGCTTTGCTCAACGAAATAAGGGAGAGTGTCCAAAACAACAACAAGGGTACATCGGGAGTTGAATTTAGACTTAGTATAGAAAAACATACCGTTGTAGTAAGTAAAACCAAGGCTTTTTTTCTAAGTGCCTCCGGTAGAAAGTAGGCGCTTAGTTTAAAGAAACTCAACAGTGTAAGCGAAGTGACCGTAAAATCGGCTAGTTTTACTGCAAATACAGTTTTGCCAAAAATGAAGGTAAATAGTCGTAGTATATAACCGATCATACCTGGGTGGTCAAAATAAGACAAGGCTAGGTTTTCTCCATAGAAATGATAGTAAGCGTCTTGTGGCATCAAACCCATATAGGGGAGAAGCAGGAAGCGAAAGAGTTGAAAACCTAGTACGATACTTAGTGCGGGGTGGTTTTGTAGAAAACTGTAAACGTTATTCATCTAAAAGCTCAGGTTTTATTTGTTGCGTTCTATGATAGGCTTGTTCTGTTCTCCAAGCATCTATTTTTGGAAAATTCCCAGATAATAGTATCGGAGGAACTTCAGCTCCCTTGTATTCAGAAGGTCTTGTGTAGACAGGTGGAGACAATAAGTTGTCTTGAAAAGAGTCAGTCAATGCAGAAGTTTCATCTCCTAAAACACCTGGAATCAATCGTATGATGCTGTCACATAAAACGGCAGCCCCTAATTCTCCGCCACTCAATACATAATCTCCAATAGAGATTTCTTTTGTGATGAATAGGTCTCGAACGCGTTGGTCTACTCCTTTATAGTGACCACACAAAATGATAAAATTTTCTTTCAGAGAAAGCATGTTGGAAGTTGCTTGGTTCAAGATAGGAGCATCTGGAGTCATATAAATAACTTCGTCGTAATCTCTTTCAGCCTTTAACTTAGAAATACACTTGTCTATAGGTTCTATCATGAGTACCATACCGGCACCACCGCCAAATTGATAATCGTCTATTTTTTTGTATTTGTTAGAAGCGTAGTCTCGCAGGTTGTGAAAGTGTACTTCAGCCAATCCTTTGTCTATGGCTCTTTTTACGATGGAATGTTCAAAAGGACTTTGAATCAATTCTGGGGAAACGGTTATTATGTCAATTCTCATGCGGCAAAGATAGTAAAAACATAGTACGGAATTTTAGCATTTCGATTTTGTGATGCGATCGTTTCCAAACATATCTTTATGCAACGTGTTTTCTGTAAAGCCCGTTTCCTCTAACATGTTTAAAGTTTCTTTTCCGAGGTATTGGTTGATTTCAAAATACAAAAAACCGTTTTTGTTTAGGTTACTTTTGGCCAACTGAGCAATTTTCTCATAAAACACCAAAGGTGCAGCATCAGAAACAAACAATGCTGTATGGGGTTCGTGTTCAAGTACATTGCTACGCATTTCCTGCTTTTCAAGTTCTCGAACATATGGAGGATTGCTTACAATAATGTCAAAAGTAGTTGGTAGTGCTTTAGTATCAAGGATGTCTTGGTGTAGGAATGATATTGTTACTTTGTTGTTAACAGCGTTTTCTTTTGCCGTTAAAAGCGCTTCTTCTGAAACATCCAAGGCCCATACTTTTGCATTTGAAAGCTGCTTTGCTAAAGTTACAGCGATACATCCACTTCCCGTACCAATGTCTAAAATATTTATTTTGCTATTAGTATCTGTATTGTTCAATATGAGTTCCACTAGTTCTTCTGTTTCAGGTCTGGGTATCAGTACGTTTTTATTGACCGAAAATTCCAATCCGTAAAAGTGGTTTTTACCTGTAATGTATTGTACAGGTACTCCTTTTAAAAGTTGTTGGATAGCAGTTTCAAAAAAATGGATTGCCTTGGAGTCAAGATTTTTTCCGGGGTCCAATGCTCTTTCTATCCTCGTAAGTTTAAGTTTGTATTCACAAAGAATATTGAGAAAAGAGTCAATTTCTGTATTTGGGTATAAGCCAAAGAGCTTGTCGTGGAATCTTTTTTTGAGATCTGTAATTTTCATAAGGACAAAAATACAGTATGCTATTTACAATTGACAAGTCACAGGTATTTATTTTTCTGTTTTTAAGTTTTGTGTCTTAGTTTCTTTCAGCTTACTTTTGTGAAATGGATATACATGAAACATACATGAAGCGTTGCTTGTATTTGGCAGAAAAAGGCATTGGAACGACGCGGCCCAATCCGTCAGTGGGATGTGTTATTGTTTGGAATGATACAATAATAGGTGAGGGCTATACGCAACCCTATGGAGGAAGTCATGCCGAAGTAGTAGCCATTCGTTCAGTGAAAAATCCTGATATTCTCAAAGAAGCTACGATGTATGTGACAATGGAGCCTTGTTCTCACTTTGGAAAAACACCTCCTTGTGCAGATCTTATCATAAAGCACAAGATACCTAAAGTCTACATAGGAGTGATAGATACTTATTCTGAAGTGTCGGGAAGAGGAGTCAAACGTCTGCAAGACGCAGGCTGTACTGTTGTGACAGGTTTGTTGGAAGAAGCTTGTTTGCAGCATCATAAACGATTTTTTTCAGTACAAAATCAAAAACGTCCTTATATAGTATTGAAATGGGCAGCAACACAAGACGGGTTTATTGCACCTTTGTCCAAAGATAAGCACAGGCCTGTGTGGATTACCAATTCTAGTGTACAGCCAATAGTTCATAAATGGCGTAGCCAAGAACATGCAATTTTAGTGGGTACGAATACTGCTATTGCAGATACTCCAGTATTAGATGTTCGTAAATGGGGAGGACAGTCTCCAGTTCGCATCGTTATAGACCGCGATTTAAAAATACCTACAACAGCTCCCTTGTTAGATGGCAGTATTCCCACAATTCTATGTGCGGATATTTCATTTAAAGGAAAAGTATCAAATAGAGAAAATGTCTCCTATGAATTTATAGATTTTAAATTTTGTTTGGCTACTTCATTGTGTGAGTTGTTGCAAGAAAGAAAAGTACAATCGGTACTTATAGAAGGAGGTGCGAAGACCTTACAGACTTTCATCGATGCAGATTTATGGGATGAAGCTAGGGTTTTTACAGGCGCTGTTTCTTTTTCAGAAGGCGTCAAGGCGCCTACATTCAATGCGGTAGCAGCATCAGAAGATACTTTTATAGAGAATACAAGGTTAAGGGTCTATCACAATCTATTAAAAATAGATAATGAATAGTTTAGAGTTGTATAAAACATTGTCCAAAAGGACAGAAATGACTGTTTTTAAGGAGAAAGGAAGTAAGTTTTTGGGCTATGCTTTTCCTGTTTCTAATGAGTCAGAGATAAAGGAATGTATTGCTAAAGTGAAAAAAGAACACCATTCTGCAAGGCATTATTGTTATGCATGGCGCATCGGTTTAGGGCCTTTTCAGTACAGAACTAACGACGATGGAGAACCAAGTAATTCAGCAGGACAACCTATTTATGGTCAAATATTAGCTGCCGATCTGACAAATGTCCTCGTTGTAGTGGTACGTTATTTTGGAGGAGTGAAGTTAGGAGTCGGAGGATTGATTCGTGCGTACAAAGAATCTGCACAATTGACTTTACAAGAAGCACATGTTGTTGAAAAAGCAGTTGAGTATACCTTAGAATTGGTTTTTGATTATGCACATATGAATAAAATTATGCGCATAATCAAGCAAAAAAAACTGTCAGTGCAATCACAAATTTTATCTGACAAATGCAACTTGATTTTGAACGTGAATAAAGGGCATTTCACAGAGGTAAAAAACCTTTTTAAAAATCTTCATTTTTTAGTGTTAAAATCAAGTTGACTTTGAATATTTTTTTGTACTTTTTAACAATGCTTATGAAAAAGCGTTTTCAATTTTTGTCAACAGATTTTCAGGGATTTTAATAGGCCTGTTTTTACTTGTATCTACAAAAATTAAAACCGTTTCAGCAGTGGTAATTAATTCGTTGTCACTGTTGTATATTTCGTAATCGAAACTTATCCTAGCAGTAGGTGTTTTTCGAAGAATAGTTCTTAGAGTCAGTACATTATCAAATCTAGCAGGTTTGATATACCTAGTGTTCATCGAGTATACAGGGAGTATTATCCCTTCTTCTTCCATTTTTTTGTAAGAAATTCCGATGTCTCTTAAGAGTTCCATTCGGCCCATTTCAAAATATTGAGCATAGTTTCCATGGTGAGCATATCCCATTTGATCTGTTTCACCATAGCGAATTCTGAGTGGTATTTTATTATCTATCATTGTGAATTTTTATTGATGATATTCTACGTAAAAAATAAATAAGATGCAATAGCATTTTGATTTTTTTATGCTAAAATTTATTCACACTTTTGTAACATACAAATCAACCAACGGAAAGGAAGAATTTCCCCACTTTTATTCCAATTATCTATACAATCAAAAATGACTAAAAACGCGATATCTATTTGGGAAGAATGCTTGGACTTTATTAAGGATAATATAAAGAGTCAAGCTTTCAAAACTTGGTTTGAGCCAATCATCCCTATTCGTGTTGCTGGAGAAGTACTCACTGTGCAAGTTCCTAGTAAGTTTTTTTACGAATGGCTGGAAGAGCACTATATCAAATTATTGCGTGTTGCACTTGTAAGAGAGTTAGGGAAAGATGCAAAGTTGGTGTACGAAGTGAAAATGGAAAATGCTTACAGTAGCAATAGTCCTCAAATTATAAAAATACCAAGTTCTAACAGACCACAACTCAAAGCGCAAGATGTTCCTGCACCTGTTGGATTGAAAAAAAGAGAATTAAAAAATCCTTTTGTTATCCCTGGATTGCAAAAAGTGAAGATAGAGTCTCAGTTGAATCCAAATTACAACTTTGAAAGTTTTGTAGAAGGTGATTCCAATCGTTTGGCACGTTCTGCAGGAATGGCTGTTGCAAATAAGCCTGGAGGCACTTCCTTCAATCCTTTATTGATATATGGGGGTGTTGGATTGGGGAAAACTCACTTGGCACATGCGATCGGTGTACAGATAAAAGATTCTTATGTAGATAAAACAGTATTGTATATCTCTTCTGAGAAATTTACACAACAATACACAGATTCTATTAAAGGAAATACAAGAAATGATTTTATACACTTCTATCAAATGGTAGATGTTTTAATTATTGATGATGTGCAGTTTTTGTCTGGAAAAAAAGGAACACAAGATGTTTTCTTTCACATATTCAATCACTTACACCAAAACGGAAAACAAGTGATTTTAACTTCTGACAAAGCGCCAGTCGATATGCAAGACATAGAGCAGCGTTTGTTGTCTCGTTTCAAATGGGGGTTGTCTGCCGAATTGCAAACACCTAGCTTTGAAACTAGAATTTCAATTCTTGAAAAGAAATTATTTAGAGATGGTGTAGAAATGCCAGATGATATAGTTGAGTATATCGCAAAGAATATCAAATCCAACGTTCGTGAACTTGAAGGTGTCTTGATATCAATGATAGCGCAGGCTTCTTTTAACAAAAAGGAGTTTACCATGTCTTTGGTACGACAAATAGTAGATAAGTTTGTTAAAAATACCAAAAGAGAAGTCTCTATAGAATACATACAAAAGGTAGTCTCAAAGTATTTTGATATGGATGTAGCTACCTTGCAATCAAAAACAAGAAAACGTCATATTGTGCAGGCCCGACAATTGGCTATGTATTTTGCAAAGCGTATGACTAAATCTTCTTTGGCAAGTATAGGTTCTCAAATCGGAAAACGTGATCACGCCACAGTTTTACACGCTTGTAAAACTGTTGATAATCTCACAGAAACTGACAAACAGTTTAAAAAATACGTTGAAGACTTAACCAACAAACTAACTTTTTAAGATGCAAAGGATTTTGATGGTCTGTCTAGGGAATATTTGTAGGTCACCATTGGCAGAAGGTGTTTTAAAATCCAAAGTAGCTTCTAAATCTATCCTAGTTGATTCTGCTGGTACTGCAGCCTATCATGTGGGAAATTCACCCGATAAACGTTCTATACAGATAGCAAAAACCTATGGTATTGATATTTCAGAACAAAGAGCTCGTGCTTTTTCTAAGGATGATTTTGAGAATTTTGATATCATTTATGCAATGGATCGCTCTAACTACAATAATATTCTACGATTGGCCTCTTCAGTTGCCTCAAAAAATAAAGTACAATTACTATTAAACGAGTCTTTTCCTGGTGAAGATCGCGAAGTTCCTGATCCATATTATGGTGGAAAAGAGGGGTTCGAAACTATATACCAGCTTATTGATGCGGCCTGTGATCGAATCGCAGTAAAAATCACCACTTAAAATTTTTTATATGAATTTAGGAAAACTGTATTTGATACCGACGACACTTGGAGAAAATGAACCTCTTGAAGTCATGCCCTTGTCTGTAAAAAAAGTAGTGGAAACGATTGATTATTTTATTGTTGAAAATGAAAAGTCAGCGCGTAGGTTTATCAAGAAAATTTCACCGAGTAAATCTCAACCTAATTTAAAAATAATGTTATTGGACAAGTATGCCAACTCTTTTGAAGTTGAGCGTTACTTGGATATTTGTCAGCAAGGATTTTCTGTTGGTCTACTCTCAGAGGCAGGAGTTCCTGCTATCGCTGACCCTGGTGCTGAGGTGGTTAAATTAGCACATCAAAAAGGGGTGCAAGTTGTCCCTTTGGTCGGGCCTTCTTCTATACTGATGGCCATGATGTCTT
This sequence comes from Flavicella sp., assembly GCA_042091695.1. GTDB lineage: Bacteria > Bacteroidota > Bacteroidia > Flavobacteriales > Flavobacteriaceae > Flavicella. The sequence goes on from JBELHA010000009.1 coordinate 34,149, forward strand.
CCGGAATGAATGGTCAAAACTTTGCTTTTAATGGATATTTACCTATAGATCGTGCAGATCGTAAAAAAGAACTCAAAACATTAGAGAAAATTTCGAAAGAAAGAAATCAGTCTCAAATATTTATTGAAACACCTTACAGAAACGATAAAATGTTGACTGACTTAAAACAGATTTTGACGCCTTCTACACGCTTATGTGTCGCTGCGGATATTTCTCTTTCGTCAGAGTATATCAAAACCTATACAATTCAAGAATGGAAAAATGTAAAGCCTGATTTACACAAACGTCCTGCTATATTTATCATTCATAAATCATAAATCATAAATCATAAAGAAGTAAATTCAGAACCTATGCTATGTCTTTATAGGTTTTTATTGTAGGTGTTTTGCATTCTATCACGGCTGAAGTATCATAGCCTCCAAATTTTTTCATGTAGTACTCCATACTTGTACCAAACGCATCTGAGAACTGATGTTTTCCTTTTGTTTTAAGATATTTCATCACGTTACCTGCGCCAGCTAAATGTGCTGCAGCTAATATTCCAGATTCTGTGATATAAATTCCGTTAAATGTTTTTCCTATTGCTTTTGATATTTCCTTACGAAGTATCCATTTGTTTACCTGGCAGAGTGCAATAAATGCTTCTTCTTGTAATGCAGGTGTTTCAAGAAATTTCTTTGCATTGTCAATCTTTAGATGATTGAGGGTTGTTTTACCAAATTGGTATTTACCCATATATCCGAACTTATTGACGATGTCGTATTTCCCTCTTGATTCTTTGTGCGCCAATGCCTCTTTGAACTCGTAAAAATTATTTTTACTGTAAGGACCTTTGTAGGCGGCATTGAACTCTTCTTTTGTTGGTACTGTAGATATGCTACTCTCTATACTTTCAGAGAATAATTCATTTGCTGTGACTGAACACAGAAAGAATACACAAACACTATTTATTAAAAACTCTTTTCTTAAAGATTCCATAATTTCTAGTTTATCGTTTTATTTCTTTTCAAAAAAACTTTTGCAAATTTACATTATTTAATACAAATGGAAATAGCTGAAAATCAACTAGTTGTATTTTTACAATGTTCAAATATCAAAATAAAACTCATTTTTTTGACTATAATTCAAATAGAATGCGAATTATTTGTTTTTTGATAGTGTGTTTTTCTTTAAAAAAAGACAGCATCTCCAAATATTTTTGATATTCTTACAAGAGTGAAATTACCTCAAAACTAAATCTTGAAATTGAAAAGTACGTTGAAAAGCAGATTTGTGTCGATAAACTACCTGTTTACACCCTGTTTTGAAAGCCAAATCTGATACTTTTTTGCGTTTTTGTTATGTTGTTTTAATGTTTTTGCAAACGCATGTGTACCTATTTTGTGTATGCTAGCACACATGTAATAGTAGGAATGTTTGGAAGGGTTTAATACTGCATTTATAGATGATATATCGGGCATAGCAATAGGACCCGGAGGAATTCCAAGATGTTTGTAAGTATTGTATACTGAGTTGGTGCTGAGGTCTTTATTCAGCACTCTTTTTACAGTGAAATCTTGTCCATATTTTTCTTTTAGTGCAAAAATAACCGTCGGATCTGCTTGCAAAGGCCATTTACTATGATATCGATTTAAATACAAACCTGCAACTATCGGTCGTTCAGCAACAGTAGCAGTTTCTTTTTGAACGATAGCAGCTAATGAAATAACCTGCTGGGGTGTTAATTGTTGTTTTTTTGCTAGTTCTTTCCTCTTCACTGTCCAAAAGCGATTGTATTCTTTAAGCATTTTACCCCTAAATTTCTCCGCAGAAGTGTTCCAGTAGCATTGATAGGAATTTGGAATATACATACCTAATGCAGTAGTTAAGGTAAACCCATTGTCCTTTAAGAATTGCTCTTCCTTAAAAGCAGAGAGCAAGCTAATAGAATCTGCTTCAATCTGTTTGGAGATCCTACCTGCCAGGTCTTCCAATCGATGTTGGTTATTGAAAGTGAGTTTTAGTGGTATTTGTTTTCCACTTCTCAATAGATTTACCAATTCATTGGTATTCATCCCTTGACTTAAAGTGTATTTACCTCCTTTTACTTTTCGGTATTTTTTTAGCTTTGCTACCCAAGTGAAATCATTGATGCTTTGTAAGTTGGGAGACAATAACTTCTCTAATTGTACGAAATTACAATCACTGGGAATGTATATTGTACAATTTTGTTTGACATTACTAGCAAATATTTTAGTGTATACTATACTACCTGTAGTAACAATTCCAATTACAAAAGCGATACTACTAAGGATGGTAACTTTGTTTCTTTTCATTTTAATTTTTGTTGTGTGCAATTCGTTGGTAGGTGGCTTCGTCCAAATAGGTTTCCTTATACTTGATCCATTCTTTTTTTATACCTATTAATTCAAATCCTCTCTGTTCAAAAAGATGTAAACTCGTTTTATTATCTGTAGTTATATTCGCGTAAACTTGATGTAGTCCAAGATATTTAAAAGCATATTTACATAAGAGTTCCAATGCTTCTGAGGCATAGCCTTTTCCTCTGTGTGCTTTTGCGACTAAGATGCCTATACCCGCTCTTTTGTGCACAGGTTCAAAATCAAATAGATCAATCATTCCTAAAGTTATAGCTGTGTCATTTTCTGCAATGACCAGTCTGAGTTGTTTTACTTCATATATATCTTTATGTGCACTCTCAAGGTATTGTTTGAGGATATATCTTGAAAACGGTGCAATGGTGCCACTAACTTTCCAGTGAGTTTCTTTATTTTCCACATCGAAAAGAAATTCTAAGTCCTCAGGTTCGAGTGCTCTTAAATAACAGGTGTTTCCTTTCAATGTTTCCATAGTTCAGTAGATAGTTATTTTTTGTAATTTCCTTCAAATACGTATTTTGCTGGACCTTTTAAAAAGACTTCTGTAAAACAATTGTCTTTTTCTTCAAATGAAACTTCTAAATTTCCTCCTTCTACTTGGAGTTGTATCTTTTTTTTGTCTGTTTTCTTTTGAACATACATGGCAATGGCGACAGCAGTAGCTCCTGTTCCACAGGCCAAGGTTTCGTTTTCCACTCCTCTTTCATAGGTTCTAACTCTAAAAGATCCGTCCCCCGTATTTTCTGCAAAGTTAACATTGGTACCCTCCTCAAAGTACGGTGCTCCATTTCTGATGCTTTTCCCTTGCTTATACACGTCAAAAGTAGCTATGTTCTCAACAAGTTCAACGTGATGTGGAGAGCCCGTATCTAAAAAGGCATAGCCGTTTTTGATTTGTATCTCTGTAACATCTACCATCTGCAAATCGACAATTCCATCAACTATATTTGCATGATGTAACCCGTCCACTGCATCAAAGGTTGTTTTTTCTTTGATGATACCTAAATCGTGTGCAAATGCCACAAGGCATCTACCACCATTTCCACACATAGTTCCCTCGTTTCCATCAGCGTTGTAATAGACCATGGTAAAATCGTAGGTAGTAGAAGGATTTAATAATATAAGTCCATCTGCTCCTATACCAAAACGTCTGTCGCATAAATGTTCTATAAAAGCGACTTCGTCTTTTGGAAAATGCAAGTCTCTATTGTCAATCATGACAAAGTCATTTCCTGTTCCTTGGTATTTATAAAATTTTGTATTCATAAGTTGTTGTACAAATTTACTTAATTTTTTATGGATTGTTTACTGGCACATCTCTGCACATTTTTCACCGTCTATGGCTGCAGAAATAATCCCACCTGCATAGCCTGCCCCTTCACCACAAGGGAACAACCCTTTTATTTGTGGGTGTTGCAGTGTTTGAGCATCTCTCGGTATACGAACAGGAGACGATGTTCTGGATTCTGGTGCGTGAACTACTGCTTCATTAGTAAGGTAACCCTGCATTGATTTTCCGAATTCTGAAAATCCTTTTTGAAGTGTTTTATAGATGAATTCGGGAAATACTTCTGAAAGTTCAACAGGTGTCGTACCCGGTTGGTATGAGGTCTTAGGAATGTCAGAAGATAACTTGCCCTTTGTAAAGTCTACCAATCTCTGTGCTGGAACTCTTTGGGTTTCTCCTCCAAGACGCCATGCTTTTTGTTCTATTTGTTTCTGAAACTCCATAGCAGCCAAGGGACCTCTTTTTGCATAGGGACCAAAATCTTGGATTTTTAATTCTACAGCGATTCCCGAATTGGAAGTGGGTTGGTCTCTTTTAGAGGGAGACCAGCCGTTGGTAACTACCTCACCAGGACTTGTTGCACATGGTGCAATCACCCCTCCAGGACACATACAAAAGGAATAAACACCTCTATTTTTTACTTGCTTGACAATGCTGTAAGGTGCAGGAGGTAGGTATTCACTGCGGATGTCACATTTGTATTGGATACTGTCAATAAGCGATTGCGGGTGTTCTACGCGCACGCCCAAAGCAAAAGGTTTTGCTTCTATCAAAATGTTCTTCGCATAAAGCAATTCAAAAATATCACGTGCTGAATGTCCTGTGGCTAAAATTAATTTCTTAGCAGCGATTTTAGCGCCGTCTCCTAATACTACACCAGCAATTTGACTGTCTTTAATTTGCAAGTCTGTTACTTTCGTATCAAAGCGTACTTCACCACCAAAATTGATAATAGCCTCTCGCATACTTGCAATTATTTTAGGTAGTTTGTTAGTACCTATATGTGGATGTGCGTCTACCATAATATTTTTGGTAGCTCCAAAAGCAACTAATAACTTTAGTACGGCATTTACATCTCCTCTTTTCTTTGAGCGGGTGTATAGCTTTCCATCGGAATAGGTACCTGCACCTCCTTCTCCAAAACAATAATTAGAGTCCTCGTCTACAGTGTGAAACTTTGTAATCGCCGCCAAATCTCTTCTTCTTGCGCGTACGTCTTTCCCTCTTTCGAGTACGATTGGTTTGAGCCCTTTCTCAATGAGTTTTAGCGCTGCAAACAAGCCTGCTGGACCAGCGCCAACAACAAGAACCTCTTCTTTATTGCTCACATTTGGGTAGTCTGGGATTTGTGGGAGGTTTTCTTCAAAATCTTCTTCCGTATAGACCGCAACTTTTAAATTGATTTTCACAGACTTTTGACGCGCGTCAATGGATCTTTTTAGAATTTCTACGTGCCGAATTTTTTCAAATGAAATCTTGAGTTTGTAGCCGACTTCTTTTTTTAATAATAGTTCGGTAGCAGCTACTTTTGGTTTTACTTGAAGTTGTATTTCCTGTGGCATCTTAATGAGATTTTAGGTAGTACTCAGTTTATCTGAAAAAATTCCACACAAAACCAAAACGGAAAACAAAGTCTCTATATGGGTTGTTTGGTGTGGCGTAATAATAATTGCTGTTCGAAAAAGCCAATAGATTTTCAAAATTGAAATATACACGTGTTCTTCGAATTTCAGCATTTATAAAAAGGTCTAAAATGGGTTTTCCTCCGACAATCTCTGTGTTTTGGAGGGTGAATTCTCCTAGTACTGGATTATAGGTGTTTGCCTCGTAGGCCGAAAAGTAATTTGCAGTGACCCCTGTTTGAAGGAACATCGATCTTTTTTTGAATAAGTATTTTGAAAAGTAGAAAGTCGAACGCCCTACAAAATCGGGTTGCTTAAAAACGCTACTTCCGGCAGTTACCTTTTGATAGATGATGTCTGTGTTTAAAGCTAAGTTACCAAGTTTAAATTCGCGTTGTGCTTGTGCTTTAAAGGCGGTAATCGTTCCGCCATATTGTGAGGGACTACTTTGTGTAGCGTCATTAAAATAGGTAAAATTATCTATGCTTTTTAAAACAGCATTCGCGTTGAGCCATTTTGATTTGATACCTATATTTAGGTTTCTAGTTTGAATATTTTTAAAATCATTTACCCAATTATAGGCAGCAAAATTACTTTGGTAGAAACTGTAGTTTAATGCAGGAGCTTTACTGTTTAACTGAACAGATGAGCTAATGGTTATTTTTTTGTTTTTGATAAAGGAAGCTTCCACAAAGAGATTGGACCCTTCTATGTCTCCTTGTAGCATGGATGTAGCTTCTGCGTTGAAATGAATGTTTTTTAGGACAGCTTTCCATTGAGCACCAAAGGAGGTTGCTTGCTGTTCTATTTGATTAGGGATTGTAACTTCTCCAAGATTGACGATTTTTTTATAGCCTTGGTATAGGTTGTGTATCCCTGCCTTTACACGAAAATTACCTAAAACATACGGAGACGTAAAGTTTAGGTATACTTCATTGTTCATGGCTTTATGACTTGTTTTATCATCTGTTGTTGCGGTAAATGTATTGCCAAAGAAATCGGTAGCAGAAGATCGAAAATAATAGTTCTTTGTTTCATAATTTAATACATGTCCAAGTTGTAGGTTGGTCAATTTGGAAGAAAGACTGTCTTTATTATTGAGTAATTTAAAATTATGGTCAATATAGTAGCGTTTTCCAATGAGACTCGTATTGGCATCTTCCAAGTTAACATCGAGACGTCCACGGTCTTCATATTCTGGGTTTTTAGTCTCAAAAAAACCTTTTCCGATGACAGTCAGTCCACCATTTTCTTGGTTGAATATATTTTGATTCGCGAGATGTGCTCGTAATGAGTAACGTTTGTTTTTGCTAGTGTAGGAAACTGTTCCTCGAAAACTTTTGATACTACTCAATGCGTTTCTGTATGTCCCCAAGGATCTCAATCCAGTATATTCTAAAGAAAAATTAAAGTTTTCAGAGGTGTTTATAGCCAGTTTAGAATCAAAAGTTTGCCCTTGTTTGAGTCCTTTATAGTAAAAGAACTCTGAGATAGGTGTAGGTACCTTGTAATAGTGGATATCTTCAATTTCTTTGTAAGCACTGTGCTTTCCTAGTGCTCCCATCTTTGGCAGTATCCCCTGGTTGCTTGTTGTAAAGGTTAGCGGGCTTAAGACTTGACCTTGGTTGTGAAATTCCTGAAAGCCAAACAGATCTTTTCGTAAATAATTCGTTTTGTAGTATTTCTGTAGGGTCAATGTCGTGTCTACAAGTACCGTATCTTTATGGTGAGAAATAACTTTGTAAAGTTTGTAGTCGGCTTTTCCTGTCTCTGCATTTACAAGTTCTTTTTTAGTATCTGTATTTCTAGTTTTGAGTGCTTTTTTTTGTGTTGTGGTTTTAACACCACCTGCTCGGATAGTTTGAGGAACTTGTCCAGTTTTTTGAGCACAGAGAAAAGGACAAGTGAAAAGTAGAAGAATAGCTAAGGCAAAGGTTCTCATAGATGCGAATTACAAATAAAATATCCGGTTATAATTTTTTCAAATACTACCTTCTTAGAAAGGTGTAAAACCATTCACAAAGGTAGGATATTTATTCAGATTCTATAGCGTTTGTAAAAGTGAAATTTTTCCTCGTAAAAGACTCTTTTTTTGAGTTTAATTCATTTTAGCTTCTTCGTTTGTCTCTTTCGTTGTAACCTGTTATTTTTGTTAAAAAAAACGAAGTATGCCATTGCAATTCAAGTATTCCAAAGTAGGGCTAGAAGTAGGTGTAGATGAAGCTGGACGTGGTTGTTTGAGTGGTCCTGTTGTAGCAGCGGCAGTTATACTTCCCGAGGGATTTTCACATCCTTTATTGAACGATTCTAAAAAGCTCACAGAAAAACAACGCTTGTTATTAAAACCAATCATAGAGACGCAAGCAGTTTCTTATGCTGTGGGAGTTGTAAGTGAACAGGAAATAGACGAAATAAATATTCTCCAAGCTTCTATTTTGGCCATGCATCGTGCTATAGATTCACTCTCTGTAGGTCCTGAATTTATAATTGTAGATGGTAATAAGTTCAATCCTTACAAAGAAATCGCCCATGCGACTATTGTCAAAGGAGATGCTAAGTTCATGTCTATTGCAGCTGCTTCTGTATTGGCAAAAACACATAGAGATTTTTTGATGCATACTTTGCATGAGGAGTTTCCCTATTACAATTGGAAAAAAAATAAAGGATATCCTACCAAAGAACATCGTGCAGGGATACTCAAACACGGTGCTTCCATTTACCATAGAAAAACATTTCGCCTATTGGCGGAGGAGAAGAAATAATTTTAGGGTTATAAACGTCTACATCCAAAGAATCGAAACACCTAGACAGGTATAAATGCAGACCTTTAAAGGACGACTCCACTTGTATAGAAAGCTACCAGTGAACAAACTAGAAATAGATGCAGATACAATAGCTACTGTACTAAAAATCACAAATGCTTGCATTATAAAAATTGTTCCTAATGCCAACATCTGTATTTCAAAGGGAAGCGTTGATTTTCTTGTGAATTGAGGAAGAAAAGCCAAGAAGAAAAGGGATACTTTTGGGTTTAATAGATTCATAAATAAACCCTTTTGTAACTGTTTCCAAAAATAAAAATTTATTGTTTTTTTAGAAGTATTCGCAGTTTGGTTTTGTGGTTTTTCTCGAAAACTTAAATAGGCAAGATAGAGCATATATAAGGCACCCAGGTATTGTATTAACTGAAATAATTCAGGCTTTTTTTTGAGAAGTATCGCTATACCTGTAGTCGCCATTAACGTGTGGATTACCAAGCCACACATGAGACCAATGCTGATAGCAATTCCATACTTACTTCCTTTGTCTGCACTTTCTGTAGAGACAAATAGTATGTCTGGACCTGGGAGAAGTGTCAGGAGTATGGAAGCGCTTAGAAACGTGAAAAGAAGTTCAAAAGTCATGCGGTTATTAAAGTTAACTTCTATTATATTTCTTCTAAAATAGAAGTTCCTTTTTGTTTGTTTCCAGAGGTCCATTCCCAAAATTCGTGCAGTCTTATTTTTCCATTAGACATGCGTTTCGGGTGTGAGGTGCATTTGCCCGTTTTGAGTTGCCCATCCACATTCACTTGGTGGTAAGAAAAGTGCAAACAGCCATTGCTTGCAACACTACCAAGTAAATGCCCTTTTACAATGCTGCCACCACTATAGGTACAAGAAATAATAGACTCATTTTGTCGGTAGGTAAATATCAGGTCACTGCCAATTTCTCCATATTTACTATTGGAAACTGCCTTGAATTTTTTGTTGTGGTAGTTGAAGTCTGACATGAGCTATTGCATTAAGTTAGTGATTGTGATTGCTTCCATGGCTTCTTTTACATCGTGAACTCTTAAAATTTGACTTCCTTTTTGTAAGGCAATTGTGTGTGCTACAGTTGTAGCATTCAACGCGTGTTCAGCAGATGTGTTTAAGGGCTTGTACAACATAGATTTTCTAGAAACTCCTGTAAGTATAGGGCAGTCGAGCTGTTGGAAAAGATCTAGTTTCTGTAGTAATTCGTAGTTGTGATCAAGTGTTTTTCCAAAGCCAAAACCTACGTCAAAAATAATATCATTGACTCCAAGTAATTTCAATTGATTGCTTTTCTCAGCAAAGTCTTGTAGGATTTCCAAGGTGCAATTTTCGTACCTAGGATTCTTTTGCATGTTTTGTGGTGTTCCTTGCATGTGCATTGCAATATAGGGAACCTGCAACTCACTGACTGTTTGAAACATCAAAGAATCTGCGTTTCCACCAGAGATATCATTGATCATGCAAGCACCTGCTGCAATTGCTTTTTGTGCAACCTCACTTCTAAAGGTATCCACGGAAATTAAGACAGATGGGAATTCCTTGAGCACTAGTGCCAAAACGGGTAATAGACGTTCTAGTTCTTCTTCGGTAGAAATATGATCCGCTCCAGGACGTGAAGAATAAGCTCCGATATCAATAAAAGTAGCACCTTCATCTAGCATTTTTTGTACCTGATGCCTGATAGTATCGGCATCTTTGTATTTGCCTCCATCGTAAAAAGAGTCTGGAGTACAGTTTAAAATCCCCATTATTTTGGGGGTAGATAGATCGATAAGTTGTCCCTTACAATTGATACTGTGCATTGTTGTGATTTTATGGTGTGCAGTTCTTTTGCGTAAACCTGCAACCAGTATTGATAAGAAGCTTTTCAAAAACTGCGTAAATATGCTTGAAATGAAAATCTTTTTTATAATTTCGTTTAACGTGAATTCGCTTTGCAAACAGCGATGTAACAAAGACGAAATTTACATATTTTTTTTGAAACTTACCTATGCAAAATACATCCCAACAATACGATTCGATTGCTGCTACCTGCAGTGCTTTGTTTGAAAAGAAAATGACCGACTATGGGAGTGCATGGCGTATTTTACGTCTTTCTTCATTGACAGATCAAATATTTATTAAAGCCCAACGCATCCGACAATTGCAAGAAAACGAGGTACGTAAAGTTGCAGAAGGAGAGGTATCTGAATTTATTGGTATTATCAACTATTCCATCATGGCTTTGATACAATTGGAATTGGGAGTTGCAACACAGCCTGATTTATCCACTGAAGAAGCGGTAGTACTTTATAAAAAACACATGGTAGTTACTAAAGAATTAATGGAGGCAAAAAACCATGACTATGGAGAGGCTTGGAGAGATATGCGTGTGAGTTCTTTGACAGATTTGATATTGCAAAAACTGCTGCGTGTCAAACAAATAGAGGACAACAAAGGGAAAACACTTGTTTCTGAAGGAATAGATGCCAATTACCAAGACATGGTCAATTATGCCATATTTGCGATGGTGCATTTGGAACAAGCCTAAAACTTTAAATTATAAATATTATGAGAGTTATTGTCTTTGCGGCCCGTATACTTGTCGCTGCCGTTTTTTTGTTTTCTGGTTTTGTAAAGCTGGTGGATCCTCTAGGTTCTAGCTATAAATTCCAAGAATATTTCGGGGAAGATGTACTCAATTTAGAATTCCTGATTCCGGTAGCATTGCCGTTTTCTATTTTATTGATTTTAGTAGAAATTCTATTAGGAGTTACCTTACTCATAGGCTACAAACCTAAATGGACGGTTTGGGCACTTTTTTCAATCAACCTTTTCTTTCTTTTCTTGACTTGGTATTCTGCCTATTTTGATAAAGTGACTGATTGTGGTTGTTTTGGAGACGCCCTAAAACTATCTCCTTGGGATACGTTTTACAAGAATGTAATATTGCTTGTAGCTATTTTACCTCTGTTCAAATTCAGGTATTTAAAACCAATTTTTTCTCCAGTAATCTTAAAGCGAATTACAATTTTTTGTTTTTTGGTCTTTGTATTTGTTACCAATCATGTATTGATGCATTTGCCTATTGTAGACTTTAGAGCTTATGCTATTGGTAAGAATATACTGGAAGGTATGGAGTACCAAGACGATAGTGATGAACTACCTCCAGTACACGATTTCTTTTTGGAATCAGAAACAGAGGATTTGACTACAGCTATTCTAGAGGCACCCAAAAGTATGTTGGTTATTTCATATAACTTGGACAATGCAGAAGAGGCCTCCTTTAAAGCTATTAAAGAGGTGACACAACTAGCAAAAGAGAAAGGTTATATGGTCTATGGAGTCTCTGCATCTGCTACGAGTGATCTAAATGCCCTAAAAAAGAAGTTAGCGCTTCCTTTCGAATTTTTGTTTTGTGATGAAACAACACTAAAAACGATGATCAGAGCTAATCCAGGAATTGTAACTATAGAAAAAGCAATAGTTACGGGGAAATGGAGCTGGAGAGATGCTGATAAAGTTAAGTTGAAGTAGTTTTATTTTCGAACAACTCCTTTTTTGATTCCTGCTTTTATGGCAGTCTCTAAGTGATTTTCTATTGGGGGTATTGGACAAGAATAATTTTTATTATAGGCACAATACGGGTTGTAACTTTGGTTAAAATCAAGAAGTAGTTTGCCGTTTTTAATAGCTAAAATGTCTAGGTCTATATAACGCCCACCTGCATATGAGTCTATACCATTGCTGAGGTCTTTAAAAGGTAAAAACAGATTATTACGTGTCTCCATTCTATATTTCAACTGTTGGTTTTGATACACACTCAATTTGAACTTTTCACCATTTAGCGTAAAATTTAAATCCGCATATTTTTGATAGAGAACTTTCCTCTCGGTAGACGTAGGCATCTCAAACAAGGGAGCGTTTGGAGTTTTACTTACAGTGGCTTCTACACAATAGTTAGCATCCCATGCATAAAATGGCAGAGAAGCAAAAGACCAGACTTCCTTTTTGGGTAATGGAGAAAGTTTGCTATTTGAAAATTGCCTGTTCAATTTTCCTTGATACACCATTGCTTGTGAGACGTTCTGTCCTTGGATTTGGCTATAATATCCAATAAATACTAGGGCTAAAAATATGTTTTTCATAGGTGCTTGCTTATTTGCGAAGTGTCAATTGAGCGAGGTAGTCATAATGTGTTCCTTCCTGTACGAGTTTACAATCAAAACCATTGTATTGCGCACATCGCTGTAGGGTATTGTAATCTATATACATCCATGGGAAAGGCGCTTCCTCCATGTTTTTATATGCTACTCTAAAAATCACTTCTCCATAGTAGTCCAAATCACTAGGAATCCAGTGGTCGCCTTCTGCATCTTCATACATATATATGATATCAGAAGAGTCTAGTAGTATCTGTCCTTGTGAGTTTAAAAGTGTTTTTAGGTGTTCCAAAAAAGGAGTCAATGCATTTAGTTTCCCACACATACCTGCACCGTTCATTAAGGCTAATATGGTATCGTATTTTTGATTCTTTAAATCGCGTACATCACTGTGAATACATTTGTTGATTCCTCTTGCGGTACAAACTTCTATCGCACCTTTAGAGATATCAAGCGCGGTCACCTCTTTTCCTTTGTTTTGTAAGTATAATGAATGGCTTCCAGCACCAGCACCAATGTCTAATATATTTCCTTCAGACATGTCTAGTGCCTTTTTTTCAATGGCAGGCATTTCGTCGTAAGTTCTAAAGAGGTAAGGGAGCGGCAGTGCGTCTTTTTCTTCCTCTCCGCCAACATTTACGTAGGTGGTGATATCTTCAGAATAGTTTCCTTGTTGGTAGTCTAATAGCGCGGTTCCGTAAACGTCTTCGGTCATGGGTGTTTTTTTGCAAAGCTACTAAATTTCACACAAGGTGGTATTCTATAAAAAGAAATCTTATAGGAATAGAAGTGTTTTCGTTTTTTCAGTCTGTTTACTTAGCAACTACAATTATTGCAAGTACAGGATTCACAGGAACAATTGTCACAATTTCCTTTTTTACACGGAGCACAATTGCATGTACAGTCTTTATTTTTCATAATACGTGGTCTTTTTGATTTGTGATTACAAATATAATATACATATTAATTAATGAAATTACAAATAGTGCTATTTTATGGAAGTACAACTCCTTTATTTACAGTTATTTCCTGAATTGGATATTGCGATGTTCAACTGGTCGTTTAAGTCAGCGATTGTAGTATCTAAGTCTTCTTCAATTCGAAATTCTGTACATTCTTTGATGCTGTCTAGATAGGATAAATAGTTTTCAATGGCTTTTGACTTATTACACCATAGTTGCTCTAGCTCTTCTTCTTCTGTTGTGCTAGCTATACTGATGTTGATTTTTTTGATGTCATTTAGGAATTTTCTTTCCTCTTGTGCAGCATACACGTTTACCGTGTCACAGATGTTCTCGTTAATAACTAGGTTATTTGTACACCCTAGCGTTGCTATAGCGAATGTTAGAAACACAACTTTACGAAAGTTGATATATTTACAAGTATGGTTCATAGCAATTTTATTGTCTAGACAAATTTAATTTTTTTTTGGTGATAACTTCATTCTTAGTGAGATAAGTTTTAATTTTGCATAAAAACAAACGCAATGGCTAGAGTAACACTTGAAGAGGGAGATTTCTATTGGAACGAACAGGGATACCGTGTTTTTACGGCTCAGTACCACAGTAAAAGAGGGTATTGTTGCAAGAACGGTTGCAAACATTGCCCTTATGGTTACGATCGAAAAACAGATACTTTTTCCTTGAGTTCCTAATAGTGTTTTAGGTTTGTAAGTTTTTAAAATTTCCAAGCGAGTATTCTACTTATTTTATTGCCTTGAGACATCGAGATGTTCTTGACCTGTGTTACACCAATTTTTTTTAGCAAAACTTTTAAAGGTCTGATGTTTTCTTTTTTAGAAATTAAACAGGTAAACCATGTACAGTTGTTGGAGTAGTGTTGACTCTGACGCACCATGTTTTTGACAAATTCTAGTTCTCCTCCTTTACACCAAAGCTCGTGGTGTTGCCCTCCAAAATTCAAGCTAGTTGTAGCTGTTGCCTTCAGGTTTTTAAGCTTTGTACTAGCAGCTTTTTGTGCTGCTTCTGCAGACGCGTGAAAAGGAGGGTTGCAAAGTGTGATATCGAAGTGGTCTTCTTTTTTGACAATACCGTTAAAAATGTTTTTTGGATTTGATTGCAATCGCAGACTGATTGCTTTTTGTAAGCTAGGGTTCTTTTCGATGATTTTTTGGGAGGATGCTATCGCAGTAGGAGCGATATCTACTCCGACAAAAGTCCAACCATATGTTTGCACACCTATAATTGGATAGATGCAGTTGGTCCCAACCCCAATATCCAAACAATGGATGGCTGTATTGTTTTTTGTCTTTAGCTCCTCTGTATCCAAGATTAAGTCTGCGAGGTAATGAATGTAATCTGCCCTTCCGGGAATTGGTGGGCAGAGATGTCCCTCTGGGATATCCCAATAATCCAATTGATAGTGGTGTAATAGCAATGCTTTATTGAGCTCTTTTACTGCTTTTGCATCGAAAAAATCGATGGATATGTCACCGTATTTATTAGGTCTTACATAGGGTTTTAATTCCTTGTGGGTGTCAGTAAGAGCTTTGAAATCATAAGGGGCTCTGTGCTTGTTACTTGGGTGGAGCCCAGACTTCTCTTCGGTTTTCTTGTTGTTTTCTTTTTGCATAACTTCTTAATTTTTAAAACCAAAATACGTTTTCTCTGCAAAAATTTCAGCAACAGCTGCTTGGTAATTTTGAAGACTTTTGGCTTTTTTTATTTTTTTAAATACTTTTTGAGGGTTTGAAAAAGAAAGCGCAAAATATTCCCAAAACCCCATCATTTTCATTCTTAAAGGCGTGGGCCCCGACAGGAAACTCTCGTAATCTGTATAGAGAGTATCGTGAAACTCCCTGAAGATTTCCATGCTGTTTTCTGGGTACAATGTAGTGTCATCTTTGATCATTTTAGGGAGAAAAGGATCTGCAATAAGTCCTCTCCCAAGCATCCAATGGTCAATTGTAGGGAATCGTTCTTGCATTTCTTTAAAGCCTGCTACGGTCGTAATATCTCCATTGTAGTATAATTTATGTTTGGAATGGTCTATACATCTTTGGAAAGATTCTAGGTCTACACCACCTTTGTAGAGTTGTTTTCCAATGCGCGCATGAATCGCGATATTTTTGAGTGGGTATTTTTCTAAAGTAGGAAATGTATGTAAAATTTCTTGTGCATTTTCATAACCCATTCTCATTTTCATAGATACTGTAACGTTTGTTTCTGAATGTACCCTGTCCAAAATATGGTCTATTTTTTCAGGGGCATTGATCAGTCCAGATCCCATTCCTCTTTTGGTGACCATAGGATAGGGGCAACCCAGATTCCAATTCAGTTCCGTGTATCCTAACTCCTGAATGTATTTTGTTACAAATAGAAATTCATCTGCATCATTCGTCATTACCTGAGGTATTACCTCAAGCGTTGTGTTGTGAGCAGGGTCTAAATCTCTTTGGTAGGAAGATTTTATTTTGAGTTTTCCGTTCAGTCTAATATAAGGTGCATAGTAAGTGTCTATCCCACCAAAGTAATGCTGCAATGCATTTCTAAATCTGAAATCTGTAAAGCCCTGTAATGGGGAAGACAGTAGTGTTGTTTTTGAAGCTGTAGTCATAGGCTGCAAATATAGTCTAGTTTTTCAATCTTATGGATTTAGGTTTTCATCTTATTCTTTTTTGATTATTTTCGCGACTCAAAATAGTTTCGATATGATTTCAGTAGATGGAATAGCAGTAGAATTTAGTGGAGATACCTTGTTTAGTGATGTATCTTTTGTAATCAATGAAAATGATAAGATTGCATTGATGGGAAAAAATGGAGCAGGAAAGTCCACGATGATGAAAATTATTGCAGGAGTACAAAAAGCGACACGTGGCAACGTGCGTTGTCCTAAAGAAGCAGTAATCGCTTATTTACCACAACATTTGCTTACCGATGATAATTGTACTGTTTTTGAGGAAGCGGCCAAGGCTTTTGCACATGTTTTTTCGATGCGTGATGAAATGGATCGTTTGAATAAAGAATTGGAGACACGCACAGATTATGAGTCACAGGACTATATGAAAATTATCGAAAAGGTTTCTGATTTAGGCGAGCAATTCTATGCTTTAGAGGAAGTGAATTATGATGCTGAGGTAGAAAAAGCCTTACTAGGTCTTGGGTTTAAGAGAGCTGATTTTCATCGTGCCACAAGTGAGTTTAGTGGGGGATGGCGTATGCGTATTGAGTTGGTAAAGATCTTATTGCAGAAACCTGATTTAATCTTGTTGGACGAGCCGACAAACCACGTGGATATTGAATCGGTGATTTGGTTGGAAGACTTTTTACTAAACAAAGCCAAAGCAGTGGTTGTCATTTCTCACGACAAGGCATTTATCGATACCGTGACTAATAGAACTATAGAAGTTACTATGGGGCGTATTTACGATTACAAGGCCAACTATACCCATTACTTAGAGCTTAGAAAAGACCGAAGAGCTCACCAAATAAAAGCCTACCAAGAGCAGCAAAAGTTCATCGCAGACACCAAAGCATTTATAGATCGTTTCAAAGGAACATTCTCTAAGACCAATCAGGTAAAAGACAGGGAACGCA
Organism: Flavicella sp.; assembly: GCA_042091695.1. GTDB lineage: Bacteria > Bacteroidota > Bacteroidia > Flavobacteriales > Flavobacteriaceae > Flavicella. Next base: position 50,933 of record JBELHA010000009.1, read on the forward strand.
TGTTGGAAAAACTTCAAATCATAGAAGTAGATGATGTGGACAACTCAGCATTGGCATTAAAATTTCCTCCTGCACCTCGTTCAGGAGATTATCCTGTAGTAGCCGAAGGTTTATCAAAGTCTTATGGTGACCACACCGTATTTAAAAATGCAAACTTGTCAATATCTAGAGGAGAAAAAGTTTCTTTTGTAGGTAGAAATGGAGAAGGGAAGTCAACGATGATCAAAGCCATCATGGGAGAGATCGATTTTGAAGGGTCTTGTGCCTTAGGTCACAATGCCAAAGTGGGCTATTTTGCGCAGAATCAAGCGGCCTTATTAGATCCAAATTTGACGATATTTCAAACGGTAGATGAGGTAGCTCATGGAGATATTAGAACTCAAATTAAGAATATTTTGGGACGCTTTATGTTTAGCGGTGACGCTATTGATAAAAAAGTAGGTTTGCTCTCTGGGGGAGAAAAAACCCGTTTGGCAATGGTAAAACTATTGTTGGAACCTGTAAATGTCTTGATTCTAGATGAACCTACCAATCATTTGGATTTGAAATCTAAAGGAGTGTTGAAGGAGGCGCTTTTGTCTTTTGAAGGTACACTGATTTTGGTATCTCATGACAGGGACTTTTTACAAGGACTGTCTCAAAAAGTGTTTGAGTTCAAAGACAAGAGGGTCGTGGAGCATTTTGAAACGATTGATGCCTTTTTGGAGCGCAACAAAATTGAGAACTTAAAAGAGATAGATTTGAACTCTTAACGAATAGTGTACAACGTAAAAAAGCCCTTCATTTGAAGGGCTTTTTTATGGTAGGGGACTGTATTGATTTTAAAAATGGTTCTTTAAAATCTCAGCCATTTCTTCTTGTAATTCTTTTGCTTTTGCTCGGGCTTCTTTTGCAAAGTTAGCATCCTTTCCTGCGTAGATAATTCCACGAGAAGAGTTGATTAAAAGTCCTACATTAGCATTCAAACCGTATTTACAAACGTCCTGCAAATTACCACCTTGGGCTCCTACACCCGGAACTAATAAAAAGTGATTTGGAACAATTTTGCGAATCCCCTCAAAATAAGAGGCTTTGGTAGCTCCTACAACATACATCAGCTGTTCGCTGTTTTGCCATGTCAAAGATTGTTTGAGTACGTTTTGATAGACTTGTTCTTCTTCAGAGATGGCTTGTGCTTGAAAGTCCAATCCCCCTTTGTTAGAGGTCAAAGCCAATAGGATGGTGAATTTGTTTTCAAAGGCTAAAAAAGGCTCTACAGAATCACTACCCATATAAGGTGCCACTGTTACAGAATCAAAATTTAGATTGTCGAAAAACGCTTTGGCATACATGGTAGAGGTATTGCCAATATCTCCTCTTTTGGCATCTGCAATGGTGAATATTTCAGGATGCTTTTCGTTGAGGTATTCAATAGTTCTTTCCAGTGATTTCCAGCCATTAAGTCCATAACACTCATAAAATGCAGTATTGGGCTTATACGCCACAGCAAGGTGGTGTGTGGCATCAATAATCTGTTTATTGAATTCAAAGATAGGATCTTCTGTTTCTAAAAGATGTGGAGGGATTTTTTTTAAATCCACATCCAATCCGATGCATAAGAAAGATTTTTTTTCTTTTATTTGAGTGATGAGGTCCTGTTGTGTCATGAAGATCTGTTTGGAGTACAAAAATATACTTTTCACTATTCTTGTGAAAATTTTATTTGCGAATCCCTATCTCTTTTAAAAAAAAATCTATGGCCCTATAAAATAGAGCAACCGAATAGATTTAGGGATTAATTTGTTACCTTGCAATCTCTAAATATAGAACTAGATGGACTGGATTCATGACCTTCGACATTATTTTGAAAAACACGGTTTTGATGTCATTTCTCGCTTTTCCGAACGCTTAGGAATTGGTGTTAAAAATCTTCGATTGTTTTTTATATATCTTTCTTTCGTAACTTTAGGAGTGTCGTTTGGGGTGTATTTGATTTTTGCGTTTTTTCTGAAACTCAAAGATTTGTTGTATACCAAGCGTACTTCTGTTTTTGACCTCTAACCCTTTTACTCGATTTGAATTATAAAATATACAAAGCAATAGTTTTATTTTTATCTGCACTCTTATACGGTGTTTTAGGCTATGTTTTTATTTTTGACTTTTCAGGAGTCGACGGTTTGTACATGACAACCATTACACTGACTACGGTTGGTTTTGGTGAAGTTGTTCCCTTGACAGATGGTTCAAAGCTTTTTACAATATCGCTTATATTTTTTAGTGTCTTTATATATGGGTATGTGGTCTCTGTCGTATCTGAATATGTATCAAATAGCAATCTTATGGAAGAGTTACAAAAAAACAAAAACCTCAAAAAAATTAAAAAAATAGAAAATCATACAATTGTATGTGGTTATGGTAGAAATGGAAGACAAGCCGCATCAAAATTGAAAAAGTACAATAAGCCCTGTGTGATTATTGAAAAAAACCAAGATCTTTTAGCTGAAATCGAAACAGATGGTTTTTTGTTCATTCACGGGGATGCTACTGAGGATGTTTCTTTAGTAAGGGCAGGTATTGCAAAAGCAGAGAATTTAATAACCGCATTGCCTTCTGATGCCGATAATTTATATGTGGTGTTGTCCTCTCGACAATTGAATACTACTGCAAATATCGTCAGCCGTGCAAAAAATGAATCGACAGAAAAAAAATTAAAAATTGCAGGGGCCAACAATGTAATCATGCCCGACAGAATAGGAGGCGCTTATATGGCTTCTTTATTGGTAACTCCGGATTTGGTTGAGTTTGTCAATCGTATTTCTCTATCCGGTGATGAGGCAGCCAATCTTGAGGAAATAGCCGTTGATGCTTTGCCTGAGCAATACCTATTAAAATCCATAAGAGATTTAGATCTCAGAAAGAAAACAGGTTGCAATGTTATTGGTTTTATCACCGCAGAAGGTGATTATATTATCAACCCTTCTTCGGATACGATTTTAAATGCAAAGTCTAATCTTATTTTATTAGGTACTTCAGAACAACTATTAAGATTAAAAATGCTTTTTTAAATTGTTTTTTATGTTAAAAGTCATGCTAATTAGTTTGAAATTATTTTTATTTACAAGGAAATAATAGATATCTTGCAAATCTTTTAAAAATAAAAACACAGAAATATATTTATTCTATTATGAAAAATAAAATTTTACAGGTATTGCTAATGTTAATGCCTTTTTTTGGGCTTGCTCAAGAAAAAGGATTAGATCAAAAAATAGACGAAGCTTTTGCTCCAGTTGCTGACTTTTTTAGCACGCTTGTTTTTTACCCTATTTTCGGGGTTCCTTTTGTATTGATAGTTTTGGTTGGAAGTGCTCTGTTTTTTACACTTTACTTTAAGTTTCCAAACTTCAGGTATTTTTGGACTGCGATCAGTGTAGTAAGAGGTAAGTACGATCACTTGGACAGTCATGCATCTTCAGTGCAAGAAAGTGAAGTTGCTACGGACAACAACGATGAAAATAACGCAGGAGAGGTAACGCACTTTCAGGCATTGGCAACCGCAGTTTCTGGTACTGTCGGGAACGGAAACATAGCCGGTGTTGCTCTAGCAATCGCCCTAGGTGGACCTGGTGCTACATTTTGGATGATCGTTTGTGGTTTGTTAGGGATGTCTACGAAATTCGTGGAGTGTACCTTAGGAGTGCAGTATAGAGATGTTGGTGAGGATGGAACAGTATATGGAGGACCGATGTATTACATCAGTAAAGGATTGAAAGAAAAAGGGTTTCAGAACCTAGGTAAATTCGCTGCTGTTCTTTTTGCTGTTTTCTGTATTGGAGGATCTTTTGGTGGTGGTAATGCCGCACAGTCCAATCAAGCAACTATTGTGTTAAAAGAGCTTATGGGACTTGAAAGTACTGCTGCAGGTGCTATTATTGGTGTTATTCTAGCAATTTTAGTTGGAATCATTATTATAGGTGGTATCAAAAGAATTGCTTCTGTAACTGAGAAAGTAGTACCGTTTATGGCTGCGCTATATATTGTAGCTTGTTTGTATATAATTTTAAGTAACTTCTCTTTAATAGATGATGCCTTTTCATTGATTTTGAAAGAAGCATTTAAGCCTACTGCGATAGGTGTAGGAAGTTTTATAGGGGTCTTGTTAGTTGGATTTAAACGAGCTGCCTTTTCAAATGAAGCAGGTGCAGGTTCTGCTTCTATTGCACACTCAGCGGTTAAGACGAAGTATTCAGCTTCAGAAGGACTTGTAGCTTTGTTAGAGCCTTTTATCGATACAGTTGTTATTTGTACCATGACTGCCTTGGTGATTGTTATCTTTAATTTTGGAGGTGTCGTTGATGGAGAATTTATATTTAATTATGGAGGTGATGGTTCTGGGGGTGTACTTATCGATGGTGTTGCTTATGAAGGTGCAGGAATTACATCCAAAGCATTTGCCCAATACATTCCTTATTCAAATATTTTCTTGACGATTGCTGTAGTATTATTTGCAGTATCAACGATGATTTCATGGTCTTATTACGGTTTGCAATCTTGGAAGTTTTTGTTCGGAAGAGGTAAAGCGGCAGATTTAACATACAAGGTCTTGTTTTTGATTTTCGTGATCATTGGAGCTGCCGCTAGCATGCAGTCAATTTGGGCTTTCTCTGATGCGATGATCTTTGCAATGGTATTCCCAAATATGATTGGACTGTACTTCTTATTTCCAGTAGTTAAGAAACAATTGAATAGATACAAAGACGCCATTAAGGCAAATGCTTAGTATCCAACTATTTTAGCTATATTTATGTACTCATCAAGTACATGGTTATGACTTTATTTAAATCCCATTTCTGGTTCACAAAAAGAAACAGAAATGGGGTTTTTTATTTCGTAACAGTTATTGTGTTGCTTCAAGTGCTATACGTGTTTTGGCCATTTAGGGGAATCGATACAAACAATGATATTCACGAACTCTCTGAGATTCGTCATCGGATTGATACACTTCAGTACCAAAAAAGAAATCTTCTTTTCGAATACAAAATTCATGCAAATTATATTTCCGATGCAAACGCTTATCTAATAGGTATGTCAGTTTTAGAAATCGATCGTATGTTGGACTTTCGGAAAGAAAAAAAGTCTTTTACAAATTTGCAACACTTTCAAAAGATTACAGGGGTTTCTGATTCGTTGTTACAGGTGCTTTCTAAAACACTTGTTTTTTCAAGCAAAGTCACAAACAAGCAAAGAGTTGTCACAGCAAACCCTTGCGCTGTTAAAATAGATATAAATACAGCCAATGAGGATGTTTTTAAAACAGTAAATGGTATAGGTGCTGTTTTGGCAAAAAGAATAGTCAAGTATCGAACATTGTTGAGAGGCTTTTCGACAATGGGGCAAGTTGAAGAAGTTTGGGGGCTTTCTAGTGAAGTTGTTGAAAGCCTAAAGCGCTGTTTTTATATTGTCAACCTGCCGGAAATAATAAAACTTAATATTAATACGGCCTCCTTTAAAGAAGTCTTGTCAATTGTATATATAGATTATAAAACAACACTTTTGATTTTTAAATACAAAGATTCAGTCGGAAAGATAGATTCTTTACAAGAATTAACAAAAATACAAGGGTTTCCAATAAAAAAGTATGAGAGAATAGCTTTATATTTGCAGACGAAATAAATAGGTTGTATTTTTGTTTAACAAAATGGTTTAACTATTAAACATTGCTTTTGAATGAATTTTGAATTTACTGAAACACAGAAAATGATTGCAGCATCTGTAAAAGATTTTGCAGAACAGCACATCAGACCACATATTATGGAGTGGGATGAAAAACAGACCTTCCCAAGAGAGCTGTTTTCTAAGATTGGAGAGATGGGTTTTATGGGTATATTGGTACCAGAAACTTACGGAGGATCTGGCTTATCTTATCATGAATACATTCTTATTTTGGAAGAAATTTCAAAAGTTTGTGGGTCGATAGGTCTATCAGTAGCGGCACACAACTCTTTGTGTACGGGGCATATACTTGAATTTGGAAATGACGACCAAAAGAAAAAGTGGTTGCCTAAGTTAGCAAGTGCCCAATGGATTGGTGCATGGGGATTGACAGAACACAACACGGGTTCTGATGCAGGAGGTATGTCTACTACAGCTGTTGAGGATGGAGATTTTTATGTGTTGAATGGTGCTAAAAACTTTATAACACACGGAATCAGTGGGGATGTAGCTGTTGTGATCGCAAGAACAGGAGAGAAAGGTGATTCTCATGGAATGACAGCCTTTGTGGTTGAAAAAGGAACGCCAGGTTTTTCTTCAGGTAAAAAAGAAGACAAATTGGGGATGCGTGCTTCAGAAACAGCAGAATTGGTATTTGACAACTGTAAAGTTCCTAAAGAAAATATTTTAGGAGAAGTAGGTGAAGGTTTTATTCAATCAATGAAAGTTCTTGATGGAGGTAGGATATCAATTGCCGCTCTGTCTTTAGGGATCGCTAAGGGAGCCTATGAGGCAGCTTTAAAGTATTCTAAAGAGCGCGTGCAATTCGGAAAGCCTATTTCATCGTTTCAAGGAATTTCTTTCAAATTAGCAGATATGGCTACCGAGATTGAAGCTTCTGAATTGTTGACGCACAAAGCAGCAGCACTTAAAAATGCAAATCAACCGATGACTAAAATAGGTGCGATGGCCAAGATGTATGCATCTGAATGTGCTGTAAAAACAGCAAACGAAGCAATACAGGTACATGGTGGTTATGGGTATACTAAGGATTTCCCTGTAGAGAAATTTTATAGAGATGCAAAGTTATGTACAATTGGAGAGGGAACTACGGAGATTCAAAAAGTAGTTATTTCAAGAAAAATTTTAAAAGGCTAAAAAAAAGCTTGCGTTTTCAAAAATATGTGTACTTTTGCAAACCAATTAAAGAAATAAAGCTAGCGCAATAGTATTTGCCTAGTATCATTATAAAAAATTAAAGAGAGTACGATGAAGGGAGGTGATACACAATGTTAATTATACCTATCAAAGAAGGAGAAAATATCGATAGAGCGTTGAAGCGTTTTAAGAGAAAATTCGACCGCACGAAAACGATGAGACAATTACGCGAGCGTCAGCACTTTACAAAGCCGTCTGTAGCCAACCGTAAACAAAACATCAAGGCACAGTATATCCAAAAATTAAGAACCAACGAAGAGTTGAGTTAATTTTTATACAAAGCATTTAAAACCTGTTTCTTAATTGAAACAGGTTTTTTTGTTTTTTAGAACTTCTTGCTAAAGAAAGCTGTATTTTTGATTGTATCTATAAATGTCTTTTATGTTTGAATCATTCTTAACTTATATTTCACAAGAGAAGAAGTATTCTCCGCATACGATTATTGCTTATAAGAGGGATTTAACAGCTTTCGCAAGCTTTTATGAGGAAAAGTTTGGAAGTATTGATATTGCTGCTTTAAATTACACAGAAATTCGTTCTTGGATTGTTTTTATGGTCGCTGCGGGCTTGTCTAATCAAACAGTCAACCGAAAAGTAAGCGCATTGAATACCTATTTTAAATTTTTAGTAAAAATTGGGCAAAGAGAGACGAATCCTCTCGCTGCTCACAAAGCGTTGAAGACAACTCAAAAAGTCAACATCCCTTTCTCTGAAAAAGAAATGCAAGCTGTATTTGAACTTTTGGATGCTGAGGATTTTTCTGGTGTAAGAGATAAATTGATGATAGAGCTTTTTTATACAACAGGCATTCGAAGACAAGAGTTGATCCAACTGAAAGAAGCCAGTGTAGATAACTCAAGAGGGTTATTGAAAGTAGTAGGAAAGCGCAATAAAGAACGCTATGTGCCTTTGGTCGAAAGTGTCAAAGACTCATTAAAATTATATATGAATCTTAAGAGAGAACTTTTTCTTGATACTGAATTTCTTTTCGTTTCAAACAAGGGAAATAAAATGTACGGAACACTTGTTTATGGCATAATAAATAATTATTTTAGTAAGATATCTACGAAAGTTAAAAGAAGTCCTCATGTGATTCGGCATTCATTTGCAACACATCTTTTAAACAATGGGGCCGATTTGAATTCGATAAAGGAGTTACTAGGGCACTCCAGTTTAGCGTCTACTCAAATCTACACTAAAACTAGCTTAGACTACTTAAAACAAGTGTATAACCAAGCTCACCCTAGGAGTGAAAAATAAAATTACATGAAAGTATCCGTCCAATCAGTAAATTTCAATGCAGATGTAAAGTTGATAGACTTTATAGAGAAAAGAGTCATGGGGCTTGAAAAGTTTCACGATAAGATTATCAATGTAGAAGTATTTTTGAAAGTTCAAAAAACGAGCGAAAAAGAAAACAAACACACGGAAATCAAGATCAATATTCCCGGAAGTGAATTGATCGTTAAAAAGGAAAACAAAACCTTTGAGGAAGGAGCTGCTTCAGCAGTTGATACCATGAAAAGACAGTTGAAAAAGTCAAAAGAGAAAGAAAGGGAGCTCCAGCACTAAAAAAATATAAAAATAAATAGAAAAAGTTTGTTGTAATAGAATAAACTTTTTACATTTGCAGACCGTTAGAAATAATGGTCTGTTTTTTTAAACAAAGGCCGATGTAGCTCAGCTGGCTAGAGCAGCTGATTTGTAATCAGCAGGTCGGGGGTTCGAGTCCCTTCATCGGCTC
>JBELHA010000010.1:0-9469 GCA_042091695.1 Flavicella sp.
ACTTCACCCGTAATAAGTCCGAAGAAATAGAGAGCTTCACGGATATCTATGGCCATCAAATCTCCTGAGAGACCGAGTTCCAGGCCGTCGGAAACCTTGTTGATTTCATTGAGGGCTTTTTGTAGGGCATCGTAATGACGGGAGTTGGTAACGATGGTTTCGTTGTTGTGCAAGGCACCCGTTTCGATGAGTTGCGTCAAGGCATTGGTCATGGTGTCAATACCTGTTTTCTCCTTGGCAGAAATGGCAATCAATTCAGGGATTTCTGTTTTTAGTTCTGCTAGGGCAGTAGTATCAATCTTATCGGCTTTGTTTCCGATTACCACCAATTGCTTGAGAGGGAATTTATTTTTGATAGACGCCAACTCGCTTTGTATGTGCGAGATATTGGTATTTTCATTGCTCAAGTCAAATAGATAAACTACCACCTGTGCTTGGCTTATTTTTTCGAAGGTTTTTTTGATTCCGATACTTTCTACCACATCTTCGGTTTCACGGATACCAGCAGTGTCTATAAAACGAAAAGCAACCCCATCTATGATGATTTCATCTTCAATCGTATCACGGGTAGTTCCGGCGATGTCGGAGACAATCGCACGTTCCTCGTTGAGCAAGGCATTGAGTAGGGTAGACTTCCCAACATTGGGTTCTCCTACAATGGCTACAGGAATTCCGTTTTTGATCACATTTCCAATGGCAAAAGAGTCGATCAGTCGTTTTAAGACCAATTGTATACGCGCTACCAAGTCTTTGAATTGCTGGCGATCGGCAAACTCCACATCTTCCTCAGCAAAATCCAATTCTAGTTCAATCAGAGAGGCAAAATTTAAGAGTTGCTCACGCAACAATTGAATTTCATTGCTAAAACCACCACGCATTTGTTGCATGGCCACTTGGTGCGAGGCTTCAGAATCCGAGGCAATCAAATCTGCCACCGCTTCTGCTTGGCTCAAGTCTAATTTCCCATTGAGGAAGGCACGCAAAGTAAATTCACCTGCATCGGCCATACGACAGCCATTTCTAAGAAATAACTGTAAAATTTCCTGTTGTATGTATACAGAACCGTGGCAAGAGATTTCTACGGTGTTTTCTCCCGTATAGGAATTCGGATTTTTAAAGACAGATACCAATACTTCATCTACCGTACGAGGACCGTCTACAATATGCCCTAAATGAAGGGTATGTGTGTCTTGGTCGACGAGTTTTTTTCCTTTTTTAACCGCTTTAAAATAGGCATCTGCAATTTCGATGGCCTTGTCTCCTGAAAGACGGATAACTGCAATAGCACCTACTCCAGAGGCAGTGGCTAAAGCGATGATAGTATCTTGATGTGTCATACTGCAAATATAGGGATTCGCTATTGAGAATTGAAAAAGAACCTCGATTTTTAGTCTTTGTAAAATAATATAGTATTTTTACGTTTTCATTATAGTTCTATTGATTACACCCATAGTACATGAAGCACTATTTTTTGATTTTTTCGCTCCTAATTTCAAACAGTCTTTTGGCTCAAGTAGGTGGAGAATCGGTTTATGCCTTTTTAAATCTTCCTTCTGCAGCGCGTCAGGTAGCGCTTGGAGGTGCAGCACTAACCCTCAATGACGATGTCAATATGGCTTTGTGGAACCCTGCGGTATTGGACAGTGCTATGGTCGGTAATTTTGGAGTGAATTACAATTCTCATTTAGCAGGAAACGCTTTGGGATCTTTCTGTTTTGCGACAGAGGTCGGAAAAAACAAGCATATTTTTCATGGGGGTATCAGTTATTTGGATTACGGATCTTTGACCCGTGCAGACGAAAATGGTATGATTACAGGTGTTTTTAAAGCCTATGACCTAGCCATCACTGTAGGCTATGCCTATCCTATCAAAAATTCAGGATTTACCCTAGGTGCCAATGTAAAAATCATCAATTCTCTGATTGATAACTTTAGTTCTTTTGGTCTGGCATCTGATTTTTCGGTGTTTTACAAAGGAGCGGACAAACTGACAAAATTTACCTTATTGCTCCGAAATATAGGAACACAAATAAAGACTTTTGATGGTACTAAAGAAGCGTTGCCTTTTCAAATCAGTTTTGGAGGGTCTAAAAAATTAGAACACGTTCCTTTAGAATTTTTCTTTGTACTCGATAATTTACAACAATGGGAATTGGCAGTGCCGAATCCTACCAACCAGGTGACGAGTATCGATGGAGTCGTGGTAGATGAAGAAATATCATTTGCAGACAATGCACTCAGACATGCCGTATTGGGAGCAGAACTCTTTTCGGAACGTAAATTTTCTTTTCGTGCGGGGTATAACTTTCGTCGTGCTAAAGAGGTAGTGATGGTTGACGGTACTTCCTACGCTGGTTTTTCATATGGATTTGGTTTGAAACTCAACGGTTTGCAATTCAATTATGCACACACCAAGTTCCACCCAGCATCGAATCCCAATACCTTTAGTTTGATTGTGAAATTTTAAGGCTTCTATAGCTATTATTTGATTTCTTTTAAGATATTTGCAATCCGTTTAACCTTGAATTGAAATCCCCACAGCCTACATGAAAGCAAACAAATACATTACCATTGCCATTGATGGTTATTCCTCAACAGGTAAAAGTACTATTGCAAAACAGTTGGCAAACCAATTGGGGTATATCTATGTAGATACTGGGGCTATGTACCGAATGGTTACTTTGTATGCAATTCAAAGAGGGTTTATTGGTACTGGTTTTTTTAAGGTTGAAAAATTAATCGCCGAATTGGATCAAATACATCTTGGATTTATTTTCAACGAAAACGAAGGGTTTGCGGAAGCTTATTTGAACGAAGTAAATGTTGAAGCACGTATCCGTACCATGGAGGTTTCTGATTTTGTAAGTCCAATTGCTACGATCTCTGAAGTACGTCGTAAATTGGTGGAAATGCAACAATTGATGGGCAAAGATCAAGGTGTGGTGATGGATGGTCGTGACATAGGTACTGTCGTATTTCCTCATGCGGAATTAAAGTTGTTTATGACTGCCTCTGCAGAAACTCGTGCCAAAAGAAGGTACAAACAAGCTACTGCTAAAGGCGAAAATGTGTTGTATGAAGCGGTCTTGGAAAATGTAACTTCTAGGGACCGTCAAGATACCTCTCGTGAAGATTCTCCTTTGGTGAAAGCAGTAGATGCCATTGAAATTGACAACTCTAATTTGACAAGAGAGGCGCAATTTTTACAAATTATGGCACTTGTAAAGGAACGTATCGGCCAATAAATAAGGATAAAACATCCAATCATTTAATAAAATTCACTTTCGCTATTGATTCATGGCTAGAAGTCTTATTTTTGCACTCTAAGATTTATTTTACATGACTTTACCTACGCGAACACTTCCCAAAGCAGCCAAAAAAGCACATACTTTTGAAATCCACGGAGATGTTAGAATTGACAACTACCACTGGATGCGTTTGACGGATTCTCAAAAAGAAGCAGAAACTCCAGATGCCCAAACTACAGAGGTTTTGGACTACTTAAATGCTGAAAATGCTTTTTTCGAAAGTGAAATGCAGCACACAGAGCACTTTCAGAAATCCCTTTTTGAAGAAATGAAAGGCCGTATCAAGGAAGACGATAGTTCGGTACCCTATAAAAAGAATGGGTATTTCTATATCACTCGCTTTGAACAAGGGAAGCAATATCCAATTTATACCCGTAAAAAGGAAACCTTGGAAGCTCCTGAAGAAATTCTGTTTGATGTCAATGAAATGGCGGAAGGCTATGAGTATTATACCTTAGGTGGTTTGTCTATCAGTCCTGACAACAGCAAAGCGATCTATGGCGTAGATACCGTGAGTCGCAGGCAATATATATTGTATGTAAAAGATTTAGCTACGGGGGAAATATATAAAGATACCATTCACAACACCACTGGTGGCGGTGTTTGGGCCAATGACAACCGTACTTTTTTCTACACAAAAAAAGATGCTGAAACATTAAGAAGCAATCAAATATACCGTCATGTATTGGGAACAGATGCTTCGGAAGATGTATTGGTCTATGAAGAAAAAGACGAAACGTTCAATGTATATGTGACCAAATCCAAATCTAAAGACTATCTGGTGATCGGTTCTTACAGTACAGTTTCTACAGAATACCAATTGTTAGAAGCAGATACTCCTTTTGGTGATTTTAGGGTTTTCCAAGCGAGAGAGCGTGATTTAGAATACAGTATTTCTCACTATGGGACGCATTTTTATGTGTTGACTAACAAGGATGCTGCGACCAATTTTAAGCTGATGCGCACCCCTGTCGAAAATACACAAAAAGAACACTGGGAAGATGTGATCGCACATCGAGATGATGTATTATTAGAAGATATTTCGATTTTTAAAAATTATTTGGTACTCGAAGAGCGTAGTAACGGTTTGAATAAAATACGTATCAAAACTTGGGACAATAGCGTAGATTACTACCTTCCTTTTGGGGAGGAAACCTACACAGCCTATGTCTATGCAAATCCTGAATTTGACACAGAAGTACTACGTTATGGATACAATTCCATGACCACTCCAAGTTCAGTGATTGATTTCCATATGCAAGACCAAAGCAAGGAGGTTTTAAAGGAACAAGAAGTACTAGGAGGGAAGTTCGACAAAGTGAACTACAGCTCACAACGAGTATGGGTTCCTGCGCGTGATGGGAAGAAAGTTGCCGTTTCTATGGTATACCACAAGGATACCCAACTCAATGCGGACACACCGTTATTGCTATACGCCTATGGTTCTTACGGACATACAATTGACGCAGGATTTAGCACCACGCGACTGAGTTTGCTAGACCGTGGTTTTGTCTATGCCATTGCACATATTCGCGGAAGTGAATATTTGGGTAGAGACTGGTACGAAGACGGTAAGCTATTGCAAAAGATGAACACGTTTACGGACTATATTGACTGTAGTAAATTCTTAATTTCTGAAAACTATACCTCTAAAAACCATTTGTATGCCATGGGCGGTTCTGCTGGAGGTTTGTTGATGGGAGCTGTGATCAATATGAATCCTGAATTGTACAACGGTGTTGCAGCTGCGGTACCTTTTGTAGATGTAATTTCTACCATGTTAGACGATACCATTCCGTTGACGACAGGAGAGTACGACGAGTGGGGAAATCCAAATGACAAAACCTATTACGACTATATCAAGCAATATTCTCCGTATGACAATGTCACAGCACAAGAATATCCAAATTTGATGATTACGACAGGACTACACGATTCACAAGTTCAATATTGGGAACCGGCTAAGTGGATTGCAAAATTGAGAGACCTTGCGACGAGCGATAATAAATTAATCATGCATACCGACATGGAAACTGGTCATGGAGGGGCATCAGGGCGTTTTGATGCTTTGAAAGAAACAGCGAGAGACTATGTGTTTTTCTTAGATTTAGAAGGGATAAAGTACTAGTAATGGATTTGTTTGGCAACATACCTGAATTGAATTGTTTGCCCTATGATGGTGAGGCACTTTATTATGGTCCTGTCCTTAGTGCTAAAGAAGCCAACTCTTATTTTGAGCGTTTAGATTCTAATATCGCTTGGAAAAACGACGTATCCATTATTTTTGGCAAACGCATTGTCATGGAGCGCAAAGTGGCGTTGTATGCCCAAAAAGCGCTGACCTATACCTATGCTGGAATAGAAAGACAGGCATTGCCATGGACTTCTGAATTGTTGGAGTTGAAAAATAGGGTAGAGGCCAAGCATGGACAGTCTTTTAATTCTTGTTTGTTGAATTATTACCCTTCGGGAAAACACGGTATGTCTTGGCATGCTGATGATGAAAAGGAACTCAAAGAACAGGGAGCTATTGCTTCCTTAAGTATAGGAGCAGCGCGGGATTTTCTGTTCAAACACCGAAAGACCAAAGAAAAAGCAAAAGTGTTTTTAGAAAACGGAAGTTTACTGGTCATGCAGGGGGTCATTCAAAAACATTGGGTGCACGCCTTGCCCAAAAGAATGCGTGTCACCAAACCAAGAATCAATTTGACCTTTCGAAATTTAGGTTTTTTGGATTGAAATTTTACGAGACATCCTTTAAAATATAGAAACAAAAAAGGTATCTGAACATTCAGATACCTTTTTGTTTGTACTACAATCTAAGTGTTTATTTCAAACTTCCGATCATATTTTCTGGTTTTACCCATGCGTCGTATTCTTCAGGAGTTACATAACCCAAACGAACCGCTTCTTCCTTTAAGGTAGTACCATTTTCATGAGCAGTATTGGCAATTTCAGCTGCTTTGTAATATCCTATTTTAGTATTCAAAGCTGTAACCAACATCAATGAGTTGTTCAAAAGCTCTTTGATTACTTTGTGGTTAGGTTCGATACCGATGGCACAATTTTCTTCAAAAGAAACACAAGCATCTCCAATCAAACGTGCAGATTGCAATAAGTTAGCTGCCATCATAGGTTTGAATACATTCAATTCATAATGTCCTTGAGTACCTCCAATAGTAACAGCAACATCGTTCCCCATAACTTGCGCAGCAACCATTGTAATAGCTTCACACTGCGTAGGGTTTACTTTTCCTGGCATGATAGACGATCCTGGCTCATTGGCAGGCAAGATCAATTCTCCAATTCCAGAACGAGGCCCTGAAGCCATCATACGGATGTCATTGGCTATTTTATTGATAGATACTGCAATTTGTTTCAATGCACCGTGTGTTTCAACAATCGCATCGTGAGCGGCCAAAGCCTCAAATTTATTTTCTGCAGTGATGAATGGCAATCCTGTAAATTCAGCGATTTTTTTAGCCACCAATACATCGTATCCATTTGGAGTATTCAATCCAGTACCTACAGCAGTTCCTCCTAAGGCAAGTTCCGCCAGATGTTCCATGGTATTGTGAAGTGCTTTCAGTCCGTGATTTAGTTGAGATACATAGCCTGAAAATTCTTGACCTATGGTCAATGGTGTTGCATCCATCAAGTGGGTACGTCCAATTTTTACAACATCTTTAAATGCTTCCGCTTTAGCAGCAAGCGTATCTCTCAATTTTTCGATTCCTGGCACTGTAGTTTCTACAATCATTTTATAGCAAGCAATATGCATTCCGGTAGGGAAGGTATCGTTGGAAGATTGTGATTTATTCACGTCATCGTTTGGTTGAATGGCTTTTTCACCTTCTCCGATGACACCGCCTGCCAATTCTTGTGCTCTGTTGGCGATTACTTCATTGGTGTTCATATTACTTTGCGTACCAGAACCAGTTTGCCAAATGACCAATGGAAACTGATCGTCGTGTTTACCTGCTAAAATTTCATCACAGGCGGCACTGATCAAGTCGCGTTTTTTCTCCTCTAAAACGCCCAATTCACTATTGGCATGGGCTGCAGCTTTTTTCAAGTATGCAAAACCGTAAACCACTTCCAAAGGCATAGAGGCGCTGGGACCAATTTTAAAGTTGTTGCGAGAGCGCTCAGTCTGTGCACCCCAATATTTATCCGCAGGAACTTGTACGTCTCCCATGGTGTCTTTTTCGATTCTGTATTTCATTGTTCTTGTTTTTAGTGGTTGCAGACTATTCGTTTCCAAGGACTATCGAACAGCTGTTTTTAAAAGTCAAACAAATATAAGAAATACACCTCTTTTTTTTACAATTCTCAGCTAAGAATTGACTGAGATTTTTCTCCTGTTGACCCGTGAAATTTTTTATGAAAAAAGTATTGAAACTTTCAAAAAATCACTATTTTTGTTGTGTATTTATAACACACGAATTACATACTATGGACATTTCTCAATATTTAGGTTTTTTATTGTTTCTTTTTGTTTTTACAACTGGTTTTTGGTTGTTGCTATTTTTATTGACTTTCGTAGTTCCTTATTGGATTACTGGAACTGTTTTTGAAAATCTTCAATTGAGAAAAGAAGCAAAAGAAAAGGCTAAAAAGTAATAGGTTCATATCTTTATACGAGGGATTGCATTTTATGCAGTCCCTTTTTTTTTTCCTTATTTATAAATAGATCTATGAAAACAGCCACGGTTCACGAATTGAAAAAAGTGTTGTCTCAAGCGACAAGAGAGGAGATGCTTGCTTATTGCTTGCAATTGGCCAAGTTCAAAAAGGAAAACAAGGAGTTACTGACCTATGTTTTGTTTGAATCGGGTGATGAGTCTGCCTACGTGGAAAAGGTTTCTGAAAGTGTACGTATATCCTTTTCGGAAATGAATACGGATAGTTATTTTTACATGAAAAAAACGATTCGAAAAATACTGCGGATGGTGAAAAAACAAATTCGCTATTCTAAAAAGAAAACTACAGAGGTAGAATTGCTCTTGAATTTTTGTCAGGAATTAAAAGACGTTCGTCCTAGCATACGACACAATACGGTCTTGAAAAATCTATTTGATAGAGAACTGAATTCCATTCATAAAAAGGTGGCTTTGCTACACGAGGACCTACAATACGAATACCAACTAGAAATTGATGCCTTGCAAGACTTATAAAACAGTTTGAATGCTTTCAGTAGGGCGACCAATCACAGCTTTTGTACCATTGGAAACTATGGGTCTTTCGATCAATTTAGGATGCGCTACCATAGCTTCGACGATTTCTTGATCCGACAAATCTTTCCCTTTAAAAGATTCTTTCCAGATTTTTTCGGTCCTACGAACTAGGTTCATAGGAGGTATGCCTAGTTGTACAATCAATGCAGTTAGTTCACTTGCATTGATGTTGTCTTTGAGGTATAATACAGTTTCAAAGTCTTGTTTTTGGGCTTCTAAGAAAGCAACTCCTTGCCGGCTTTTTGCGCATCTTGGATTGTGGTAAATTGTAAGCATATATTTAATATTGAACACCCAATGCCTTTAAATCAAAGTCCAATTGGGTTGGGTTTTTAAAATGTATGGCATGCATGCCTAATGTAATGGCAGCCTCAGTATTTTGTTTGTTATCGTCGATAAAAACGGCCTTTTTAGGATCTATAGCATGACGGTCAAAAAGGATGTTGTAAATAGCAGTAAATGGTTTGATAGTTTTTTCTTGACCAGAAACCACTACGCCTTGGAATGTATCAAAAAAGGGAAACAAAGATCTACCACGTTCCCAAGTTTCAGCACTCCAATTGGTCAAAGCGTAAAAGCGGTAGTTTTTAGACTTTTTGATGGCTTCAAATAGGGCTAAAGTACCCTCAATAGGACCTTGAAACATCAAATGCCATTGTTCGTAAAAAGCAATTATATCTGCTTCGTATTCAGGATAGGCAGCTATCTTCAAGCGGTTTGCTTCTGCAATGCTACGTCCTGCATCTTGCATGATATTCCATTCAGGAGTACAAATGTTTTCTAAAAACCATTTGGTCTTTTTGGCATCCCCATTGAAACGTTTTAAAAATAAATATTCAGGATTCCAGTCCACAAGAACACCACCTAGGTCAAAAACTATGGTTGTAATGTCTTTTAACTGCTTCTTTTCTGTATCCATATTTT
>JBELHA010000010.1:9569-59568 GCA_042091695.1 Flavicella sp.
TCAAAGTCAATGTCAAAGTCTAAATCATCAGTTACAATTGATTTTCGTCCACTGTATTAGATTTCAACATCAAGAAAGATTTTAGGAAGCCATCAATTTCACCGTTCATTACAGCATCTACATTTCCAGTTTCGTGAGCTGTCCTAACGTCTTTTACCAATTTATAAGGATGCATGACGTAATTTCGTATTTGAGAACCAAATTCGATTTTCATTTTACCCGCTTCAATTTCGTTTCTTTTTTCCATTTTCTTTTGCAATTCAATTTCATACAATTGAGATTTCAAAAGCTGCATGGCCTTGGTTTTATTGTCGAGTTGTGAGCGTGTTTCTGAATTTTCAATCATGATTCCAGAAGGTTTGTGTCGCAAACGCACTGCTGTTTCTACCTTGTTTACATTTTGACCACCTGCTCCTGAAGCACGCATGGTTTCCCAAGAGATGTCTCCCGCATTGATTTCAATTTCTATAGAATCGTCTACCATTGGATACACATAAACTGAAGCGAATGAGGTATGTCGTTTGGCATTGCTATCAAAAGGGGAGATACGTACCAAGCGGTGTACGCCATTTTCTCCTTTTAAATAGCCAAATGAATAATCGCCTTCAATTTCTAAGGTGACTGTTTTTATTCCAGTGACATCTCCTGCTTGAAAGTTGAGTTCTTTTACCTTATAGCCTTTGCTTTCTGCCCACATCAAGTACATACGCATCAACATATTGGCCCAATCACAACTTTCAGTACCTCCGGCTCCGGCAGTAATTTGCAGTACACCACTGAGGTTGTCTCCTTCGTCAGAAAGCATGTTTTTAAATTCTATGGCATCGATTGCTTCTAGTAGGTTCGCTTCAAGTGTATTGACCTCTTCTTCTGAAGCTTCTCCTTCTTTGAAAAAATCCAGCAATACAGACAGGTCGTCAAGAGAAGTAGTGATATATATAAAATCTTCCACCCACTGTTTTAGATTACGAAGGTTTTTAAGCAGTAATTCCGCCTTTTTAGGATCGTTCCAAAAATCGGGATTGGCACTTTTTTCTTCTTCGTTTTTGATGAGAATTTGTTTTTTATCTATTTCTAGATAATTTTTCAAACGGGTAACTCTTTCTGCAATTTTTTGAAGCTGTTCGTGTGTAATCATATTACAAAAATAAACAATTCTACGACGTAGGCTCATGAAAAGCACACTTTTGATGGCTTAGAAATTTATTCAGATGACCGTGTTTTTCTATTGCATTCACTAGTGAAAACAGTTTATTATTTTATAACTTCGTATAAAATAGAAAGATTATGGCAATAGCGCTAGCAACATTAGGAAATGGTTGTTTTTGGTGTACAGAAGCAATATTTAAGCATTTGGAAGGAGTCGTTGAAGTACGCCCAGGTTTCAGTGGGGGAGCTATCAAAAACCCTGCGTATAGAGAAGTGATAACAGGACGTACAGGACATGCAGAAGTATTGCATATTACTTATGATACCGAGCGTGTATCTTTTGACAAGCTATTGGAAGTGTTTTTTGCGACGCATGATCCTACTACATTGAACCGTCAGGGGAATGATGTAGGGACTCAATACCGATCTGCTATTTTTTTCCATGATAGTACTCAAGAAGAAATTGCTACAAAAACTAAGCAAGCATTAGAAACGGCGGCCGTATATAGGGATAATATTGTAACTGAAATAACTGCTTTTGAGGCTTTTTATCCTGCAGAAGATTATCACAATGATTATTTTGAGGGACATTCAGAAGAACCTTATTGTAATTTGGTAATTCAGCCTAAAGTGAAAAAGTTTTTACAGCATTTTGAAGCAGATTTGAAAAAATAAAGCAACAATGTTTAAATTCACAAGCTACAAGCAAGATTAAAGTGCTTGTAGTGAACTTGTAAGTATTTGTAAAAAATAGACAAGCCCAACTTTGTATAAAGTTGGGCTTGTTGTTTATTGGTGTTTTTAGATTGTTTTTATTCTACTGTAAAAGTAGACCATCCGTGAATTGGGGTACCATTGTCAGAGATTCCTTCAATTTCAATGATATAATCTCCTTTACTATCACTTGTAAAAAATGAAACTGGAGTAGGGGCAGTAGCTCTAGATCTGAGGCTAGGTTCCCAATGCAGTGTCGTTCTAATGTCAGCCTTCATCATTTCTTCAAAACCTTCTAGATGGTCAGGAGCATAGAATTCACGTGCGGTATAAAAACCACTGCCTTTAAAGTCTATAATTCCCGGTTTACGTTTGATGTATTTGGCAGCAGCATCTAAATTTCCAGTATTAGAATACAAGGCTACCACACCGTTGCCACCATTTGCAAACATAATCGCCTCTGGTCCTTTGAGTATGTCTATAAAAGAAATCTCACTTCCAGAGACATCCTCTAAAAACTCAGCTTCTATTTGCATACCGTCTAAATAAAATACAGCAGGACCACCTCCTCTCATGGTTACCTCAGTTCCGTTGACAAAAATACCATTCATACGACGTAATAAATCAAATAAATTTTGAGAATTGGCACCATTCACATCTTCCATTACCATTCTTCCTGATGGTTCTCCATAACCCGTAGTTTCAAACATGGCTTGGTCTCTTGCTGAAAGTTGCGCTTCTTTTTCTGCTTTTATAGTCACCTCGTCCAACATACGGCGTTCTGTTTCGTATTGCTGGTTTACTTCTTCTATATATTGATTGATTTTCAAGAAGTTTTTCGAGAAATCCACAGAGGAAGTTACTTGCGTTCTTTTGGTAACTTTTGGACTAGCAGCAGGCGGGTCTACGAGGATAAGTAAATTTCGATCTCTACTACGAGTTGAGTTAAAGTCTGTTTTCCGCGCTTCCAAGAGGATTGGAATACTGTCGAAAAACACAAAAGGACCGTATGAAAAATTACCATTTACTGTCGATGTAATGGTGTCTTGGTAAACGCTACTTCCCAAAATACTCAAACGTGTAGCAGCCGGCATATAATCGTAAGGTTTTTTAAGATTTTTTGTTCTCCCACTAATAAATATTCCTTTTTCAATTGGGAATTCTTTTTCAGTGTTTTCGGAGTCTAACAAACTTGTCCATGTAAAGCGTCTCCAGCCATTGGTCATCATGATCAAATCCAACAAATACCTTTGTTTTATATCATTTTCTTTGGTGAAGAAATAACCAGGATCTTCGACTTCTCCTCTGAGGTCTGAATTTAACAAGAGCCAGGTTTTTATGTTTTTCGAAGTTGTTTTATAAGGAACTGCTGTCATATCACGAACTGCCATTGACAGACTACCTGTCACCAAAGTACCGAGTTTATTTTTGACAGAGATATCAAAATCTGCTTTTTGCCTTGTCGTTAAAGAAGGGCTTTTCTTTTGGATATCTAACTTGAGATAGTTATTGGGGTTGTCGACATAGATAAGTCGCTCACAAACAGGGTTCCCATCCTGATTGAATAGTGTCAGATGACACACCCCATCTTGCAATTCAGTGGTGGCTATTTTAACTGTGTATTTATTCGTGTTTTTAGTTTCAGATTTTTCAAAGAGTAATTTTCCTCTTTGATGCCCAACTAAAAAGGTGCCTAACAGGCCTTTTTCAGTATTACTACTTACATTGATTACAATGTGGCTTCCATTGTTAGAGGCTTGTAAATTAAAACCTTTATCAATTGCTTTTGGAAGGTTGTACAATTCCTCAGCACCATTTATGTCCATGATGACATAATAATCTTTTTCTCTTTTAGGCACAAAGTTGAACAAGCCCATTCCAAAGGGAAGGGTTTTAAAGGTGAAAAGCTCTTTTCCTCCAGATTCATACAAGGTTCCAGACAAGCGTTCGTCATAATAACGTTTGTCATGAATCTTTAAAGCGACTATGTTTTTTAACCCATTGACCAAAGTTCCCCCTTCAGGATAAAATTTGATAGCAGGGTGTAAGTTAAAATCAGCACCTGTAGGTACGTTTTCAGAGGTGTTTTCTGTATCTACTTCAGACGTAGTAGTTTGAAGACTGTCTTTTTTTGCTGTAGCTAAAATGCTTATTTCTTTTTGAAAGAATAGTGATGCATCTTCATTTCGCATGGCATTGGTATAGGCACGCAGTAAGTATTCTCCTTGTTTCCAGTTTTTAGCTATTTTGAAATCACCCGCTGCACTCATGTGATGGGTATACAATTTCTTTTTAGAGACAATACTGTCATTTCCGTCAATCAGTTCTACATATAAAATTTTACTTTTTGTGGATGCTGAATGGTTGACTCCATTTACGAGGTAACTTGTAAACCAAATATCTTCATCAAGAGAGTAGTAGGGTTTGTCAGTTTGTATATAGATTTTTTCAGGAAAATCTTCAGATTCGTAGGCTACTAATTTTTGTCTAATTTTTGTAATAAGATCTCCTTCAACCATAAGGGTAAAAGAAAGGGTAGTTACAATTAAGAATAGAAGGACTAAGCTTCGTTTCATGAGGGTTTGGTTTTGGTTATTTTTCGTAAATATACATTATTGTTTGTTTAGACAGTATAAATAGTATAAGGTTTAACGGATTTTGAAAAAATGTAAAAAAAAACGATTGCCATTTGACAATCGTTTTTTAAGTATAGCTAAGCTATGCTAGATTTATAGGTGAATTACTTCATCGTAAGCATCTGCAACAGCTTCCATAACCGCCTCACTCATAGTAGGGTGCGGGTGGATTGTTTTCAATACTTCATGTCCCGTAGTTTCTAATTTACGACCCAATACTGCTTCTGCAATCATGTCAGTAACTCCAGCACCAATCATGTGGCATCCAAGCCATTCTCCGTATTTAGCGTCGAAGATTACTTTTACAAATCCGTCTTTAGTTCCAGCAGCACTTGCTTTCCCTGATGCAGAGAATGGGAATTTACCCACTTTGATTTCGTAACCTGCTTCTTTTGCTTTTGCTTCTGTCATACCGACAGATGCTATTTCAGGAGTTGCATACGTACAACCAGGAACGTTTCCGTAATCGATTGCTTCAGTGTGCAGTCCTGCAATTTTTTCAATACAGGTAATTCCTTCTGCAGAGGCAACGTGTGCCAACGCTTGTCCAGGTACTACATCTCCAATAGCGTAGTAACCAGGAATATTTGTTTGGTAGAAATCATTTACCATGATTTTATCTCTATCTACAACGATTCCAACCTCTTCCAATCCAAGGTTTTCGATGTTAGATTTGATACCAACAGCAGACAATACTACATCTGCTTCTAGCTTTTCTTCTCCTTTCTTCGTCTTTACAGTTGCAACTACTCCTTCTCCTGAAGTATCTACAGACTCTACAGATGAATTTGTCATTACTTTGATTCCTGATTTTTTTAACGATTTTTCAAATTGTTTTGAAACATCGATATCTTCAACAGGAACAATATTCGGCATGAATTCTACGATCGTTACATCCGTACCCATAGTGTTGTAAAAATGTGCAAATTCAACACCTATGGCACCAGAACCTACAACGATCATTTTCTTTGGTTGTTTCGGCAAGGTCATTGCTTTACGGTAACCAATTACCTTTTCACCATCTTGTGGTAAGTTTGGCAATTCACGAGAACGCGCACCAGTTGCGATGATCAAGTGGTCAGCACTGTATTCAGTAACAGTACCATCAGCAGCAGTTACGTCTACCTTTTTACCCGCTTTAATTTTTCCAAAACCATCGATGACATCAATTTTATTCTTTTTCATCAAAAAAGAAATCCCTTTGCTCATCCCTTCAGCAACACCACGACTTCTTTTGACAACTGCTTCAAAATCTTTATCGATAGCTTCTGCTTTCAATCCATATTCATCTACGTGTTTCAAGTAGTCATAAACTTGTGCACTTTTTAAAAGGGCTTTTGTAGGAATACATCCCCAATTCAAGCAGATACCACCCAAGCTTTCTTTTTCAATTACTGCGGTTTTAAAACCTAATTGAGAAGCTCTAATAGCAGTTACATAACCACCAGGTCCACTTCCAATTACTATAACATCGTATTTCATTGTGTAAATTTTTATTTTTTCTAAAACAATGCTGCAAATTTAAGAAAACTATGTTTATTTTTCCCTGCGATTGCTTTATTTTTAATTCTTTAATTTCTTGCGTTTATTATTGTTTTTTTCGCACTTATACGACCTACATTCTCTCAGGAACAGCGATTCCGAGTAAGTCAAATCCTGATTTGATAATTTGCCCTACTTTGTCAGACAACTGAGTTCTGAATATTTTCAATTGTTCGTCCTCGCAACCTAGTATGTAAGAGCTTTGGTAAAAAGAATTGTATTCTTTTACAAGTTCATAAGTGTAGTTAGCAATCAACGCTGGGCTTTGGTTTTTTGCCGCAAGCTGAAGGGTTTCTGGAAAGAGTTGGATTTGTTTGATAACAGCTCTTTCTTTAGGGCTGATTGCGATCTGATTTCCACCTGCACTATAATCGAAGTCTGCCTTTCGTAAGATAGACTGAATTCTAGCATAGGTATATTGAATAAAAGGTCCTGTATTTCCGTTAAAGTCAATAGATTCTTTAGGATCAAATAAAATTCTTTTCTTTGGATCTACTTTTAGAATGTAATATTTCAACGCTCCCATCCCAATAGTAGTATACAACGCTTCCTTTTCAGCATCAGAATATCCGTCTAATTTCCCTAATTCCTGAGAGATTTCTTTGGCAGTTGTTGTCATTTCTGACATCAATTCATCGGCATCTACTACAGTTCCTTCACGAGACTTCATTTTTCCCGACGGTAGGTCTACCATTCCATAAGATAAGTGATACATGTTTGCAGCCCATTCGTAACCTAGTTTCTTAAGGATTAAGAACAGTACTTTAAAGTGGTAATCTTGCTCGTTTCCTACGGTATAGGTCAATGAGTCTATATCAAAATCTTGAAATCTCTCGATCGCAGTTCCAATATCTTGAGTGATATACACTGAAGTTCCGTCTGATCTCAATACAATTTTTTCATCCAGCCCTTCGTCTGTAAGATCGATCCAGACCGAACCGTCTTCTTTTTTAAAGAATACTCCTTTTTCAAGTCCAGTGGCAACGACATCTTTTCCTAATAAATAGGTGTTACTCTCGAAATAGTTTTTATCAAAATCAACGCCCATCGCTTTGTAGGTGGCTTCAAAACCATCGTATACCCATTGGTTCATTTTTTCCCATAGCGCAACGACCTCTTTGTCTCCCGCTTCCCATTGCTGCAACATATGTTGTGCTTCCAATAGTATTGGCGCTTGTTTTTTTGCTTCTTCTTCTGTTTTTCCCTCAGCAATCAAAGCCTGTATTTCTTCTTTATAAGCTTTGTCAAAGGCAACGTAATAATTACCTACAAGTTTATCACCCTTTAGCCCAGTACTTTCTGGTGTTTCACCTGCTCCAAATTTTTGCCAGGCCAACATACTTTTACAAATATGAATCCCTCGGTCGTTGATGATTTGAGTTTTGAACACCTTTTTACCTGCTCCTGCAATAATTTTAGATACAGAGAATCCTAAAAGGTTGTTTCTTACATGTCCTAGATGCAGGGGTTTGTTGGTGTTTGGTGATGAATATTCAACCATGACAGCTTTTTCTCCTGCAACAGGAGCTTTCAATCCATAGTTTTCAATAGGGTAGATGCTATCAAATGTATCTGTAAAGTATTTCTCTGCTATTACAAGGTTTAGAAATCCTTTTACAACATTGAAATCTTCAACGTGTGCAACATTCTCTTTTAGGTATTCTCCAATTTGAGTTCCAATGGCAACAGGATTTCCACGTACTATTTTTAAAAGGGCAAATACTACAATAGTAATGTCTCCTTCAAAGTCTTTTTTGGTAGCTTGAAATTCAACAGTGGTAATATCTTTTTCAAAGATAGATGTAACAGCTTGTTTCACTGCTGCAGTAAGTATGTTCTGAATATTCATGAATTGTTCAAATTTAAGTGGCAAATTTAGCAATAAATAGGAGGGTGTACAATACTTGCTTTAAAAACAACTAGATATTTTTTTCTCCCTAATGAATGTTTGCTGTTTTATAGTTTTTCACCACAAATACGACAGTAGTCCGCGTCGTCTTGATGTGCATCACTGCTGCAGTTTGAGCAAGATTGGGTATTTGTAGGAGTTGCTTTAAAAACTGCGGTATACTCAGCAGAGACTATGCCTGTGGGAACTGCTATGATTCCATACCCCAAAATCATGACAATGGAAGCGATAAATTGCCCCAAGGGTGTGACTGGACTGATGTCTCCGTATCCAACGGTTGTAAGGGTAACAATGGTCCAATAAATACTTTTTGGAATACTGGTAAATCCTTGGTTTGTTTCCCCTTCTATAAGGTACATAACAGTTCCTAAAATAAATGAAACCACCAATACGACAAACAAGAATACTGCAATTTTAGCTTTGCTATTTTGCAATGATTTTTTGAGCTTTTCTGCCTCTCCTAGGTAACGTGTTATTTTTAATATACTAAAAACACGTAATAGGCGCAAGGCTCTAAGTACTGTAAAACTTTGGGCTCCTCCAAAGATAAGGGCTGCGTATTTGGG
Source organism: Flavicella sp. (assembly GCA_042091695.1). GTDB lineage: Bacteria > Bacteroidota > Bacteroidia > Flavobacteriales > Flavobacteriaceae > Flavicella. Next base: position 18,086 of record JBELHA010000010.1, read on the forward strand.
CAATGTAGCTAGTAAATCGATGATCCCGTAGTAGCTGAAAATATAGTTGCTAGGTTTCTTGATTGTGATGATTCTCAGTATATATTCTATAGTGAATAACACCGTAATTAGCCATTGCAAGCTGTCTAAAAGTCTGTTGTATTTGGCATTTATACTCGGGACACTTTCCAAAAGTACTATCGCGATACTTATTAAAATAGTAAAGAGCAGTACTATGTCAAATAGTTTTCCTGCCTTAGTATCTGCTTCATAAATGATTTCATGAAGTTTTAGTTTCCAAGGTTTTTGAGCAGGTGTCATCTTAATTGGTTTACAAGTACTGTTGTTAATAGCGAATGATACGTTCTACTTTTCCCTTTTCTAGGTGTTTCTTTGTAGCATATCTCGTAGAAAGGGTATCTTCTACAGGTGTAATCAAGCTCTTTACAATCTCAATGTTTTCAATTTGATAGGCCAAATCAACAAATCCTAGTCCTTGAACTTGGTTGTTTTCAATCAATAAAATTGATTTTTCATTCGCATGTCTTCCTTTGTCTATAACCAACATATTGTCGGTGTTAAATACTGTGGTAGGAATGTGTTTTTTATAATGGCTGTTAAATTTTGGTTTGTGCTTGGCCAAAGCACTGTTAAATTTCAGCTGAGCGATCAATTCGTTGCCACATTCTTCAGTACTTATTGAAAACGTGAACTTTTGTAATTGTTTTGCTTTTGTAGTTTTTTTAAGGTAGAGTTGGTTGAGTCCTTTTTTAATGTTTTTATGTTTTCCTACATAAATGACATCTCCTTTTGTGTCATGTATATAGAAAATCCCTGTATTGCTAGAGGTATTTTCAATCAGGTTAAGAATTTTTGTTGGAACTACAGTTTCTTTATCAGCCAGTGTTTTGATTGCACTTTTTGTGATGACTTTTTTTACATCCTTGGTAAGAAGTAATTTTAATAGTTTTGTAGTAGCGATGGCGTCACCACTTGCTCTATGGCGATCATTCATTGGAATCCCAATAGATTTACAAAGTTTTCCAAGACTGTAGGAGGGGAGGTCGGGAATTAACTTTTTACTCAACTCAACGGTACAGATGGTTTCTCTTTCGTATTCAAAGCCGAGTCGTTTGAATTCAGTTCTCACTATTCTATAATCAAAAGAAGCATTATGTGCCACAAATACGCAGTCTTTCGTGATCTCGATTATTCGTTTCGCTACCTCGTAAAACTTAGGTGCAGTACGTACCATTTTGTCAGAAATACCGGTTAAGTTAACTACAAAAGGTTGTATGGGACGTTCAGGATTGATTAAGCTGATAAATTGATCTACAATTTCATGCCCGTCAAATTTGTAAATAGCTACTTCTGTAATTCCTTCTTCATTGAATTTACCTCCTGTAGTTTCTACGTCTATGATTGCGTACATTGTTTATTTTTAATAGGTGTAATATAGTGTTTTAAATATAGATTCTGAAACAAGCGCTTAGTTTCTACTTCCAAATATAGCGGATCCAACTCGTATCATGGAACTTCCAGCCTCTATGGCTATTTTATAGTCACCACTCATACCCATCGATAGTATTTCCAATTTTGTAGTTTTGAAAAAAGTATGTAATTGAGTGAATTCCTCATGAATTTGTTGCTTGTTTTCAGTAAAAGTAGCCATTCCCATAAGACCTTCTATTTTTACATTGTGCAAGGGGGTCTTGTCAAGTTCTTCTAGAATTTCTTTTGTAGAGTCGTAGCTCAAACCAAACTTACTGTCTTCAGTGGCTATTTTCACTTGTAACAAACAACCGATGGTTCTATTGTGTTTTTTTGCTTGTTTGTCTACTTCTTTTAAGGTTTCGAAACTGTCAATACCGTGTATCAATGCAACAAAAGGAGCGATGTATTTCACTTTGTTTTTTTGCAAGTGCCCGATCAAATGCCAAGCGATATCTTTTGGTAGTTCTTGGTGTTTTTCGACCATTTCTTGGACTCTATTTTCTCCAAAAACACGTTGTCCTGCATCGTAGGCCTCCTGCAAAGCGGAAATTGGTTTTGTTTTTGACACAGCAACTAAAGTTACGTGATTTGGTAAGTCAGTTAGCGTAGCTTGTAACCGTTTGGAAATTGACATATAAGATTCTTATATTTTCGATAATTGAGAATTCAAAGATACTGAATTTTAAGGTTTAATTTTTCGACATTTTAAAGAATTCATAAAATAAAAGTAGTAAATGGTACTTTTATTAAAATATTTTAGGCGAAACCAAAAAAAAGGCTACTTTTTTCAAAATAGCCTTTTAGTAGAGTAGGTAGAAATTGTTATTTCAACAAATCAATAATTTGAGTTGCCAATTCACTTCCAATTCTATCTTGAGCTTCTCCTGTAGCAGCACCAATATGAGGTGTCAAAGAAACTTTAGGGTTCATCAAAATTTGTGTCGCTGGTTTTGGCTCAGTTTCAAATACATCTAAAGCAGCACCTGACAGTTTTCCAGAATCCAAAGCGGCAATCAATGCAACTTCATCAATCACACCACCACGAGCAGCATTGGCGATGAATGCACCGTCTTTCATACTTTCGATTTCTTGTTTTCCAATCACGTAGTTGTCTTGAGCGGGAACATGTAACGTAACAAAATCAGCTTGTTTTAATACCTCTTCTTTCGAAGTAGTCGCAACATTAATTGTTACAGACTGACCGTCGATAAAATCAAGTTTGATATCTGCAGCCTCCATAAAAGGATCAAAAGCAACTACTTTCATTCCCAATCTAAGTGCAATGGCAGCAGTAGCTTGTCCGATACGTCCAAATCCTAAGACACCCAATGTTTTTCCTTTCAATTCAATCCCTGCTCCGTATGCTTTCTTTAGACCTTTAAAGTTTGAATCACCTTCTAAAGGCATGTTTCTGTTGGCATCATTTAAAAAACGAACCATTCCAGATAAATGTGCAAATACCAATTCCCCAACAGAGTGAGATGAGGCAGCAGGTGTGTTGATTACGTGCAACCCATTGTCTCTAGCGTATTGTACGTCGATATTATCCATACCAACACCACCACGTCCGATAATCTTTATAGAAGGACAAGCATCGATCAATTCTTGACGTACTGTAGTAGCACTACGTACCAATAAAACGTCAATATTTTCTTCGTTGATATAGTTTTCTAATTGTTCTTGAGCAACTGTAGTTAAGATTACTTCATAACCTGCAGCTTCTAATGCTGTAACACCACTTTGTGCCAATCCGTCATTTGCTAATACTTTCATTTTTTCAATATTTTGTGTGGTTAAACACTTATTAATAAGATTACTTGTTTAATTCTTGCATTGCATCTACCAATACTTGTATACTTTCTAACGGCATAGCATTGTAAATACTCGCTCTGTAGCCACCAACAGATCTGTGTCCATTGATTCCACTAATTCCTGCTGCTAGACAAATAGCATCAAACTTTTCTTTTTGAGAGTCATCTGCTAAGGTAAAGGTTACGTTCATATTAGAACGATCTTCTTTAGCTGCAAAACCAACAAAAGATGGGTTGTTATCTACTTCGTTGTATAAAAGCGCTGCTTTTTCTTCGTTTATTTTTTCGATAGCACTCACACCACCTTTTTCTTTCAACCATTCTAGGGTTAGCATAGAAACGTATACTGCAAATACTGGAGGAGTGTTGAACATACTTCCCGCTTTGGCATGCACTGCATAGTCTAAAATAGATGGGATATCTCTTCCAGAAGCTCCGAATACAGCATCATTTACAATCACTAATGTCGTACCTGCTGGTCCTAAGTTTTTCTGTGCTCCAGCATAAATTACGTCAAACTGACTCACATCAATTTTTCTTGAAAAAATATCTGAACTCATATCCACTACTTTCAACACATCTCCTTTCGGGAAATCTTTGATTTGTGTTCCGAAAATAGTATTGTTCGATGTCATATGTAGGTAAGCAGCGTCCGAAGGAACTTCGTAACTTTTAGGAATGTAATTGTAACCTTTGTCTTTTGAACTAGCTACAACCACTGCTTCTCCAAATTTCTTTGCTTCTTTCAGTGCTTTTGCACTCCAAGACCCAGTATCTAAATATGCACTTTTACCACCTTCTTTTAACAGGTTATATGGCGCCATCAAAAACTCTGTACTTGCACCACCTTGTACGAAAAGAACTGAATAGCCTTCTGGTACTTCTAGTAATTCTTTTACCAATGCGATCGCATTGTCCATGACAGCTATAAAATCTTTACTACGGTGAGAGATTTCAACGAGTGATAAACCTAAACCATTAAAGTCTACAACAGCTTCACTTGCTTTTTTTAATACTTCTTGTGGCAGTATTGAGGGACCTGCACTAAAATTATGTTTTTTCATTGGTATTCTTTTCTGATGATTAATCTCGTTAAAACGAGTCACAAATTTCGACAATTATATTTGTATTACAATTGAAATAATGTGAAATTTTAAATTAAATATTTAACAAAAAGCTAACAGTATCTACATTGTCTGCATAATCCCATAATTGAGGTTTTTGTGTTTCCCCTAAAGGAACAGCCTGTAACTTACTGATATTACTTGTTGTACATTGTATTTTGTCTTTGTTTTGAGTCAATTGTTCCTTTAAAGAATCGATATCTTCATAATACTCGTAAAAAAGGGATGAAATTGGGGAAGAAAAACTAGTGTCTTCTTTCAACATCAAAAACCCATTTTCTCGTATGTCAAAAAGACTCATTAAATAGACGGCCTTGTTGTATTCATAGTTATTAGCATATCTGTCGTAATTAACGATGTCTTTATGCTTGAAAACAGCTTTGAAAATTCGATCTAATTCAAAACCTTTTGGTAAGAATATTTTTGAAATACTACGACATCCCAGCCCAAAATACTGAAAGATATCATTGCTCATCGCTTCGAGTTCTTCTTCAGTCTCCTTGCCTGAAAGAACGGCTACAGTATTTCTGTTTTTTCGTATGATGTGTGGGTGTTTTCCAAAATAGTACTCAAAATAACGCGCTGTATTATCACTTCCTGTTGCAATCACTGCATCAAAGCCTTCTAGCTTTTCTTCCGTAAAAGTGATCAGATCTTTAAACTCAGGGTTTATGTATTGCAAGTATTTTGCAATTAAAGGAATAAAGTACTTGTCATTAGAGGATAATTTTGCCAACACATGATGCCCCGAAATAAGAACACTTAAAAAATCGTGAAAGCCAACAAGGGGAATGTTACCAGCCATTATAATGGCAATCGTTTTTGGTTTTTTTGTATCAAATTGATAGGTGTTTAACCAAGTCGTTAAGTTTTCCTCAGTCAGTGCTTTTGCCCAACTTTCTAATGAAAACAACACATTCTCTTCTGTAAACCATCCATTGTATTCCTTCGCTCTTTTAATTTGCATTGCAAAAGCATCAAAAAATAAATCATTGTGAGGGATGCCCTCAATTTTTAGTGTCTTGTCCACACTAAATTGGGCTAAAAATCTACCTAATGCTACAAATGCATTCTTTCTTTGTTCGATTTTCATGGTATTGTATTTAAGCTGACAAAAATAGTTATTATTCTATAAAAAAACGCTCAAATAGAGGGTTAAATAATCCTGCTACCCAAATTTTTCCTCTATTTGTAAAATAATTGATTTTCTATGATTTTACCATGTTTTTTATGACAAAAAACAGCAACTAATTTATAGATATGATAGTTTTTAAGATATATAATCTATAAATTTGCAGTGTAAACTACTGAAATATGAATATTCCAAAAATGAGCATCCCTAGAGTTGTGATTGTCGGTGGAGGATTTGCCGGAGTAGCACTTTCAAAAGGATTGAGAAATAAAGAGGTACAAGTTGTATTGATAGATCGTCATAACTACCATACATTTCAACCTTTGCTATACCAAGTGGCAACAGGTGGTTTGGAGCCTGGATCTATTGCATTTCCATTGCGTAAAACTTTGAATGACGTAGATAATTATTATTACAGACTGACTGAAGTTCAGTCTGTAGATTCAGAAAATAAAAAGATACATACAACCATTGGCTCCCTAGATTATGATATTTTGGTGTTAGCCACTGGCTCCAAGACAAACTTTTTTGGCAATACAAATATTGAAAAATACAGTATGCCAATGAAGACTATTCCTCAGTCATTAAATATAAGAAGTTTGATTCTCGAAAATTTAGAGCAGGCTCTGTTGACCAATGATTTAGATGAAAGAAATGCCTTGATGAATTTTGTCATTGTTGGTGGAGGACCGACCGGTGTTGAATTGGCAGGCGCTATTGCAGAAATGAAAAAGGATATTTTTCAAAAAGATTATCCTGATTTGGACATTCGTCAAATGGAAATCAATATCATTGAAGGATCTTCTAATCTTTTAGATGCAATGAGCCAAAAATCAACTAATAAAGCAGAAGATTTTTTAGCTAGTTTGGGTGTCAATATCTGGAAAAATGTAATTGTTACGGATTACGACGGGAAAACAGTGCGTACCAACTCAGATTTGGTCTTAGACACCGAAATTGTCATTTGGGCTGCAGGTGTTGAAGGTACTGCCATGCCAGGATTGAAAGATTCATGTATTGTCGAGCGTGCAAAGCGCATCAAGGTAGATGTTTTTAATAGGGTAGAGGGCTATGATTCCATTTATGCTATTGGAGATGTCGCTTCTATGGTTTCAGATACATATCCTCAAGGTCATGCTATGATGGCGCAACCCGCGATACAGCAAGGAGTACTTTTGGCAAAAAATTTAATCAAAGAACTCAAAGGAAAACCAATGACTCCTTTTGTCTATAATGACAAAGGATCTATGGCTACGATTGGAAGAAACAAGGCTGTTGTAGATCTACCTGCCTGGAAGTTTCAAGGTGTTTTCGCTTGGTTTGTATGGATGTTCGTACATCTTTTTTCTCTGATAGGAATTCGCAATAAAATTGTGGTCTTTTTCAATTGGGTATATAGCTATATCCGCTTGGATAGAGAAACACGTTTGATTGTGAGACCTTTTAAAAATAAATCGAAAGAATCCTTTTAATTTCGTTGTATTTAGCGAACTTTATACTTTTAAATACTACGCTTCGTACATATATATAAAGCGTATACTATACTGATACCATCAACAGTTCTGCATCATGAAAATTGAACAAATTTATACTGGTTGCCTCTCACAAGGCGCTTATTATATTCACAGTGAAGGTGAAGTTGCTATTATTGACCCTATGCGTGAAGTGGGGAGCTACCTTCAGAAGGCGAAACAAGACGATGCAAATATTGTATATGTTTTTGAAACTCATTTTCATGCAGACTTTGTAAGCGGTCATGTTTCTTTAGCTGAAAAAACCGGAGCTACGATTGTGTTTGGACCAACAGCTAAGACCAACTACCAGATACAAAACGCCAGAGATAAAGAAGTATTTAAGGTGGGAGCTTTGACGATTGAAGCTTTGCATACACCTGGACATACTTCAGAAAGTACTTGTTACTTATTGCGAGATGCTACTGGTAAAGAAATAGCTATTTTCACAGGAGATACTCTATTTTTGGGAGATGTAGGAAGGCCTGACTTAGCTCAAAAAACAGAGGGTTTGACTACTGAAATATTAGCAGGACAACTCTTCGATAGTTTGCGAACTAAGATCTTACCATTGGGGGATGATTTATTAGTATACCCTGGTCATGGCGCAGGATCTGCTTGTGGTAAAAATATGATGAAAGCTACTGTAGACACCTTGGGTAATCAGAAAAAAAACAATTATGCTCTTCGCTCGGACATGACAAAAGACGAGTTTATTGAACAAGTAACTTCGGAGCTCAACGCACCTCCTTCTTATTTTCCTTTGAATGTTGCACTCAATAAAAACGGGTATGAAGATGTTGAAACTATAATAGAAAAGGGAAATATTGCGCTTTCTCCTGAGCGTTTTGAGGCAGTTGCTAAAGCGTCTAATGCCATTGTGTTAGATGTTCGCCATCAATTTGACTACGCAAAATCACATATACCTTCTAGTATATTTATCGGAATCGATGGTAGTTTTGCTCCCTGGGTAGGTGCTTTGATAGTAGATGTACAACAACCTATTTTACTTGTAGTTGAGGAGGATGCTGTTGAAGAAACCATAACTAGATTATCTAGAGTCGGTTTTGACGGAACGTTGGGCTACTTAAAAGGAGGAATGCAAGCATGGAAAGATGCTGGTAAAGAAACTGATCGTCTAGAAGAACTAAGCGCAGAGGAATTTGCGAGTCTATCAAATAATAATGAGATATCCATGTTTGATGTTCGCAAGCAGTCAGAATGTGATTTGGGAATGGTGGCAGCTGCTGAGCACACGCCTTTGACTGATTTTAATACCTATATGGAACGCTTTTCAACACAAAAAACCTCTTATGTGTATTGTGGTGGTGGCTATCGATCGGTGATTGCTATTTCTATATTGAAATCACGTGGTGTTCACAATATAGTCAATGTGTTAGGAGGCTATGCCGCTATAAAGAATACGGACATTGCTAAAGTTGGAAATAGTGATGGGACTTCTTGCTCAAACTAAATAGGTATCAACCACAGCATTTTTTATACTTACGACCACTTCCACATGGACAAGGGGTGTTGCGGCCTACTTTGGGCGCTGCTCTTTCGTAAGAATCATTTGAACCACAACAACTTGAATTGCTACAACAAGATGTTTCTGATGTATTTGATTTGACTGCTGTATTTGACATATTTAAATCTTTATTGTTTTTTATTAAATAGTAAAAATTATACTATAAGTTGGGCAAGCTTTGCAATGCAAAAAAAATCAATAGTATTCATAAACAGACTGTATCCATATAAAATAATGATGCATTGTCTTTTTAGCGTAACTTTTATTAGGTAGAAATAGGGAACATTATTACTTTATAGTAGTTGTTTTCTATTTACAAACCTTTATAACAGTTGTGTGTTTTAGGACACTTTGAGAGATTTTTCAATAGCATTTTCTAGCAGCTGTATATCGCTTCCTGGACCAATAGATAGTAATTTTGCCCCTGTGATAGGTATGCCTCTGAAGGGACGAATGCGCACCGTTGCATCTGGACTTCGCTCAAAGAAGGTGTATGTATCGTCAGTTCCAATTTTTGTACATCCTTTGATACGAAGAATATTTTTAGGTATCGCATCACACAACTCGTAAATGCATTTTTCGTCAGGCAGGTTCGGTAAATCTGTAGCGCAAGATGACCAATGTGCTTTGCCGTGCTCCATTTTCTGAGCCTTATTTGTGGACGGAGTTAGTTTCGGTAACAAGCTGATATCGATTTCGTCAAAATGAATAATTTGACACAATGGATTTAGTGTTTTTACCTCTTTTATTACTTGTTGAATTCTTGTCTCAGATGTATTTTCGGTATGCGTCAAAATTACAGAGGAAGAAACTTGGATCTGATTGGCTTCTAGTTCGTTGTGTTCGCCTCTAAGTTGCCAGTTTTTGACATCTACAACCGATATTTGAATAGGAGGTAAGAAGCGTTTTTCCAAACCCATACCCAAAAAACTAACCAACGAACAGGCATCGGAAGTTCCATTGGCTTCTATAAGGGTGATTCCGTTTATTCTTTCGGGGATATTGTTTACAAATTCACGTAATTCCTGAATACCACTACAACAAATACAGCTACCGCTGAGTGCTTTGACACAGGTTTCGTCTAAATCCCCAACAAACTGCTGAGCGTCCATATAGGCATTTTCGTAATCATTCAAGATCACAAAGGGGTCCCAACCTTGTTTTGTATAGCGTTGAATTAAATGTTTTAGCAAGGTTGTTTTACCCGCTCCTAAAAAACCTACGATAGTTATAATCGCCTCCATATTGTTTTCTTTAAAAAAAATAAATAGCAGTAAAAGGGGTATGTGTGTCCAAAGTTAGCATATTATTGCTTACATACTTTGTATATACGTTCATTTATTTTAAGATAATACATACCTGAAATAAGCGAAGAAACATCTATTTCCTGAACAGTATTGTTTTTTTTAGAACTGTCAATATTCACTTTTAATTCTTGACCAAAACCATTAAAGAGCTGTATGTCTTTTTGAGCTATATTATTGCAAACGATCGTCAATAGATCCTTGACCGGATTAGGATAAAGAAGTACGGATTTACGGTATTGTATATTCGAAGAAAGTGCACTATGTAATAAAGGAGCTTTCCAAACCCCACGTCCCCACGTACCGACAAAAAGGGATGCATCGGTATGTTGAATTTCCAAATCATTGGCTCTTACATTAGGCAAACCAGTGCCGAAGGATTCCCAAGAAGACATTGAGGAATCCAAATAGTAAACTCCTGTATAAGTAGCTATATAAAGTGTTTTTGTCGTATTGTTGTCACACACAATATCAGTCATAGGTATGTTTGGTATTCCAGTTGAAATATTAGTCCAATTCATACCCGAATTTTCTGTACGATACACTTTCTCTCCGTCCGTATACCCAGAAAATGCTAAACATACATGTGCTGGGTTTTTGTAATCGATAGCGATTCCTTTGATGACCAAATCCGGTAAACCAGCTGTAATATTTGTCCATGTAGCACCAGCATTGCTAGTTTTCCAAATTTGATTTTTTATGGAAGCATAGATGAAATTTGGATTTGAAGGAGCTACTGCTAAATCATCTACTACATTTTTTCCCCCCAAATTAGCGATTGTTTCCCATGAAGCACCTCTATTGGTTGATTTCCAAATCTCTCCATTGTCTTCCCCCAAAAATAGAGTAGCATCTTGTGTTGGATGTTTGACCAAAGGAGGAAGCCCACCTGGTTTTGTATCACCAAGATTTATGAGTTTTGAAGAGGAACCACCGTCATCGGTTCGCTTAAAGTTTCCATTGTAAAGAGATCCATAGATTATATTTTCATTGCTATTGTCAATGATACTTGTTCCACCATCTCCACCTTTCCAATGCCTCCAGACACCATTTTTTAAGATACTTGTTCCGTTGTCCTGTGTGCCAATGACAAGGGTGTTTTCGTTCGTTTGTGAAAGTCCCAATCCATGTTCATACACTTCTTGGTTTCCGATATTATCTGTAAGAATCTGATAGGTATTTCCTCCATCTGTACTTTTACATAGCCAACCATCGGTACCTAAGTATATATTTCCATTGACGACGACAATCTCTCGAATGTCAGCATGTACGAAATTACCACCAATACCTGTAGAATTGTTAAATATCCAATTGGTTACTTTAGAAAAATTTTGTCCACCATCCAAAGAACGAAAGGTATCTAAAGACCCATTGATGATGGTATTGGCGTCGGTATCAGATACTGCAAATCCACCGTACTGTCCTTTGTTTTCATCTGGATTTCCTCTCAGTACAAAGCTGTTTCCACTGTCAATGGAGCGGTATAGTACACCTTTATCAGCAACATAGACATAATTGGGGTTGTCAGGACTTACAGCAAGCAGAGGTTTTGAAATAAGTGTTGGTCCTGTTATTGTAAATGAAGTTCCCTGATTTATGGATTTGTAAATTTTTTTGTCGGACCTATTAGATGCATAGACTACTTGTGTATTTCCAGGTTTGAACTCTACATCCAATATATTACCTTCTAACATCTGTGTATAGGTCTTAAAACCATCAGTTGTTTTTACCAAACCAAGGGAGGTTGCAGCAAATAGTATGTTTGGATCCGATGGATCCATTAGGATTTTATTGATAGCTCTTGAAAATGCCAGTTCGTAGTTCAAATGAGTTTGTTGCCATGTATCACCGGCATCTAAAGACTTAAAAACTCCTAAACTGCGGTTGTCAGACAAAGCGGTTGCAATATATATTTCATCGGTATTGTTTGGGTTGACTGCAATACTTGTTACTCCTGTAATTCCAAGATTGTCAGTTTTTACAGTCCAATTTTCTCCTCCATCAAGTGTGGTCCACATACCACCACCTCTACAACCGATGTAGATTCTATTTGAGTTGGAAGGGTCTACATAAATTGCATCTACACGACCATTTCCATTTCTTTTGTCGTCAAAATAGCGTTTGAGCGGAACATAAGGTCCTATTTCAGTCCAGTTGATTTTTGTTGCAGCAGCTTTTGCTGATTTTTTTAAATTATGAGCAGTTAATTTTTGTTTTCCCAACAGATAGGGCAGGTCCGCTTTGTAGTTACAGCGATCCCCAGTAGGGAAAAAAACAGGTTCATTGTCAATAATCCAACGTTGAAATTGTTTCCATCCAGAGCCTTTTCCTTTTTCTCTACCCTTAAAATAAGTAGCACCAGCTTTGATGACATCGTATACATTGTGTTGCGTATCATCCATCATCTCCTTGTAACGCTGTGCTTGTAGTGTAAGACAAAAAAACAGCAGAAATAAAAAGGGGGTGTGTTTATGTTTCATTTTGGAGTAGTTTTCTAGTAAACAAAGTACTGAAAATAAGTGTTTAATAGCAAGGATATATAATAACCTTTAAACAGGAAACCTTCTACTTAGCATAAATTGCTTAAAGTAAAGGCAAAAAAAAAGACTCTCGCTAGAAAGTCTTTTTAAGTTTTATGTAAATGTATGTTTAAGCTATATTTTCAACTTTGTGTTTTTTCCAATATTGCATGACAACAAAAGCGCAAATTGCAGACGAAGCCCATCCTTCAATTAGGATAGCGAAAATTACTTCTCCAAGTGAAAGATCATTTCCCCAAACACCGGAGCTCTCCATCAGGCTTATGAGATCTATATTTATAAATGTGATGTATAATATGAGCGAAAGAGCGACTGCCAATACAGCAAAAAATGCGGTAGAGAACCCAATATATATATTGGTAAAGTAGTAGCTGTCGGCGTTTTCCATGATGTTTTTCTTTATAGCTGCATTGACACCCCAGGCTACAAATAAAAAGTTCAATGCTCTTAGTTCGGTGATGGTTTCTAGGCCTAAAAATTGCATAAGGAAAAAGTAAATAACAATTCCAAAATAGATAACCATGGCTTGATCAAAAATGATTTTAGATGTTTTCATAGGTCAAGTTTTAAAGTTTAACAAATCCAACTTCCCTAAAAGTACTGAAAATTAACGACTTATAAAAGTAGTTCTTTTTATTTCTATAATTGATTTAGGTATTTACATATGAGTTTGTAAAAGTTTTCAAACTTGTTGAGTGGCAGTTGTGCTGCTGTATCATAAATGTCATGGTATGCTTTTGTACCTCCTAGCGTATATATAAAAAAACTAGGCACACCGTTTTTATAAAACCAACAATGATCGCTATTGCAGGATTCTCCTCGTGTTTTCACCTCTTTTAACAGGCGTTGTTTTTTATTTATAGTAGCGAGAAGTTCAAATTCTTTTTTAAATACGGTGGCATTGACTACCTTGATACCTTCATCTCCAGTGCCTGCTAAATCAAAATTGAGTAGAAATTTAATTTTATTTAATGGAATCATTGGGTTTTCAACAAAGTATTGAGAGCCTAATAGACCTATTTCTTCGGCAGCAAATGCCATACATACAATATCGTATTTAGGCTTGTTTTCAGGTTTTGAAAAATAAGATGCTAACTGTAATACGAGTGCTACACCACTTGCATTGTCATTGGCACCAGGAAAAAAAGTGTCTTTTCCCATACGTCCCAAATGGTCGTAATGTGCGGTTAAAACAAGTACAGAATCATTGGAGACACCAGGAATATAGCCAATGACATTCTGAGTTTTATAATCTTGAATAAAGTGACTTTCTATATTTACTGTGATGTTTTCTATGCGATCTATATCTACTTTCTTTTGTAAGGTGAAAAAAGGATTTGCTGCCTGAGCGGTAGCACCTCCCCAAGTAAGTTTGTCAGAACTACAAACTACGATGGCTTGCCCAAATTTTTTATCTCCATATTTGAGAAAGTTAATCACATCTTGAATCAGTTTTCTCTCATTTTTACTGTATTTAGAAAGGTCGTAACAATCGATAAATATCACTTTTTCCTTTGATTTTAAAAGTGTTTCTATCAACTTTTGTGGATCCAGTAACTGTTTAGGTACAATCTTGATTACTTGAAAATCCCCTTGAACTGATGGGCTTGTGGGTGCGATTAGAAAATCAACCGCAGGGGTCATTTGTTTGCCATTTATTGCCATATACATATCGCCAGGAAATGTGTTTACAGGCGTGGTAAAATTTTGATAATAGCTAGTACCTATCGGTAAAAGACCTCTTTTTTTGAATTCATCTTTTAAATAATGTGCTGCGATGGAATCTCCCTTGTTTACATAGCCTCTTCCATGCATATTCGCACTACTTAAGGTTTCAATAAGGGCTCTAGTATTGGTTTTTTGACCGAAAATTGGAATGCAAAACAGGCATAAAAAAATCAGAGTTACTTCTTGAGTTCGGATGTTATGTAGGATTGTTAATCGCATAATTGTTTTTCTTAGGTTGTTTGTTTTGACCAAGCAAATGGCCTCTTTGTTATTTTAATAATAAAAAGAGCAATTCTCAATCAAATTTAAAGCTTCACAAATTCTTTCTTCTACTTTTGAATTCCCATATACATCTACTGTAACTCTATAAAAGCTATTGTTTTTATTAGCCATATACAATTCGACTGTATGTGTTTGAATTTGATTTTTAGTATGTGTACTGTACAAATAGTATGTGTCTTTTTCTTTAAATAAAAACTCTTTCTCCTGCACAATTTTACCTTCTGGTTTTCCGAATACTGCTGATTTTACTTTGTTTTGCAATAACTGAAGCTTTGGCAATTTTTCATTGTAATGGGCAATATCAAGAAAATAGGTAGTTTGTAACTCTTTTAGAGTGTCTGCGCAGTAAAACCTAGAAGTAGTTGCATCTATAAAAAATTCTTTTTTCCAAAAAGAGGGTACTGAAATCTCAAATGATTTACGTGTATCTAATTGCCTATCAAGACCTTGTAGTTTTGTGTTAGAGTTGCATGAGAATTCTAACTTTTTAGTAAGAGAATTATTTTGACAAGCAACGAGTAATAATATTAGAAACATAAATATTGGCAACGATAAAATTAAAGGGAATAGCGCTCTTTTTTTTTTCATAATTAATAGGGGTTAGATTTTTACTAAATCAGTTTTTTAGTTACATTTAACAAAACTAAAAAAAAAATCTATGAAAGCATTGGTAATATCAGGAGGTGGAAGTAAAGGTGCTTTTGCTGGAGGTGTTGCTGAATACTTAATTCGTGAAGAACACCGAGATTACGATATTTACATAGGAACTTCTACAGGAAGTTTGCTGATTTCACACTTGGCATTGGGAAAAACAACAGCGCTCAAAGAGATATATACCAATGTGAGTCAAAGAAAGATATTTAACAACAGTCCTTTTTTAGTTAAAAAAGTTCATGGTGAAAAAATAGTTACCATCAATCACTTTAATGTTTTGTGGAATCTTATACGGAGAAGAAAGACCTTTGGTGAGAGTAAAAATCTACTAAAAAACTATAAAAAAAACTTTTTAAAAAGTGATTTCCAAACCTTAAAAAACTCTGACAAAGAAGTGATCGTAACGGTTTCTAATCTTACCAAAGGAGAGATTGAATACAAAACCATTCGAGAAAATGGCTATGATGATTTTTGCGATTGGGTTTGGGCATCTTGTAATTACATTCCTTTTATGAGTTTGTTAGAAAAAGATAATTGCCAATATGCTGATGGTGGTTTTGGAAGTTTGGTGCCAATACAGGAGGCTATCAAAAGAGGTGCCACTGAAATTGACGTGATTATCTTAGACACTGAAATCACACATTTCAATCGTTTGCCTGCAAAAAACCCATTTTCACTTATTTCAAACTTGTTTGAATTTATTTTAGGGAGTGTTGAAAAACACAATGTAACCATAGGTAAACTCTACGCAAAAAATAAAAATGTCAAGCTAAACATGTATTATACGCCAACGGTTTTGACAATGAACTCTTTGATTTTTGACAAAAAGAAAATGGCTTTGTGGTGGAAAGAAGGCTATGCGCATGCTAAAAAAATGGTAGCACAACAGCTCACACATGTCAAATACGATCGATAACGATTACTTTTTTTTCTGCCTAAGAGATCCGCCTTTTAACACATAATTATATTTTTATACTGCAAGTATTTTATATTTTTGTTTTGTAACATACTTTATCGAATGAAACTAAAAAAAAAATTATTTGCTTGCCTGCTGTTTTTGGTTGCCTTTCTAAACGCACAAAACACTACAAAGAAAACAGCTTATGACAATGCTGCTAATTACTACAAAGATTTCGAATTGTTACACACGGATTTATCGGTTCGGTTTGACATTCCTAAGGAGTTGTTGTTTGGAGACGCCTCGCTAACTCTTCGTCCCTATTTTTACGAAACCAATGTGTTAACTCTTGACGCAAAAGGGATGAAAATAGAAAAAGTAAGTAATAACAACCTTTCTCTTGACTATAAGTATGATGGTAAAAAGTTAGCCATTAATTTGGGGAAAACCTATACAAAGTTAGACACTTTAACAGTAAAGATCAAATACACAGCAGATCCTTCACATATCAAACAAGAGGGGAGTAAGGCTATTAAAGCAGCAAGAGGTTTGTATTTTATCAATCCAAAGGGTACAAATCCCGAAAAACCAACTCAGATATGGACCCAAGGAGAAACAGAATCCAGCAGTTGTTGGTTTCCTACTTTGGACAGTCCCAATCAAAAAACAAGTCAAAAAATTGCAATTCGTATTCCCAATAAATTTAAGAGCCTTTCCAATGGATTGTTAGTTTCTCAAATTTCTCATAAAAATGGCGATCGAACGGACACTTGGGAAATGAAGCAAAGACATGCGCCTTACTTATTTTTTATGGGAATTGGTGATTTTACTGTAGTAAAAGATACCTGGAGAGAAAAGGAAGTCAATTATTATGTAGAGCCTGCGTATTCAAAAGTAGCCAAAACTATTTTTGGAAAAACTCCAGCGATGATGGATTATTTTTCTGAGATTACGGGTGTTGATTATATGTGGGACAAATATAGCCAGATGGTGGTTAGAGATTTTGTAAGCGGTGCTATGGAAAACACATCGGCAGTTGTTCACGGAGAAAGTGCATACCAATCTGCTGCTGAATTGATGGATGGCAATCGATGGGAACCCGTTATTGCACACGAGTTGTTTCACCATTGGTTTGGAAACTATGTCACAGCAGAAAATTGGTCAAATTTGAGCTTGAATGAGTCATTTGCTACCTATGGAGAATATTTGTGGATGGATCATGCATATGGAAAAACAATTGCTGAAGCCCACCGCCTAAAATCAATGAATGCATACGAGGATGGAGGTCATAGTCACAAAAGTTTAGTGCGTTTTGATTACAAAGACAAAGAAGATTTGTTTGACCGAGTGAGCTACAATAAAGGAGGAGCTATTTTACACATGCTAAGAAATTATGTTGGTGATGCTGCTTTTTTTGCAGGACTGCAACGTTATTTGAAAACCTATCAGTTTGGAGTTGCTGAAGTACCGCAACTAAGAATGATTTTTGAGAATATTACAGGGAAAGATTTAAATTGGTTTTTCAACCAGTGGTTTTATACTCCTGGACACCCGACTATTCAAGTTGCAAAAGATTACAATATTTTAGATAAAACAATCACCGTATCTCTAAAACAACAAAATGAAGTTTTTTATTTTCCAATAAAAATAACCATTTATGAACGTGGCGAAATTAAACACAAAGAAATATTTGTCGACGCTAGAGAGAAGTCGTTCACGTTTTCTTATGAAGAATACCCTGATTGGATACATGTAAACTCAGATCATGTACTTTTAGCAACGATTATAGAAAACAAAGTGTTAGACACTTATAAATTTCAATTGGCAAACGCCCCACATTTTATAGATCGAAAAATAGCATTAGAAGAACTCGTAAAACATCAATCTGACAAAGCTGTTTTTGAACTGGTTGTGCAGGCTTTCGACGATCCCTATTTCGAAATACAGGCATTGGCATTAGACAAGATTGATTTGAGCTATAAATATTCAAAACGAAAAGTAATCGAGAAAATTGAATATTTAGCAAAATCATCTCAAAACAATACTGTCAAGGCAGCAGCTGTAAAGGTGTTGGGTAAATTAGTGTATTTTGATTATCAATCTACTTTCGAACGACTTATTGACGATCCTTCCAATGCCGTAAAAGGTGCCGCCTTAGAGGGCTTGTATTATTTAGACAAAGAGGAGGCTATAAAAAAAGCAAAAAAATTACCGAATTCCGTTAAGAAAACAATTGCTTTTCCTCTGTCAAAAATTTATATAGAAGAAAAAGATAATTCAGAAATTGAATTTGTTGCAAATTATATCATTCAAGGAATGTTCTTGTCGAATGATGCCGCTTCCAAAAAATTATTTAAAAAAGGTTTTAATTGGGTTGCTGCGTCTAACAATATCGATGCGTATGCAAATCTTACAAAAGATATTGTAAGTAAAGGAAATCAGTATCGAAAATATAATTTCCATTTAGAAGGAGTACGTTTGTTAAGGGAATTGTCAAAGATACTCGATACAAACAATCAGTCGAACAACTACGAATTGAAAATTTTGGTCAATAAAGCATTGAAAAGCTTATTGGATACAAAAGGATAAAATCACATTACTATATGATATAGGTGAGCTTTTCGTATATGATTTATTTTTTTACTTTTTCTTAAATTCCTCAAAGGTGCCATCTTTGTAAAACATAACTATTCTGTCTAGTTCTTTACTCACATGCTTGTGAATAGGTTTACTTTCTTTATTTTCCTCTTTTAAAGTATCAGCTTTATTTATATCGGTTTCTAATATGTCACTTTTTTGTGACGATTCAAAAAGTGATGGGGTAGAAGGAGGGGAGGACTTTGAAACAGTTGTAATCCTTGCAGACTGTTTTAGAACTGAAGATTCGTTTGGGTCCCTTTCATAATCTTGTCTTGGAAAAGTACCCTTATCTTCTAATAGCCAATACAAGTCTACTTCAGGGTATGACTTTGTAATTTTTAACACGAAATCTAGACTAGGTTTGTTTCTTCCTGATAGGATGTGTGAAATAGAAGATCTAGGAACAGAAATACTTTCTGCAAAAGAAGCAGCAGATAGATTGTAAAATTCCAATATTTTTTTCAAACGTATAGTAAAAGTAGCTGTGTTCATTATTGTGAATTATTAAGCACTGTAAATGTAGTAAATACTGTTTACAATTGCAAACAAAATAAGTCAAATAACACAAATACAATTAAACAAAGACTTTAAGTAAATAATGTAAAGTATTGATAATGGGCTACTTACATCTTACAACGAGCATTTTTTACAGTATTCATAATCAACAACTTAACCCGTGAAAAACCATCGAAGTAAGTCACAGAACTAGTTTACAGAAGTAAACAATAATAATGTGTAGTTATTTTACAATTGTAAACAAGTAAACATTTACATTTGTAGCATGAATGATTTAAACATGGAACAACTAGAAGCCTGGTATAAACTAGGTTTCGAGAATAGGCTACGAGGGAAAAGAATTGTCTTTAAAGACATAGCTCCGCTAATAAAAGACTTAGACAGCTCTATCTTTAATAAAGAACTATTAGGTCTCTCCGAGGGAGGTGAATCTATATTTAAACTATCTATAGGTACTGGATCAAAAAAAATACTGATATGGTCTCAGATGCATGGAAACGAAAGTACAGGTACTAAGGCTGTATTTGATTTATTTAACTTTTTTAATAACAGCAATGAGTTTGAGCAGCTAAAACAAGAGATCTTATCAACGTGTACTTTAGTTTTTATCCCTATGTTAAATCCAGACGGATCTGATGTGTTTACACGTGTAAACAAGAATGAGGTAGATCTTAATAGGGATGCTGTTGACCTACAAGCAAAGGAAAGTAAGTTGCTTCGTGACCTCTTAGATGCTTTTTCTCCTGATTTTTGTTTTAACCTACACGATCAAAGAACTATATTTAATGTAGAACACACTAAAAATCCTGCAACTATATCATTTTTGGCGCCTTCTGAGGAGGTGGAACGAAAGCTTACAAAAGGTAGAATGGAGACTATGAGTGTGATTGTAGCGATGAATTCATTTTTAAGTAAGGCTATTCCAAACCATATTGGAAGGTATACAGATGAATTTTATCCAACTGCGACCGGTGATAATTTTCAGAAATTAGGTCACAACACAATTTTGATTGAAGCAGGTCACTATTATGATGACTACGATAGAGATATTGTGCGTAAATTCAACTTTTTTACGCTAATTGAAGGTTTGCGCTTTATTGCTTCTACGGATGATTACAGCAATTACAAACCGTATTTCGATATTCCAAACAATGCTAAAATGTGCTATGACATTATATATAGAAATGTAATGAGCAATGAAGGGGTTGTTGAGGATATCGCTTATCAATATGAATACAAGGTTGCTAATGATAGCTTGGAATCTTTTACAACGGAAGTTGCTAGAGGTGATCTTTCCGAATTTTACGCTCATAAAGAGTATGATTTCGAAAAAAAGAAGTTAGAATAGTGCTAAATTTATGTATTTCGTAAAAAAAATACCTCTTTAGTGATTTGCAATGGTTGTTATTGGTAATATTTTTATTAATTTTGCATTCGTATCGTTTTTAAAACTATAACCATGAAGAAATACAATTTAGATGAAGTTGATCACCAGATCTTAGACATGTTGATTGAAAATGCTAGAACTCCTTTTACAGATATTGCGAAGAAATTATTGGTTTCTGCAGGAACGATTCACGTTCGTGTTAAGAAAATGGAGGAAGAAGGGATTATCAAAGGTTCAACATTGACTCTAGACTATGAAAAGATGGGGTATGCTTTTATTGCTCATATAGGTATTTTTCTAGAAAGAACTTCTATGACTAAAGAGGTTATTGAAAGTTTACGACATATTTCTAATGTGACAGTGGCATACGTAACAGCTGGAAAATTCAATATCTTTTGTAAAATTAGAGCAAAAGATACCGAAGATGCTAAGAATATTATTTTTAAAATTGATGATATTAGTGGTGTGAATAGAACTGAAACTATGATATCATTGGAAGAAAGTATCAATGATAAAAAACGTATGATGCACGCTATTTTTAGAGATTACTAAAAGCGCATCACTACTACACTACAACGACAAAAACATAATTTTAAAATGTGTTTTTGTCGTTTTTTTTTGAATTGATATCTATGAAATAATTGAGCGTGTTTTTTTTATTAAAATTGCGTAAATATTATATCTTTACAGGCTTTAACAATATATTTATTATGAATTTGTATACTAATAACCCGCTTAAAATTCACAATTCTTTAAGCAAAGAAAAAGAATTGTTTGTTCCTGTAAATGAAGGTACTGTAGGGATGTATGTTTGCGGTCCTACTGTGTATAGTAATGTACACTTGGGTAATGTTCGTACTTTTATGTCTTTTGACATGGTCTTTAGGTACTTAAAGCATTTGGGTTATAAAGTTCGATATGTCCGTAATATAACAGATGCAGGTCATTTAGAAAATGATGCCGATGTAGGCGAGGATCGTATTGCAAAAAAAGCAAGGTTAGAGCAAATCGAACCTATGGAG
Source organism: Flavicella sp. (assembly GCA_042091695.1). Lineage (GTDB taxonomy): Bacteria > Bacteroidota > Bacteroidia > Flavobacteriales > Flavobacteriaceae > Flavicella. Next base: position 39,636 of record JBELHA010000010.1, read on the forward strand.
GTGGTACAACGTTATACTGTGGATTTTCATCAAATTTTACAGAAATTTAATAATTTACCTCCGAGTATTGAGCCTACTGCTACAGGGCATATTGTTGAGCAAATAGAAATAATAAGCGACATCTTAGAAAAAGGATTTGCATACATTGTAAACGGATCTGTATATTTTGATGTTTTAAAATACAACGAATCTTCAAATTACGGCGTCTTATCTGGAAGAAACCTTGAGGATTCTGTTCATAATACACGTGCTCTTGACGGTCAGTCTGAAAAGAAAAATCCACAAGATTTTGCACTTTGGAAAAAAGCCAGTCCCGAACATATCATGCGTTGGCCCTCACCATGGAGTGATGGTTTCCCAGGTTGGCACCTTGAGTGTACAGCTATGAGCACTAAATATTTGGGTAAAAAATTCGATATTCACGGTGGTGGTATGGATTTAAAGTTTCCGCATCATGAATGTGAAATCGCTCAAGCTAACTGTACCAATGGTACGGATCCTGTTAATTACTGGATGCACGCCAATATGCTGACTTTAAATGGACAGAAAATGGCAAAGTCTACAGGGAATAATATTTTACCTGAAGAAATTTTTTCCGGAAAAAACACTGTTTTGAGCAAGCCTTTTTCTCCAAGTGTAACACGTTTCTTCATGCTTCAAGCACATTATAGAAGTAATTTGGACTTTTCAAGTACAGCTTTAGAAGCTTCTGAAAAAGGATTTCAAAAATTGATGCAAGGTGTAGGCTTGTTGCAGGGCTTGAAAACTTCGAGTACAACATCTTTTGACTTAGCTGCTTGGGTACAGCGTTGTTATGATGCTATGAATGACGATTTCAATACACCTATATTGATTGCACATTTGTTTGAAGGGGTTAAATATATTAATTTAATCAATGATGGTAAAGAGACAATTACAGTTGCTGATTTAGAGCTGCTTTCTGAAAAATTAAAAGCTTTTGTTTTTGATGTTTTGGGATTGCTAGTTGAATCTGAAACTGCAAATTCGGATAAGCTAAACGGAACTATTGAGTTGTTGATTAAATTAAGAAAAGAAGCAAGAGACAATAAGAATTGGGCTTTGTCAGATCAAATTAGAGATGAATTGGTCCGTCTAGAGATTCAGTTGAAAGATGGAAAGGAAGGAACTACTTATACCGTAAACTAATGATTTTGAAAAAAATCTTTATTGCACCATTTATTCTATTGGTACGCGTGTATCAAATAATGATTTCACCATACACACCTGCTACTTGTAGGTATTCACCTACCTGCTCACAATATACATTAGAAGCACTTAAAAAACACGGAATATTAAAAGGAGGGAGACTTTCTGTAAAGCGTATTTGTAGCTGTCACCCTTGGGGTGGAAGTGGCTATGATCCGGTTCCTTAAAAAAAAACAAATTAACTATGATGCATTTTTTATCCATACACTGGGATCCTTCTTTGGGAATTGAGTTAGGTCCTTTAACAATTAGATACTATAGCTTGATGTTTGTCATCGCTTTTGGTTTGGGGTTTCAATTGATGAAAAAGATTTTTGTCGCTGAGAAGATTGATCTCGAAAAACTAGACAAGTTATTTATGTATACAGTGATTGCAACTATTTTAGGTGCGCGACTAGGGCATGTTTTCTTTTATGACTGGGATTACTTTAAAAATCATTTGGCAGAAATACTATTACCCGTAAAGTTTGAGCCTACGTTTCGTTTCACAGGATTTGCAGGTTTGGCATCTCATGGTGCTGCTGTTGGTATTATTACATCTTTGTATTTCTACAGTAAAAATATTTTAAACAAGCCTTTATTGTATGTTTTAGACAGGTTGGGTATTATTGTTGCTTTAGCTGGGTTTTTCATTCGTATTGGGAACTTGATGAATTCTGAGATTATAGGAAAACCTACCGATAGTGCTTTTGGTTTTGTTTTTGCAAGACTAGGTGAGGATTTTCCGAGACACCCAACGCAGTTGTATGAGGCGTTCTCTTATTTGCTTATCTTTTTTGTATTGTGGAGACTATACTGGAAAACTGATAAAAAAGAGCAACAAGGGTATTTGTTTGGGTTGTTTTTTGCATCGCTTTGGTCGGTTCGTTTTGTAGTGGAGTTTTTAAAAGAAGCTCAGATAGAAAGTCGCGATACTTGGTTTTTGAATACAGGACAGTTGTTGAGTATTCCTTTGGTGTTGTTAGGCTTGTTCTTTGTGTTTAGGAAAAAATAAGAATACCTATTTTAACGATTATTGCCATGCATAAATACTTCTTTTGTGCATGGCTTTTTTATTGTAATACAATTATTAAGGCGATTCTCTAATCCTTTACGAAGACTTGTGTATTTATTTTAACCTATTTAAGTTAAGACACGTAAAACACTGATTATAAAATCATTAAATCCTGTTATTTGAAGTTGATTTACACCTTTGTTGATATGTTTTTTTGCTCTTGAATTTAGGTATTTGAATATGTTAGGTTTTCGAAACTCCTGCTTTAAATTTTTTTATAGACTATTCTATTTTTAGTTATGAACTGGCATCTCATCAACTACTTTATTGTTTTTTTGTGAATTTAGAAAACACAAATCATGAGCAAGGCAATTGAATAAAAAGTATTCAAGCAACTGTTTGAATACTAGTTTTACAATTCTCTCTTATTTTTTTTCTGTAACTTTTGTGTAATCCTAGTAAGTATGTAGTATTTTTACGACTACAAAGAAAACAAAAAACAAACATGGGAATTTTCAATAAATTATTCGATAAGCAAGAAGGTGAAAAAGAGTCTTTCAATTGGATTGCATTAAATGACGTACAACAATTACAAACAATTGCAGATAACAAAGAAAGAGTTTCGGTATTGTTCAAGCACAGTACTCGATGTATCATTAGTAAAACTGTTTTAAAAGAAATTGAGAACAAGCATCGCGATATTTCGGATAAGATTGATTTTTATTATTTGGATTTATTAAACTTCAGGCCGATTTCTTTAGAAATAGCTGAACGTTTTGATGTTGCACACCAATCACCGCAGCTATTAGTTATTTCAAATGGTAGCGTACTCAAACACGCGTCACACAACGAAGCAGTTTCAATTGAACTTCAGGAGCTTATATAGTCTCTTTACTTCTAATTTTATTTCAATATTAAAAGTAAGACATTGATTAAATTGGTATATTTGTAAATATATTTCATTGGTTTGACACTTTGAACCATTTATAATAACATTAAAAAACAATATTTATTTAAAGCATGGCAAAATCAGAACAATCCTTTAACAAAAAAGAAAAAGAAAAGAAGCGTTTGAAAAAACGTGAATTGAAAAACAAAAAGAAGGAAGAGCGCAAAGCAAATTCTAAAGGAGGAGGATTAGAAAACATGATTGCCTATGTTGATGAATATGGTAATTTAACAGATACACCACCAGATCCGGAAAACAAAATAAGTGTAGACGCTGAGTCTATTGAAATTGGTATTCCAAAAAAGATTCATGAAGATATCGATCCCGTTCATAAAGGAAAAGTAGCTTTCTTTAATGATTCAAAAGGTTTTGGTTTTATCAATGACCTAGATTCTCAAGAAAAATATTTTGTACATGTCAATGGACTTATTGACAAGATCAAAGAAAATGATAAAGTTTCCTTTGAATTAGAAAAAGGAATGAAAGGAATGAATGCTGTAAAAGTGAAAAAAATCTAATTTCACAAAAACAAAAATTATTTTAATATTAAAAAGGCAGTTTTTTCAACTGCCTTTTTTTTGTTTACACCCCATATAAACACTGGTTTTTAAACGTTTTTTTAGCTACTCGATATTTGTGTATACACTCTTTTATAGTTGCTTAACGTATGTTTATATGTCTTTATGCTTTATATTTGCTGTATCGTATATAGTCCGGGGGGGTTATATGTAAATGTTGACTCTCGCATTAATTTGCGGGAGTCTTTTTTTTGGGATGTTTTCTCTTTTCTTAATTATTTTATTCGTTTCTATTCTGCTATACTTCAAAGAGTCTCTATATTTGCATTTCAATATACATCTATGGCCAATCAAATAAAAGATCAAGAAGCAATATTACATAAATTGCATATTTCTGAATTGAATGAAATGCAACAAGAAGCAATTTCTGTAATAGACTCAACTTCTAATACTATTTTGTTGTCTCCAACAGGTACAGGAAAAACGTTAGCTTTTTTGTTACCTCTTCTCAAGAATCTGAATCCAAATTCTAATGAAGTACAAGCATTGATTGTTGTACCTTCAAGAGAATTAGCCATTCAAATAGAGCAAGTAGTTCGTAGTATGGGTTCTGGCTTTAAAGTAAATGCTATTTATGGTGGTAGAACCATCGCTAAGGATAAAACGGAGTTAAAGCATACACCTTCTATATTGATTGGAACTCCAGGTCGTTTGGCTGATCACTTTTCACAAGAACGCTTTAGTACAAAACACATTAAAACACTGGTTATTGACGAATACGATATTTCTTTTGAAGTCGGTGCAGACGGTGCTTTGCGTTCTATTGTCAATTACCTTCCTAATTTAGAAAAACGCATTCTAACTTCTGCAACAAAAGGGATTGAGATCCCTTCTTACTTTAAGATGTCTAAGGCGACTGTTTTGAATTTTTTGACGGATAAAAAATCCAAACTCTCCCTTAAAACGATACTGTCACCCTCAAAAAATAAACACAACACTTTAGTATCTCTACTGAATTCTCTCGGAAACGATCCCGGTATTATTTTTTGCAACCGTAAAGATAGTATTGAGGATTTGAGTGCTTTTTTAACTAAAAAGAAGCTTGCTCACACTTGTTTCCATGCAGGGATGGACCAGAAAGAGCGTGAACGTGCTTTGATAAAATTGAGAAATGGCTCTGTTTCTATACTGTTAGCAAGTGATTTGGCAGCAAGAGGAATAGATATCCCAGAGATGAAATTTATCATTCATTTTGAAATTCCAGACGCTTTTGCTGAATTTACACACAGAAATGGTAGGACTGCAAGAGTCAATGCAAAAGGAACCGCTTATCTTATCAAAGGAGAGAGAGAGGAATTTCCTGAGTTTATTGAAAATACAAGCATTGAAAAAATACGTGGAACTCAAGAACGTAAACCTCAATATTGGGAAACACTTTTTATTTCTGGCGGTAGAAAAGATAAAATCTCAAAAGGGGATATTGCAGGTTTGTTTTTCAAACAAGGAAAATTGTCTAAAGACCAATTGGGCGTGATAGAGTTGAAACAAGATTGTGCATTTGTAGGGGTTCCTAAAACGCTAGCAAACCAATTGGTTGCTGCTTTAAACAATACACGTGTCAAGAAAAAAAAGGTGCGTATATCTGTATTGTAAGCTGAAGTATTTAAAAAATAACATCCCTATAAATTGCTATTTATTATTGTATATTGTTAGGACTTTAATCAAACAATAATTCTTCAATGTTAGAAATAAATAATAAAAAAATAATCAATGCGTGGGCTTCTTTTGATTGGGCTAACTCAGTGTATGCATTAATCGTAACTACTGCTATTTTTCCTGTATACTATTTGGGAACTACTGAAGCAGCTTTTGGTGGTGATATGTTGCCTTTTTTGGGGTTTGAGATAAAAAACTCAGTGTTGTATTCGTATGCTATTTCATTTTCGTACTTGTGTATTGTTTTGATTTCTCCTGTGCTTTCAGGTATTGCAGATTACTGTGGTCTAAAAAGACGTTTTATGCAATTTTTCACATACTTGGGGAGCTTCTCATGTATAGCCTTGTATTTTTTTACGGGTGAAAATATAGTTTTTGGAATCTTCTGTTCCATTTTCGCTAGTATTGGTTTTGCTGGCTCATTGGTTTTTTATAATAGTTTTTTACCAGAAATTGCCACTAAAGATCGTATGGATAATGTAAGTGCCAAAGGGTTTGCTATGGGCTACATCGGTTCTGTAATTCTTTTAGTAATCAATCTTATTTTATTTCAAAAATTCGAGTATTTCGGATTTGATTCTGCCTTGTCAGCAACTCGATTTGGTTTTGTACTGGTAGGAGTATGGTGGCTCGGTTTTGCACAGATTTCTTTCTACCACCTGAAAGATGTAGCTTCTTACAAACCTATTTATAAGGGGGTTTTAAGAAAAGGTTTTGATGAAATTATCAAGGTTTTTAACGAGTTGACTGGATTAAAAATGATGCAACGTTTTTTGACTTCTTTTTTCTTTTTTAGTATGGGGGTACAAACTGTATTATTGTTAGCACCACTATTTGCCAAAAAAGAGATCAAAATGGGTGCCGATGAGATGATTTTGGTGGTCTTGTTGATTCAATTGATAGCAGTTGTAGGTGCTTATTTCTTTTCTTGGGTTTCTAAACTCAAAGGCAATAAATTTTCTCTGAGTGTTTCTTTAATTATTTGGATGCTTCTCTGTATCGCAGGCTATTTTTTAAAAGACACTTTGTCCTTTTACATACTTGCAGGGTTTTTAGGATTTGTGATGGGAGGGATACAGTCTGTTTCTAGATCTACATATTCAAAGTTCATCCCAAATGACTCTAAAGACACAGCATCTTTTTTTAGTTTTTATGATATTACTGAAAAGGCTGCCATAGTACTGGGAACTTTTGTCTACGGGTTTATTGATCAAATTACAGGAAGCATGCGCTATAGCATTTTATGTATGGCACTGTTTTTTATCATTGCCTATGTCCTGATGCAATTTATAAGCATGCAAAAAAAACACTGATATGTACGGGTTTTTAAAAAAGGTGTTTACAGTTTCTATACGTGTTTTTTTTAAAAAGGTAGCTGTAAGAGGGAAACATAACATCCCTAGTGACGGTCCACTTATCATTGTTTCGAACCATCCAAACACATTGATGGATCCGATCATTATTGCAACGTTATTGAAAAGAAGAATAGGCTTTATTGCCAATGCTTCGCTTTTTAAAAACAAAACCATTGCCCGTTTTTTTAGGTATCTACATATGATTCCTATTTATAGAAAAATTGATGTAAAACCTGGTGAAATTGTTGATAATACGCATGTATTTGAAAAATGCCACGAATATTTGGGGCAAAATAGAGTGTTCTTAATCTTTCCGGAAGGAAGTAGTTACTACGAGTTAAAATTAAGACCTATTAAAACAGGGACGGCGCGTATAGCTTTGAGTTACGAAGCAATGAAACAATTTGATGGTGATTTAAAAATACTCCCTATAACATTGGATTATTCGGATGCCATTCAATTCAGGTCTGTTGTTTCTATTGACATACAACAACCTATTGTTGTAAAAAAATATGCAGCTCTCTTTTTGCAAGATGCTGAACAAAGCTTTAGAGCATTGACAGAAGAAATTCGGTTGAAATTATCTAAAAATATACCGCTTACTGCTGACAAAGAAGAAGAACGTTTGCTTATAAATGCGCATCAGTTTTATACTACTTTTTGCAATACTCCTTCTCGATGGAAGGGAGGTTTTTTAAAATCCCTCGCATATCGTAAAGACATATCACTTATAATCAAAAGTTTATCAGAAAGAAAAAGCAAGCTCCACAGTAGTTTGAAAAGTGATATCACTACTTTTTTTGAAACCGTAGACAAGGAACAACTTGATTTGAATTTTTATACAAAATCCTTTCAGAAAAGATCGGTTCCTTTTTTAATGGTCAATTACTTGTTATTACTTTTTGTACTCGCTCCTTTTTACATCTATGGTCTCTTATTTAATTTCATTCCCTATCAGATTCCCCATAGATTATTTTTAATTTTAAAGCTCGATATTGAATACAAAGCTGCTTTTCAAATGATTGTAGGCTGTTTGTTATTTCCAATTTACTATTATAGTTGTGTTTATATAATGTATTCATATGTCGAAATGCATATGCTCCTTCAACTCTTGTTTATAACCTCATTACCACTAAGTGGTTTTGTCACTCTATTTTACTACAAAACACTCAAGAAATTTTTAAATTTATACCGCTATCATTTGTATGTGTCAAATACAAGTAAATTGAAAATGAACATATTGAGGCACAAAATTGTGTACAGTATGCGTGCCTTAGAATCAAAAATCACAAACAATAGGATATTTATGGAATAAAACTTGTTTAATACATGTTTTTTTACTAGCTTAGTTGTATAACCCCTAATAACTTACATTATGTTACCCCTAAAAAAAACATCCCCAGTAAAAGATGCCGTAAAACTATTAATAGTTCTTAATAGTATATTAATGTTTTTACTATTCTTCACCATGTAAAACACTATTTTTTTATATCAAAATCAAACTCACTATTTATTAGTGAGTTTTTTTTTATCTATAAAAACTAGAATGGTTGTTATTAAGATTCTTTTATTTATTTAAGTAAAAAAGGTAGGGGATATTTACTTGATTTTGTTTTTAGATATGTACATAAATTACATATAGTTAAAACAAATACCATGAAAAAAACAACAAGTAAATTTTTAATCTTTTTTACATTACTGACATCAAGTGCTTTTGCTCTTGATTTTGAAATATCAGGAATTACCTACGATGTTACAGATTCCGAATCCGTAACTGTTATTTCTGGTTGTGGAGATACTTCAATAACAATTCCAGCCACTGTTACTAATAATGGAATCACCTATGATGTAACAGGTATTGGAGATAAAGCTTTTAACAAATGTAGCAGCCTGACCACAATCATATTTCCTGAGAGTTTGCTAAGTATTGGGGAAAAAGCCTTTAACAAATGTACTGCCTTGCAAGCGCTTGCTTTCCCAAAAAACATTGCTTTCATTGGAAATGAAGCTTTTAAAGACAATACCGATTTACAAAGTGTTGATTTTTCAATCAATACTGAATTAGAAGAGATCAATGTGGCTACTTTTTACAACTGCTCTAGTTTAGAAACATTGATATTACCTATTTCATTGAAAGCGATTCATGCATCGGCATTCCGAAGATGTAGAAAAATATCTGAATTGAACATGCCAAAATTTTTAGAAACCATTGGGTCTAAATCTTTTTACGATTGTAATTTGCTGAAAAACATCGTTTTCTCTCCCTTACTCAAACACATTGAGACGTATGCGTTTTACAATGCAATTTCTTTGGAGAGTGTTACTTTTCCGGCTTCTATGGAAGTTGTAGAAACATATGCGTTTTCGAATTGTAATCAACTAACCAATGTGAGTATTCCTAGTAATCTCTCAACATTGGAAGCATATGCATTTTCAAACTGTACAAATTTAACAAGTGTTGTTTTTCCTGATAGCGGAAATTTAACGACTATTGGTCAAAATGCTTTTATAAATTGTGAAAACTTGACAAATTTGGTGTTTCCAGAGGGTTTGAAAACAATTGAATCTTTTGCATTTAAATTTTGCTATAAATTGAAAAGCATTGTACTTCCTGAAAGTTTAGAAAGTATCAATTTACAAGCCTTTGAACAATGTGTTGCTTTGGAATCTGTCGATTTTTCATCGAGTTTACAAACTATTGGACAGCGGGCATTTTTCAATTGTAATCAACTAAAAACAATTGATTTTCCTGAAGATTCGCAACTTACAACTATTGGTAACAACTGCTTTACTCTTTGTGCAAATCTAAAAACAGTAACATTGCCAAGCACGCTACAATCAATCGGAGTAGCTGCATTTTTAAGTTGTCAAAACTTGATAGGTGTTACTTTTTTTGCACCTTCCAACGCATCGATTACCAATATCGGAGAAAGTGCTTTTAAAGACTGTGGCAGTCTCCTTGAATTTTCAATGCCCAATTCTATTACTACGGTAGAAGCAACTACATTTATGGGCTGCTCTAGTATGGTCTCAATGCAATTGAGTGAAAATACGACAGCTCTTGGTAACAATGCATTTCAAGACTGCTCATTGCTGACAGATATCTCATTTCCCACATCACTACAATCTATTGGAAATGAGGTTTTTTTGAACTGCTCCAATCTTCAGAATATAACATTGGGAGAAAACCTCGTAACAATGGGGGAAGCAGTTTTTCAAGAATGTACCAACCTGCAACAAATAACGATAGATGAAAATGCGACCCTAAGTACAATTCCAACAAATTCCTTTTTGAATTGTACCGCATTAGAAACTGTAAATTTCCCTTCTAGCTTAGCAAAAATTAACACTTCAGCATTTAGTGGTGCTTCTAATTTAGCAAGTATTCAACTTCCTGAATCTTTGACGCATATCGAAGCAAAAGCATTTCAAGATTGTTCTAGTTTAGAGGGGTTAGTATTGCCTGAGGGAGTGACAGTTATAGAAAATGAAGTTTTTTCTAACTGTAGCTCCCTTAGTTCCATCGTATTACCAAGTTCTTTAGTAACGATAGGAACTAGTGCTTTTAGTAATTGTCAGGGCTTGACTTTAGTTGAAAATGCAAGTAGTGTACCACAAGCTATAGATGATAGTGTTTTCTCAAACATACCTTACAGTAATTTGAATTTGATTGTGACTGCCAGCACTCTAGATCTCTATGAACAACATATTGAATGGTCTCAATATTTTGAAACCATCATTCCTAAAACCACTTTTGTAAAAGAGGGCCTACAGTACGAGTTGTTGTATGGTTCGGATCCTTTAGCTGTAAAAGTAATAGCAACTGATACGCCATATTCAGGAGTTATAGAAATCCCAGGAGTTATAACAGAAGGAACTGATACTTATCAAGTGACAACAATAGAAGAAAATACATTTGCAAATGCGCAAGGGCTCCTGCAGGTTACGTTTTCAGAAAACCTTAGTACTATTTCAGCCAATGCATTTTACAATTGTACGAATTTAAATTCAATAGAATTTTCTAGTGGCATAGCGAATATTGCTAAAAGTGCATTTAAAAATTGTAGTAGTCTGACTACAATTGAGATACATGAGGGTATCGTTGAAATAGGGAATGATGCGTTTTCAGACTGTTCCGCCTTGACACAGGTAACAGTTCCAAATTCTATAACAACAATTGGAAACAATGCGTTTTCTGAATGTTTGGCTTTAGAAACACTACATTTTTCAGAGAGTACAATTACTTTAGGAAATTCATTGCAAATTGGTGTAGCTGCTTTTCAAAACTGTCAGGTTCTTTCAGCTGTTTCCTTTCCGGATAACACTACAGTGATTGGTGATACAGCCTTTAAGGGGTGTAGTCTATTGCAGACTGTTTCCTTTTCAGATAATTTGTCAACTATTGGACATTCAGCTTTTAAAAACTGTGTTGCATTGGAATTGTTGTCTTTCCCCATAGCTATTGAAACTATAGAAATAAATGCTTTTGAAAATTGTACTGCTTTAGAAACCGTTCTATTTCCTGAGTACACGAATTTAAATATTTTAAAAAATAGTGTTTTTAAAAGTTGTGAAAATTTAACCAATGTGTCCTTACCAACAAGTTTGATTCGTCTGCAAGCAAATGCATTTTCTGCTTGCGTAAATCTATCGACAATCAATCTTAGGGAAGGTATCGTTGGCATAGGTGCCAATACATTTAAAAACTGCTCTAATTTGGGTGTCTTGCAACTTCCAAATTCCTTAACAACAATAGGAAATGCAGCATTTTCTGATTGTACGAACCTTGATATTGCTCAATTCCCTCAGAATTTGACAACCATAGAAGAAGCTGCCTTTTTAAATTGTAGCAATTTATCTGAATTGAATTTTCAGGAAGGGCTTATAGATATTGGGGCATCCGCTTTTGAATTGTGCACAAGTCTTTCTGCTATTCTATTTCCAAATAGTTTGACCAGTATAGGAGCAGCTGCTTTCAAGGAATGCAATAGTTTGAAAGCCATTCATTTTTCGGATACTGCAAGTCTTCTGAGTATTGGAGAAAGTGCTTTTGCGTACTGTAAGGATTTAGAAACAGTACTGTTACCAGCGACACTTCAAAGTATTGCAAATGCAGGCTTCTATGACTGTGATGCAATCACATCCGTAACATTTCCAACGAATTCAAGCTTGACTGATTTGGGGAGTAATGTGTTTTACAATTGCTCAAATTTAGAAACTATTGCGATTCCAGATGGTATAGAAACTATTGCTACAGCAACATTTAATGCCTGTACAAATTTGAATCAAGTCGTATTGCCTTCTGCATTAAAAACGATTGAATCGAATGTATTTAGAGATTGTAAAAGCCTCTCTTCAGTAAGTTTCCCTCAAACGCTTTTAAACATTGGAAATGCAGCGTTTTATGGATGTGAGGAATTAAACTCATTGCAAATTCCAGAAAATGTTTCGACAGTTGGTAGTGCTGCATTTTATGGTAATAGCAAACTTACAACCTTGCAATTTACAGGCAATAGTAATCTGACAATCATAGGAGAAAGTACTTTTAAAAACTGTACGATACTACAATCAGTAGATTTTCCAAATCAATTGATTAGTATTGAATCAGAGGCGTTCAGAAATTGTCAATTGTTACAAAATATTGATTTCCCTACTACTTTGGTGAACGTTGGATCTTATGCTTTTGACAATTGTACTTCCGTTGAAACGCTTGAATTTCCAAATAATCTTGAAATTATTAGTGAGGGAGCCTTTTCAAATGAATATAGTTTGACATATATAGTGCTACCAGAATCACTTGAACAAATTCAGTCCAAAGCATTTAGTAATAACTATAATTTGGCATTGATTGAAAACAAAAAATTAACTCCAATAGCCATTGATAGTTCTACTTTTGAAAATATCCCTATCTATAATTTGAATATGTCTGTGCAACCTTCCGCTCTTGATGACTTCAAAAATAGTGAGGACTGGAGTCCGTTTTTCAATTTAATATATACAAACCAATCATTACATACGACTATGGATCCTCAAAATTATCATGGCTGTTACCTATCTGTTTCTAATTCTGGAAGATTGCTTCGTATTTTCACCCCACAAGAGCAGGAAGTGCTCAAAACGACAATTTACGATGCCAAGGGGAGGTGCTTCATTACATCTAAACTTGAAAATATAGATATCAGCGATTTACAACCAGCTATATATGTTGCAGTAATTGTCACAAATAGTGGAACAATAAAAAAACAATTCATAAAACACAATTGATAACCAAAATTCACAAAGCCATGCCTTCAACAATAAGACGTGGCTTTAATATTCCTACCTTAATTCATTTAATCCGTTTTTAAAACACAGTAATATGGCGCTATAAATGGAACTAAAATAATCATTAGAAAACGGAAAGAACAGTCACTTTACTTATCGATATAAAAAGGTTTTTAATCGATATCAAATCGGCTTTGGACTTACAGTAAGTTCTTATAAATGTTTTTCAAAGTAACTTTGATACCATAATCAATTAAACTTTGTACTTATGAAAAACGACTACACACCATCTCTAAAAACAGTATTTGTAACGATTTTAACTGTTAATTTTATTTTACTCGGCCTATATTTAATATCGGTTCAATTGTAATTTTTTTTTTTTAAATTAGCAAAACACCATTCTAGTAATGGTGTTTTTTTTATGCACTTTTTGTGGTATTTTAAATGTTACAATTCTTTTAAACCTTTCTAAGGAAACGAAGTCTTAGTTAGGTAATTTGATACCTCAAAAATCTGAAAATGAAAAATAAACACTTTTTAACCTCTTTATCTATACTCTTTTTTTTGATTGTAACATTGGCACTTAAAGCCCAACCCAATTTTGTAGTTGTGGTTTTAGATGACCAAGGTTGGACAGGGACTTCACTACAAATGCATCCAGAGATCACAACCTCTAAAAGTGATTTTTACCATACTCCGGAACTCGTTTCCTTTGCAGCATCTGCGATGACTTTTTCTCAAGGGTACGCACCATCTCCAAAATGTTCTCCTTCGCGATGTAGTATCATGACTGGACAGTCTACTGCAAGGAATGGATTTACAAATACTGACAATGTGATCAGTACTGGCAAACCTATTATAGAAGCTACTTCCAATACGGTATTACCTGCAGAGCAGATGACCTATGCGGAATGGCTGAAAGCAACTGACCTAGGTTACCGAACTGCTCACTTTGGAAAATGGCACTTGGGATCCCCGCAATCTTCAAGCCCTGCTGCCAATGGTTTTGACACGAGTGATGGTGCTACTAGCAATGCAGATGGAAATCATACAGGGATCGTACAAGAAGACCCTAAAAAGATTTTTGAGTTAAGTCAAAAAACAGTTGATTTTATGACTTCTGCAGTAGCAGAAGAAGCGCCATTTCTCGTACAAATTTCACACTATGCTGTTCACAAAGACATAGAAGCGAGACAAGAAACGATCGATCTATATAACAACCCTTTGCTAAGGCCGATGGGAACACGTCACACAGACCCTAATTATGCAGCAATGACGGAAGATACTGACTCAGGTCTTGGTGTAGTGTTACAAGCGATTGAAAATTTAGGGATTGACGACAATACATATATAGTGTTTATCTCCGACAATGGAGGGCAACTGAACGCTACGAATAACAGTCCATTGTCCTATGGAAAAACCTTCTTGTCAGAAGGAGGAATTCGAGTTCCTTTTATCATCAAAGGCCCCGGTATCAGCGAGAATAGTTACCATTCAGAAGCTGTTGTTGCCTATGACTTGTTTCCTACGATTGCAGAATTGTCTGGGAGTTCGTTGGCACTGCCTGAGCAACTCGATGGTGAGAGCTTAGTACCTTTGTTTTCTGGGGCGCCTTTTTCTAGAAAAAAACCTTTGTTCTTTCATTCCCCTCATTACGATCAAAACCCCAATAAAAAACCTCGATCGGTTGCCATTCAAGGCCATTATAAATTTTCGATGGATTACGAATCAGGAGTGGGCGCTCTTTTCGATATTTCTCAGGATATAGGTGAAGACAATGACATTTCTAGCAGCCAACCAGAAATTGCGAGAAACCTACACTTGGCTTTGAGAGATCACTTGAAAGAAGTCAATGCAAACATGCCGACTTTAGACCCTACACATAGTAATTTTTCCGGAACAGGTTTAGATGTAGATGCCGATGGACTTTTAGATAATTGGGAATTTGAATATTTGCTAAGTCATGCCTATGGACCAAATGACGACACTGATGGAGATGGGATTAGCAACCTTGATGAATTTAATAATGGGACAGATCCTCTTGTTGATGAAGCTACGGAAAATACCGACCTGATTTGTGATAAAGAGTCCATATTCGCAAACGAATCTAGCAATGCTTTTTGTATGGAAGAAAAAAACCATGTTCGTAAAATATACACCAATAATATCCCAGCACACGATTATGGACCTTTTGCAGGTAAAAATGATATTTTGGCACAAGATTTTGAGTACAGTATGTGCTTGTATCCAGAATTTACAGAAACTGCGCAACCTATATCTGAGGATACAACATCTCAATCATGTGGCGGTGGTGTAATTTTCGGTGTTTCTGACCAAGGAGTCAACTATTCTCCTTTTGCACGTATATATTTCACCAATCCTACCACACAAGAAGAGAATTTAAACTTCCATGTAGAAGCAGAAGATTTATTGGTAATGGATGCAAATGGAGGACATGTAAACAACCTCAATCGTTATCATTATCACAATATTCCTTCCGTTTATTTTGAAAATGATTTACAAATCAATGGCAGTAAACATTCCCCTTTAGTTGGCTATGCAGCAGATGGTTTTCCTATATATTACAAATACCTATACGGAGATTCAAATGATAGTAATAGTGCTGTACAGGCTTTTGAAAGCAGCTATAAGTTGAAGTCGGGTAGTAGAGGGGGAGACGGTATTACTGCACCTGATGGCAGTTATGATGGTTCTTATATTGAAGATTATGAATATCTAGATTCACTTTCTGAACTAGATGAATGCGGGGGACGTTATGGACGCACTCCTGAATACCCTGAAGGTACGTATTATTATGTATTGACCGATAACTGGCCGTTTATACCACGATGTTTAAAAGGCAAATACATAGATAACTCTTTTAAAATAGGATTGAATTGTCCAACCTCGACTGCTTTGGAAGATTGCAGTACAGTTGACTTAGGGATCGAAGAAAGTGCAAATACTTTATTAGATTGGTATGTTTTCCCCAACCCAGTAAAAGAGATTATCAACATTCATTTTGATACAAGTTATACTAATGATGCGTATCAAATGTTCTTATACAACAGTAATGGACAAGTTGTTTATTCAAGTAATACACTTCTGAAACAAATACCTGTAACCTCGATTCCAACAGGTATTTATTACCTTCAAATAGGGGATGTAAACAATCAAACCACACGTAAAATTCAAATTCAATAAAACGAACATGCAAATCATATCCTGTATTCTATATTTTATTTCAATTTTTCACATAGGAAATATCTCTATCTCAAATTTATCTAGTGTGGATCATAAGATCCAATTAGATTTTTTTATAGATGCAAAAGAATTTCAAATGCTTAGCGCACAAGAAACATGTAATACTTCTAGCATGCAAGCTTTATGTGTCGTTAATTATATCAATAAGCGATGTGTGTTAAAGATAAACAGGAAGTTGATACGATTCGAATTGACAAGTGCATCGAACTTAAAGGGTCATCTTAAAGTAAGGATGACTTCTGTTGAAAAACACTCAAAAATCGAAAGTATTGAACTAGAAAACACTTGTTTTTACGATGTGTATCCCAGTTATAAAAACCGTATGGTATTAGATTTTGATGCGTTCCAAAGTTCTTATTTATTGACACAAAAAAGGAACACAATCAATTTAGATTGAAACTTTCTTGCCCAACTATCAAATACATAGTATATTTGTACCTACAAATAAAGTAGGTGTTATGAATCCACATTTTGAAGCAGTTATAGAGATAATACGAACGGGCCATTGGTTCACAGATGCTGTTACTAAAGAATTGAAAGAATACGGTATTTACGAGCCACAATTCAACGTATTACGAATCTTAAAAGGAGCTAAAGGAAAACCTGTATCAGTAAATACGATACTCGAAAAAATGATTCAAAGATCGAGCAATGTGACTCGGATTGTCGATAAGTTGTGTGCCAAAGGCTTGGTCGAAAGAACAATTAGTGAGTTTGATCGTAGAAAAATGGATATTCTAATCACTAAAGAAGGTGAGGAGTTGTTAGAAAAATTAAATGTAAAAGTAAGCGCATTACACGCCCCGCTTGAAAAGAATTTAACTGATGCTGAGGCTTTACATCTAAAACAATTGATCCAAAAAATGAAGGGTGACAAATAGCGTTTTATAATAGGGAAACTTGCAGTTTGTCATTGTGTATAACAAACCTGAAATCCTTTGGCGTTTCTAAATTAAGTGTTTTTCAAAGCCATAAATGCACTTATTCAGATAACTCTTTTTGTCCAAACGGTATATTTATATTTAGAGGAATTGTAGTTTTTTTATACACTTCTACAATGCAAACCCACTATTTTTTAAATCTTGTTAGTAATATTGCTAATTGAAATTCTTCTCATCTTCATAAAATAGCTTTTAAACGATTCAATAGTACTATCTGAAGATATTAAATTTTTTCAAGATTACTATTAGTTACTTTTATAATGTAAAACAACTACTAATAATTGAATTTTAAATTCGTTATTATTTTACATCTGAATTGTTTAGGGGTAGACAATTTCATACTAAGTAAGTGTTGTTTACATATGTGTTTTTAAAATTACAGATTTATTTAGGGGTAGGTAAATCTGTATTTTAAAAATTAAAAAATACACTTTTGGTGTTACAATTCAAGCAGATTTATTTAGGGGTAGATAAATCTGCTTTTTGTATTGTCATACTTTGTACAATGCATGTATCTTTCCAAACAGAACATTTTATTTTTTTTGATTGACCTAATGAAAAATCTCCTTGCACAATTATAATTACAAAGTTTCAGCGTTGACTTATAGGTTGCATTATTGATATTCAAATAACCTTTTAAAAGGATATTCCCAGCTTGAATTGAACGGTGTTGATTTTTTATTATTTATTGGGAGATCCTTCTGTAAAATTTTTAAAAAAAATTGTGCGCTTGTCTCTTCCTTTTATAAAATTACATTAAATAACCACTCATCGATAAAATATCTCTTTTAGTCGATACAAATACTGTGTTTAAGCCAAATTTAAACATCAAAACTGTAATGTTTTTTACATTTGAAGTATAAGAATTGCATAACTATTATAGTCAAAAAATATTTTTGTTTAGGGGTAGGCAAACTTTTTTTTTATTGCAGTTTTTTTAAAAAATGTTATAAAAAATCTTATTTAGGGGTAGATAAGTTTTTTTACTTTTTTTATTAGATCATCTTTAAGATCAAATTTCAAAAAATAGACTTTTTTAGGGGTAAAAAAGTCTATTTTTTTTTCATTTTTTTCATTTTTTATTATAAAAATCTTTCGTTTTTGTTTCTTGAAAAGACTTAATTAATTGTTTATTAGATTGTTATGTATTTTTTTGATAATAAGAATACCAATGATGCACAAACAATAAATAAGTTGATTTTTGTTTGTTTTAAATATATTTAATTTATTAATTTAGTTATCGGTAATAGCTTATTAAAATTGCTATTCAGAACAAGATTTATTTATATTTTTAAATTCACTTAGGGGTAGGTGTTTTTTTAAAATAAAATCTTTAAGCATCCTAGGATGAAATTAGCAGGCTCAATGAGCCTGCTTTTTTTTGCTATTTATTGTGCCTTTAAAATATCTTATTTGTGATTTTTTAAAGACAAATCCTGAGTTTTTTTGCTTTTGTTACTTCCTACTAAATTTGGTTTATTAACAGCAACAGACTATGTCCTACGGTCTAGTTTGTCCTTTAGTATGTTGGAATGGTTTTCTTTTATCGATACAAACCTGCATTTGGTGTAAAATAACACACCTAATGCTATATTAACTAGTAATTTTACTACTAAAACTATGCATTGTATACAAGTATCTATTTTTCTTTTACTGCTTTCATTAAATTCGACCTATGCATCAGATTATAATAAAGAAGATAATTGTAACTTAAATGCGCCAACAACTAATTTGCTTACGTCCGTAATAGATGTAAATTCTCAGCTTTCAGGTGATGTTAATTTTTCACCACCCAATACCACTATAGATATTTTATTAGTTACTAACAATGGCACAGGTCAAGTTGACTTTAAAATTACATCGGCAGTACATATTAAAAAAATAATGCTTGTCAATAATAGTACAGGAACTGTAAAGTTTAGAGCTGGAGGTAACTTTCCTTATCCGACTATCACTTACTGTTCCGTTGATGATCCTAGAAATACAGCCATTTTTGAAAATACAGTAAATCAATCTTCAGCTGCTACTTGCAATACGAGTACTTGTTTTTCATCTGGTGCTACATTGGCTTCTATATCTGTTAGTGTGAGTCACAATTTAATATGGTACGATGCAATCACTGGAGGAAACCAATTGAATAGTAGTCAGCTATTGAGTGACAGAGGAGTTTATTATGCTGCTAACAACGATGGCGCAGGCTGTGAAAGTACGAGAACACCAATAATTGCATGTGTCGATGACCTGCCAATTGGTTGTGTTTCGGAAGCGTTTTTATTACAAACCAATGATGTATTTACGGTTGATTTAGCATCGGGAACTACTTCTGAAGCGGCGACTAATATATTGGATTCAGGTATAAATTCAGTAGGTTATAATCCTAAGGATGGGTATATATGGGGTACACTAAACCAACCTTCTAAATCAATCGTTCGCATAGGCAAAAATTACAACACGAAACTGTTTTACATACCTTCTTTCTTGACAAATAGTCGTTTTATTGGTGATATTGACCACAATGGTATGTACTATATCAAAGGACCTGGACCCACTATATACAAAATTGATTTAGATCCTAGCTCAACAACTTATTCTAAACTTGTAGGTACCTTATCATTGTCTCAGAGTGCTGTAATTCACGACTGGGGTTTCAATCCACAAGACAATTTTCTCTACGCAGTTTCGAAAAACTCAAATATTTTACACCG
>JBELHA010000011.1:0-5128 GCA_042091695.1 Flavicella sp.
CAATCCTTCCCTGTCTAAACTTCTATACTGAATAGCTTCTGCAATATGATTTTGGTCGATATTTTGTGTGCCTTCTAAATCAGCAATGGTACGACCCACTTTTAAAATCCGGTCATAGGCACGAGCAGATAGGTTGAGTCTTTGCATCGCATTTTTAAGCAGGTCTTTTGAAGCTGAATCTAAGGCACAAAAAGTAGCAATATGACGGACTGACATCTGTGCGTTGTAATGGCAATCTTTGATGTTATGAAAGCGTTCTGTTTGTAAGTTACGAGCTTTGCTAACGCGTTTGCGTATGCTGTTACTATCTTCACCTTTTCGAGCTTCGGAGAGCTTTTCAAAAGGAACGGGTGTCACTTCTATATGCAAATCTATACGGTCCAACAAAGGTCCCGAAATTTTACCCAAATAACGTTGCATTTCCTGAGGGCTCGACGCCATAGGGTTGTTAGGGTCGTTGAAATAACCACTAGGACTGGGGTTCATACTGGCTACCAACATAAAACTACAGGGATAGTCTACGGTAAATCGTGCCCTAGAAATGGTAACTGTTCTGTCTTCCAAAGGTTGGCGCATGACTTCTAAGACACTGCGTTTGAATTCCGGTAGTTCATCGAGAAACAAGACTCCGTTATGGGACATAGAAATCTCACCTGGCTGTGGGTATTGCCCTCCACCGACAAGAGCGACATCCGAAATTGTATGATGTGGCGATCGGAAAGGACGTTCTGTTAAAAGGCCTATTTCCTCCTTGATATTTCCAACAACTGAATGGATTTTTGTGGTTTCCAATGCTTCTTCTAAAGTCATAGGAGGAAGGATACTCGGCAGGCGTTTTGCCAACATGGTTTTTCCAGAGCCAGGAGGACCAATCAAAAGAATGTTATGTCCACCAGCTGCAGCAATTTCCATACAGCGCTTGATCGACTCTTGTCCCTTGACATCTGAAAAATCAAAACTAGGGTTTTCTAAGGTTTTTTGAAACTCTTTTTCCAATGATACCTCTGTTTCTTCCAATGGCGTATCAGTATCAAAATAAGCGATGATTTCATGTATGTTTTTGATACCGTATACTTTCAACCCTTTTACAATGGCAGCTTCTTTTGCATTTTGTAAGGGAAGCATCAAACTACAAAAACCTTCTTCTTTTGCTTTCAAGGCAATGGGCAAAGCTCCTTTGATTGGCTGTAAATTTCCGTCTAAGGAAAGTTCCCCCATAATCATATGCTTTTCTATGTCTACAGCTTTTATCTGTTCAGAAGCAGCCAAAATACCGATGGCCAAAGGTAGATCATATGCAGAACCCTCTTTTCGAAGATCAGCAGGTGCCATGTTGAGCGTAATTTTCTTTCCTGGTAATTTATAACCATTGTTCTGTAAAGCAGCTGCGATACGATAGCAGCTTTCACGAACAGCGTTGTCTGGCAACCCTACTAGGTGATACCCAATCCCTTGGTCAATATTTACTTCAATGGTAATACGGGTGGCTTCTATGCCAAAAACTGCGGCTCCATAAACTTTTTCTAACATTACATTTTTGTTTTTTAAAGTGAATAGGAGGGCATTTAAAGATAGTAAAAAGAAGGCGGTCTAAATTGTTTAGGAAACTGACTTTGATTTTTTTATATTAAAAAGACAAAACTAAACCAACATGCGACTATGCAAAAACGAATTACACTCAAACACATTGCGTCTAATTTCAATGTTTCGATTGCTACGGTTTCAAAAGCCTTAAAAGACTCTCATGACATAGGGAATAGTACAAAAGAAAAAATACAACAATACGCAAAACTACACCGCTATCAACCCAACCGTGTGGCTTTAAATCTTTTACAAAAAAAGACCAAAACCATCGGCGTGGTTATTCCGAACATTATGAATAGTTTTTTTACAAAAGTATTCGTTGGTATTGAGGAAACCGCTACCAAACGAGGGTATAACTTGATTTCTTGTATTTCAAACGAATCCTATGACAAGGAATGTAAAACTATTGAGATGTTAAAAAACGGTACACTCGATGGGTTTATAATTTCCATGGCAGAAGAAACTCAAATAAAACAAAAATATGAACACTTACAAACAGCAATTGATGAAGGGCTTCCTGTGGTTTTGTTTGATAGGATTACAGATGATTTAGATTGTGATAAAGTAATTGTCAATGATTTTGAAGGTGCCTGTGAAGCGACTACTTTTTTGATACAATCAGGCTGTAAAAGAATTGCGGTGGTTTCGGTGATAGATACCCTTAGTGTGGGGAAATTACGAGTAGATGGCTACAAAAAAGCTTTGAGGTCACATGGAAGAACTATTGAAGAAAAACTCATTGTTAGAATTGGAAAAAATGAGGATTTTGATACCTGTATGAAATTAGTGTTGGCAGATAAAACAATTGACGGTTTGTTGTGTTTGGAAGAAAGTTCAGCTATCAATTCTCTAGTCTTACTCAAAGCAATGCAGTACAAGATTCCAAACGAAATGTCGTTAATTTGTTTTACAAACGGGAAGTTGGCAAATCATACAACTCCTAAAATAACGACCATAAGTCAACATGGAAATCATTTGGGTACATTGGCTGCAAAAGCCTTGATCGATCGCTTAGAAGGTGTGAGAGAGCAAGATTCATTCAGTACTAAAGTGGTGAAAACTTCTCTGATTCAAAGGGAAACAACTAGAAAACTTACTTAGAATTGTTGAAAAAAATCCCAAATAGGATCGTAGAAATTAGGGATGCCTGCTTGTACATTGTGACCTCCGTTAGTTACTCGTAGGTAATTGATAACAATATTGTTGTTACAATTGTCAAAAGTATACAGGGTATTTGCTCCTTGCATTGTGGTGTTGAAAGATGCACTACAGCCAAATTGTCCTGCCCATTTTTTGGCACTCTCCATAGCATCTAAAAAGACGTGTCCTAATTTTGCCCCTCCATCGATTGGAATGACTGTATCTTCCGCACCACATACTTGATATACAGATAGGGGTTGCATGGCATTGTGAAATACTTGACTTTCTATCAGTTGCGATACAATGGGGGCTATGGCTTTGAAATGAGAAGTTTCTATGGCTAATTGATTGACCAGTGCTGATCCGTTTGAAGTGCCGATGGCATACATTTTCTCGAAATTCAAATTTGGATATGCTTGTAGTTCAGCAACAATCATATCGACAAATTCAGTGTCATCTGCTTTAGAAGGTTCGGAACCTAAATTCCAAGAAGCTAAATACCCTTGTGGGTAGACCCCAATAAAATCTCCAGCATCTGTGTATTTTTTAAGGCTAGAGATCCAGTTGTCTTTGTTGCCTCCTCTTCCGTGAAAAGCAAATACTACAGGATAATCTTTCGATTCATCTATGCTACTTGGAGTCTGAAGTTGAAAACTACGAGTTACAGCTATGCCTTCAATTGTTTGTACAATTTCAATGGTTTTCGTTTCCAAAACTACAGTAGCAGAAGTGTCATTATTATCGTCTTCATTAGTGTCATTATCCTCAGTAGTTTCTGTATCTATATACAGATTTTCAGTACTAGTGTCTGCTTTGTCTATACAGGCAAAACAACTCAAGGCCAAACCGAGAAGTAAGAATGATAATTTATAGGTGTTTTTTGGAGTTTTCATACCGTGTTATTTATCCCAGAGCGTATCCATTTCTTCCAATGTTTTTCCTTTGGTTTCAGGTACAAATTTCCAAACCAAAAGCGTGGCAAGAACTCCCATTAATCCATAAATAAAATAGGCAAACCCGTGGTTGAATTTTTCAAGTAAATAGGTGTTTTTGTCCATGATTGGAAAGGTATAAGATACCACCCAGTTAGAAATCCACTGTGCAGCAACGGCAACAGCCAATGCTTTTCCACGTATTTTATTTGGGAATATTTCGGAGAGTAATACCCATACAACAGGTCCCCAACTCATTGCAAAACTCGCAACATATACCAACATACAAATCAATGCTACAACCCCTACGTTTTTGGAAACAAATGTACCTCCCAAGGCGAACATAGAAATAGCCATCCCCAAGGCGCCGATGATCATCAATGGTTTTCTTCCGTATTTGTCTACGGTAAGAATGGCTAGGATAGTAAAACCTAGATTTACAAGTCCCACAATTATTGTTTGTAGCAAGGCGGTATCAGTTCCAGATCCCATACTCTTAAAGATTTCAGGTGCATAATATAAAACCACATTGATACCTACAAATTGTTGGAATACAGAAAGTAAAATACCGATTACAATGACGGCTGTACCATAAGAAAAAAGGTTTCCAGACTGAGCTGTTAAGGTATTTTTGATATCTTCTAAAATTTGTTTGGCCTTCTCTTTTCCATTGACCTTTTCGAGTACATCCAACGCCTTTTCAGGTTGGTTTTTCAACATCAGCGAACGTGGTGTATCTGGAACAAGTAACAGAAAACCTACAAATAGACTTGCCGGTATAATTTCTGAGGCAAACATCCAACGCCAACCGATGGTTTGCAACCAACTATCATCTCCTTGTTTGGAAATATAATAATTGACAAAGTAAACGACGAGCATTCCAAAAATGATAGCAAATTGATTCATTGATACTAATTTACCCCGACTTTCTGCAGGAGCAATCTCTGCAATATACAAGGGGGAAAGCATGGAAGCGAGTCCTACACCAATACCACCGATGATTCTATAGGCGATAAAGATATTTATAAAGGTATGGTCTGCTTCTCCAATAGCTACAATTCCCATTTCTGGCATGGAAGAACCGATAGCAGAGAGTAAAAACAAAAGAGCTGCGAGTAACAATCCTTTTTTTCGACCCAATTTTTTGCTGATAAAACCTCCTGACATCCCTCCAATAATACAACCGATCAATGCGCTGGAAACTACAGCTCCTAGCTTTGAACTGGCTGCTGTTTCTGACAAACCAAATGGCAGTACAAAAAAATGTTCTAAAGAACTTACAGTACCCGAGATTACTGCAGTGTCATAACCGAATAAAAGTCCACCCAGTGTGGCTACGAGTGTTAGTTTTAATAAATAAGAGCGGTTTGATTCTTTCATATATTTTAAGGATTTAGTTGTTTTGTTTGGAATTAAAAAAAGGTACTCGCATCATAATGACTAGTACTGATATCGAGTACCTTCAACCAAAC
>JBELHA010000011.1:5228-54445 GCA_042091695.1 Flavicella sp.
TTTTTATTTTTTTTAGTGTCTGCATCCAACTTTAAATTGTTTGTCTATGTTGATTTTTTTGACTTAAAAAAAGGTACTCGCATCATAATGACTAGTACTGATATCGAGTACCTCTAACCAAACTCAACTAAATATACTGATTGATGATGTTTTCGAAAAGCTCTTGTTTCCCACTTTTCAAAGCTAACTCACCATTTTCTTGTGCTATTTTATACAGATCTTTCAAGTCCAATTTTCCATTTTCAAAGGCTTTTCCATTGCCACTGTCAAAAGAACTGTATCGGTCTGTTCTCATTTTCTCATAAGGGGAAGAGGTGATGATTTTGTCTGCAATCAACAAAGCTCTTGCAAAGGTATCTGCACCTCCAATATGAGCGTGAAAAATATCGTCCATATCTGTAGAGTTTCTTCTGAGTTTAGCGTCAAAATTGACACCCCCTCCTTGCAATCCTCCAGCTTTTAGGAACACCAACATCGCCTCTGTAGTTTCTTGAATATTGTTTGGAAATTGATCCGTATCCCACCCGTTTTGATAGTCACCACGGTTGGCATCTAAACTTCCGAGCATACCAGCATGAGCGGATACCGCAATTTCGTGTTGGAAGGTATGCAGTGCCAATGTTGCGTGGTTGACCTCTATATTTATCTTAAAGTCTTTTTCGAGACCGTGTTCTCTCAAAAAACCAATGGCAGTTGCTGAATCAAAATCGTATTGGTGTTTGGAAGGTTCCATAGGTTTGGGCTCGATAAAGAAATTCCCCTTGAATCCATGACTACGTGCATAGTCTCTACACATTCTCAAAAATTGCCCTAAATGGTCTAATTCTCTTCCCATATCTGTGTTCAGTAAAGACATATAGCCCTCACGTCCTCCCCAAAACACATAGTTTTCACCCTCGAGTGCCATGGTTGCGTCGAGTGCTAGTTTTACCTGTCCACCAGCTCTGGCGAGTACGTCAAAATCTGGATTGGTAGCTGCCCCATTCATATAGCGAGGGTTTGAAAAACAGTTGGATGTTCCCCACAGTAATTTTACTCCTGAGGACTCTTGTTTTTGTTTTAGGTAATAGGTAATGCTCGCTAAACGATCTTCAAATTCTTTAAAAGTAGGTCCTTCTTGTATGAGATCGTAATCGTGGAAACAATAATATCCAAATCCCATTTTAGTAATGAACTCAAAGGCAGCATCTGCTTTTTCTTTAGCAGCATCTAAAGGGTCTTTGGGTTTGTCCCATTCGAAATTTTGAGTCCCTGGACCAAAAGGATCTGCTCCTTGACCACAGAAAGTATGCCAGTAGGCAACCGAGAATTTAAAGTGATCACGCATGGTTTTTCCAGCTACGATTTGATCCGGGTTGTAGTATTTAAATGCCAAGGGATTGTCTGATTCTTTCCCTTCGTATTTTATTTCTCCGATACCTTTAAAGTATTCTTTGTTTCCAAGTAATGCCATTTTAATAATTTTAGTTATGATTTATCTTTTAAAAAAGAGACTAATTTCTGTTTCCAATTTCGATATGCCAATTCATAGGGTGTTCTGTTTTTAAGTGGCATAAAGGTCATTACGTGGTCGTTTTTTGAAATGACATCACCAAATTTTTTGTAATCTCCGTCAATAAGTCCACATGCTCTTGCAGCGCCAACAGATCCAGTTGTGTTATAAATTTCTATTTCGTGTCCTATGAGTGTTGCCACAGTGTTTGAAAATATTTCTGAGCGAAAAAGATTGTCATTTCCTGCTCTAATAACACTAATTTCAGCATTGTCTCCTTTTAAAATATCCATTCCATAGACAAAGGAAAACGCAATACCTTCTAATGCAGCCCTACACAAATGTCCTACATGGTGTTTGTTAAGGTTGATATTGGTAATTTGAGTACCCATATTGGTGTTGTTCAACATACGCTCGGCACCATTTCCAAAAGGAATGATCAGTGCTCCTTCTGCACCAATAGGCACTTCCGCAGCTTTTAGATTCATATCTTCATAGGAGCTGACTCCCGTATTGTTGCGTAGCCATCGGTACATGATTCCTGCCCCATTGATACAAAGTAATTTTCCAATATTATTGTTTTTAGTACTGTAATTTACATGTGCAAAATTATTGATACGTGAAGACTCCTTGGACTTTAATGTGTTGCTAATAGCATAAATTACTCCTGAAGTACCTCCAGTGGCTGCTACTTCTCCAGGATTGAAGATATTCAATGACAAGGCATTGTTGGGTTGGTCACCAGCACGATATAGAATAGGAGTTCCAACTGGAATACCTGAATCTTTGGCCCCTTGTGCATCTACCCTTGCTTGTACGGTGAAATTTGCTACGATATCGGGTGTCAAGGAAGTGTCTATGCCATAGTGTTCCAACAACCAATCGGCTACCGCATCCTTTTTGTAATCCCATAAGATTCCTTCGGACAATCCATTTTTGGTAGTATTGATGGTTCCTGATAAACGCATGGCAAGGTAGTCTCCGGGTAGCATGTATTTGTAAATGCGTTGGTATAGGTCAGTTTCGTACTCTTTGACCCATTTTAATTTGGAGGCAGTGAAATTCCCGGGAGAATTTAATAAATGATCACAGCAAGCGACTTCTCCTAAGTCTTGAAAAGCATTGTTGCCAATTTCAATAGCCCTACTGTCACACCAAATGATGGCATTTCTCAAAGCTGTTTTGTCTTTATCGATAACAACCAATCCATGCATTTGATATGAAATACCTATTCCTTTGATAGTAGTTGTATCGATAGCGGTTTCTTCTAAAAGCCTTTTGGTTGCTTTACAGGCATATTTCCACCACATTTTCGGGTCTTGTTCTGCCCAATCTGGATGTTGTGCTAAAATCGCCATTTCTTCTTCTGGTTCTTGAATAGCAGCTATCTTTTCCCCGGTCTTACTATTGACAATAGCAACCTTTATAGATGAGCTTCCTAAATCATACCCTAAATAATACACAGTTATTGGTTTAGTTGTTACATAAATTTACACTTTAAACCTTTGTATGTCAAGTGATTTTATTCTATGTATAGCCTTTTAGGAAATAGGTGTCACTTGGTTTTTTAGTCATAAATACTAAGGAAACATTAGTGTTAACTGCATTTTGGTAGGTTTTTTCAGGCTACTATTTTGTGACTTAAACGTTTACGTAATAAATTTTTATAAGGTAGTGTATGTTGGTCGCATACAAATTACGCTTCATCTACATACTAGATACTTTATACATTACTTTATTTCCCTTTGTCGAATATTAGTTTTGACAGTTCTGTTTAAAACTATATTTACTACATACAACGGAATAATTGCTTTTAATTTTTTCGAAAACAACGTAGGGTTTTAAAGCTCTTTATTGTTTTAAAAGTGAGTTTTCACAGACGTATGTTCCCCATGGAGTTTCCCTACTCCAAATAATGACAATGACATTGAGATGCTTCAAAAGAAGTAGAAGCATCAACCACTGAGGTTTCCCCACCACATCAGTTAAAATTTGACACTCCAAGATCGAAGAGAGAAACATTCCGGAGGATTTTCTTTTCAGTTGTTAAGTGACATATAAAAAAACCAATTAGTAATCTTTAAATTCTTGAGCCATGATTTTTAACCAAAAAAACACACAAATAGTAAGTTTATTCGCATTTATATTATTCGTTAACATCTATTGTTCTGCACAGAAAAATGGTTTTGTGTCTGTAGTAATCGACCCAAAAATGTTGATCAAAGGACCCTATGCAACTAGTGAACAAGGAGAGTTGGACTTTATAGTGAAATTGTCAGACCATACTGAAACTTCTGAAATAGGTATAGCTTACGAGCGATTTGCATCGATTGATTATTCTAGTTATGGTATTTTTTACAATCAAAAAATTGATTTTAACATTATCAAGGATACTAGTTATATATTAGGTTTTGAATCTGGTTTTATCCGCCGTCAATTGGAGGATCATGTACTAAAAATGAGTTTTGCCTTTAACGCAGGGGTTCGCTATGATATCAATTCTTCCGTAGGAGTAGAAGTATCTAGTAATTATAGGTACAGAAGTGATTTAGTCGAACTGTACAATGAATCCAATCCTATGATGTTTAGTGGGTACATGGGGGTTTACTATAACTGGTAAGCTTTTTCCACTAACAAATAAGTCAATATATACTTTATACAACAAGCGGAGAAAGTAGTATTAATTCATCTATTTTTTTCAGGTCGAATTTCTGTGGGTAGTATACCAAAATGTTTTTTAAAACATTTAGTGAAGTAGGAAGGGGATGAAAATCCAACTTTGTAACATATTTCACTAATAGTATCCTCAGAAGTTTCGATCATTGTTTTGGCTTTTTCAAGGCGTATTTTTCTTAAAAATTCATTGGCTGTATCACCTGTCAATGCTTTGATTTTTCTATAGAGTTTGCTTCGACTCAACAAGAGTTCTTCCGCTAAGTTTTCTACATTTAATTTAGGGTCTTCCATGTTTTTATGTATGTAGTCTAACACTTTTGTGATAAACTGCTTGTCTAAGGAGGTGGTTTGTTTTGGCAATTCCTTTTGCTGTATTCCCGTAAAATATTTTGTAAATAAAAGCTGCCTGCTCGTAATCAATTGCTTTGTGTGAGAGCGCAAAACTCGCATATTAAAGGGTTTTTTAAGGTACACGTCTGCACCAGCATCAATCCCTTTGATACGGTCTACTTCCATTCCTTTGGCAGTGAGCATTAATAGAGGAATATGACTGGTTTTGAGATTTGATTTTATCTTTTCGCATAGTTCATAACCATCGACCAAAGGCATCATGACATCTGTAATAATAAGATCAGGAATAGTTTTGTTGGCCTTTTCAATACCTTCTTTTCCATTTTCAGCAACTATTACTTTGTATACTGCAGCCAATTCTTTTTTGATGTAGCTTCTCAGTTCTGCATTGTCTTCAACGATCAAAACAGTTTTTTTAAGAGTATTATTTTGACTTTCCTCAATCTTATAGTTGTGTTTGTTTGCTTTTAGCTTTTCTTCTGATACGCTTTCTTCTAGCGGTTTATTTTGTGGGACTTCAAGATTTGACTTTTTCAGTTCATACTCACTCAGGTGTTTGTTGCCCAATGCAAAATAGAGTGTAAATTGTGTGCCTTCACGTTCTTTACTTGCCACCCTAATTTTTCCCTTATGCAGCTCCATAAAACTACGTACTACTTCCAAACCAATACCAGTACCTCCATAGTATTGTTTGTCCATTTCCTTGGCTTGGAAAAAGCGTTCAAATATTTTGTCAATGTTTTCTTTTTTGATTCCTGAACCGGTATCGTTGATGTTAATTTCAATAGCGGGTACTGCTTTTTTTGCATCTATTAATGGAAGTATCACAGGAGTGACGCTTCGGTGAACACTCAAACGAACCATTCCATTTTCTGGGGTGGCTTTAAAAGCATTGGAAAGAATGTTGAAAATGATTTTTTCTAACATCGAAGGATCTGCCCATATAGAATTGTTTTCCCCCTCATTTTCAATAGAAAGGATGATGTTTCTTTGAGCTGCTTCTTCTTCAAAATAACTCGCTATTCCTGAAGCGAATGCTAGTGGATCAATCTTTACAGGCTGTAGCGGCATTTTTCCAAATTGCAATTTTCTAAAATCCATCAGCTCGTCAATCAAGCGTGAGAGTCTTTTGGTATTCTTATAAATACTGTTGTGCTTTTCTTTGACAGCATCTGTTAGTACCAATGCTGTGTCATCTAAGATATCTTCTATAGGGTTGAGAATCAGGGTCAGTGGTGTTCTGAATTCGTGAGATATATTTGTGAAAAATTGAATTTTTTTAGCATTTAATATTTCGATTTGCTTGCGTTCTTCACGCTGGTTGATGATGATCCTCTTTTCTTTGATACGTTCATTGACAAATACCCAAATAAAATACCCAACGATTGATATAAAAAGTAGATACCCAGCAAATGCCCAATAGGTTTTCCACCATGGAGCTATAATCTGTACAGTAAGACGTGTTGCATTCTCATTCCACACTCCGTCATTGTTAGCTGCTTTTACATGAAAAACATAGTCTCCTGGAGGTATGTTGGTATAGGTAGCTGAGGTGTTAGTTTGTACATAATTCCAGTCTTCCTCAAAACCCTCTAAGAAATAGGCATACTTATTTTGGGCTGTATGACTAAAATTGATGCCAATAAAATCAAAGGTAAATACAGATTGTTTGTGGTTTAGAGTAAGTGTTTTTGTGGTAGCGATCACTTTTGTAAGTGGACTGTCTTTTTGACCTGGAAGTACGGGTTTGTTAAATAATTTCAACCCAGTGATGTATACTTTAGGTACTTCTTTGTTATACTTTATTTTTTTTGGGTTGAAATAATTTACCCCTTTATAATTTCCAAAAAACAAGCTTCCATTCGGGTCTTTGTAGACTGCGTTGAAATTGAAATTATTGGATAGTAAACCGTCTTTTGTGAAAAAGTTAGTGACTTTTTTTGTTTTTGGGTCGAAAGAAGAAAGTCCCTTGTTACCTCCAATCCAAAGCTCCCCTGCTTCACTTTCTATCAAAGATGCAATGGTAGTGTGGATGAGTTCGTTGGAGGTATTGTACCACCTCGCTTTTTTAGTTACAGCATCGTATGCACACAAGCCATAACCATCTGTACCTATCCAAAGTCGCTGCTGGCTATCTTCAAAAATAGAAAGGATACTCATCGTTTCTTTTTGTGGTTTTTCTAGGTCTTGTATTTGCTTATTGAAGGATTTTACCTCAAAGGTATTGCGTTTTTTTGTTTTTATTTTGAAAAGTCCCTTTCGAGTTCCCACAAATACATGACCGTTATGGTCTACACGAACAATACGAACATTTGCTGTGTTCAAGTGGTGTTTTTTGAATGTTTCTGAGTTGTGGTGTGTTATTTTTTTTGAGACTGGATCATAAGAACAGACGCCTCCTATAAAGGTTCCAATCCATATTTTACCCGATGCATCTTCGTCAAAGGAAAGTACACTGTTTGCACTTAAGTCACTGTTCTCTTTGTGTAAGTGCTGAAAGTTTGTACTGTTTTTTTTGAGAAAGTAAATTCCTGAATTCCAGGTTCCCAACCATATATTTTCTTTAGAATCTTTAAATATGGTCTGTATATCAAAGCTTTGCAACCCTTTTGCTATATTGTTTTTTGGGTCGTTGAGGTGGGTGAATGTCTGTACTTTAGGATCGTATACATCGACACCTCCTTCAATGGTGGTAATCCAATACCTTTTTTTGCTGTCTTTAACGATACCGGTGACGGAAGCAGCATTAAGGGAATTTACTTGATTAGGGATACTTTCAATTTTGTTAAACTTGCTGAGGTTTTTATCAATAACAGCAAGCCCATTGTTGTAATACCCTACCCAAATTCGGTGTTGGTAATCTGTATATAAAGACCAGATAGAGTTGGATTGTAGTCCGTATTTTTCTGAAGGATCATAGCGGTAGGTATGTTGAATTTCTCCCGATGCCTTCACCGCAAACAAGCCATCATTTTCGGTACCACACAATAACAAACCTTCTTGAGTTTGTGTCATAGCTAAAATACGTTTTGTAGTCAGTTTATGGTTTTTGATGCGGTAGTGGTTGGTTGGAGAGGAGCCAATTTCAAGCAAACCATCTGAGGTGGTTCCTAGCCATATTTTTGAGGCAAACACATGTAAAGACTCTATTGCATTGCGTATTGTTTGTTGCCCTTGTAAGGTGTCAAAAAAAGCATAGTCAAAAGTAGTACTACCTGTTTTATAGGTAAGCAATCCTTTATTTGTTCCAATGAGAATTGACCCTCTAGGAGTTTTTAGGATCGTATTGATAAGCAGTGAAGTCAGTGCTGTTTCACATTTTATTTTTTTAGTTTTTTTATTTTTTAGGTCTACTACAAACAATCCCTTTTCATGTGTTCCAACGATCAGTTGATGGTCTTCTGTTTCTTGTAGTGCATGTACGGGAGTTTTCGTCTTTGAGGCTGTCAAAGGAATCCGCTCAAATTGATCCAAGTCTCTTCGGTATAGATTCAAACCTTCTTCGGTACCAACCCATACTTGACCAAAGCTGTCTACAAAAACACTGTAAATTTGAGAGCTATTTAGTGTGGTATTATCGTTCCAATTGGAACTGTAATTTTTGAAGTTTAAGCCACTATATCTGTTAAGTCCATCACCATTGGTACCCAACCAAAGATAGCCGTCTTGGTCTTGCGTAATAGCAGAGATCGCTCGTTGACTCACATTTTGTTGAATGCTTGTAAATTGGTACTTTTCGCTTAGTTGTTGTGCACAGAGACATTGGGAAAAGAAGCACAATAAGTACAAAGCCGTTCTTGTAATATTCAAAGGGAGTTCTTTTTTATGTTTTTTTATTTTTTACAGTCGGTAAGGGCAAACAATATATCAGATACAGCCTGCTTCAAATATTGTAGTCATTTCCTCAAAAGTTTTACACCAAACCTATACGACCTCATTATTTTTGTATAAAGACAACCGATATGCTGGTTTTAAACTAAAAAAAATGAATTGTCACTCAGTAAGATACTATTTTTTTCTCATATTTCTCCCTTTGTTTTTGGGGATGGGGCAGTCAGTTTATAGTCAAGTAGGCACCGAATCATCTATACAAGCTCATACGTTGAAATCAATCTATGCCCCCTATTTTTCTGTAGGAGTTGCACTGAGTCCAAAAAAAATGCACAGTGAAGTATCGTTACAGTTATTGCAACAGCATTTTAATAGTATGACCGCCGAAAATGAAATGAAGCCTCAATATATCCTTCGAAAAAAAGGCAAGTATTTTTGGAAACATTCGGATGCAGTTGTTACAATGGCCACAAAAAACAACATCAAATTGAGAGGTCATACACTCGTTTGGCACAACCAAACTCCTGATTGGTTTTTTGAAGATGACAAAGGAAATAACATCAGCAAAGAAGAATTGTACAAGCGCTTGTATAGCTATATGAAAAAAGTCATGAAGCGTTATAAAGACGATGTCTATGTTTGGGATGTAGTCAATGAAGCAATTACTGATGCGAATAACAAGGGTCTATACCGTACTAAAAAGTCTAAATGGTTTGATATATGTGGTCCAGAATTTATAGGGAAGGCCTTTCGGATGGCCAGAGAAATCAATCCTGATGTACAATTGTATTACAATGATTACAACCTTATAAAACCCAAAAAAAGAGAGCGTGCCTATAAAATGTTAAAGCAATTATTAAAGGAAGGTGTGCCTATTGATGGGGTTGGGATGCAGGCGCACTGGTATGTAGAGGACAGTCCTGAAATGGTTGAAAAAGCCATAAAACGTTTTGCTTCTTTAGGTCTGCGAATACACATCACTGAATTGGATGTTTCTTTTTTCAACCATACTCAAAAACACATTACCAAAGATTTTGAATTTACCCAAGAGGCAAACATAAAACAAGCAAAAGCCTACGCTGCTTTTTTTGAAGTATTTAGAAAACATGCAGCGGTCATAGACAATGTGACGCTTTGGGGATTGTCTGATAAACACAGCTGGTTGAACAACCACCCTGTAAAAGGGAGGCGCAATTATCCACTTTTGTTTGACGATCAATTTCGTCCTAAAAATGCCTTTTACAGTATTTCTAATTTTGATTAGAAAAACAAGAACATACAGTGTCAATTTCTTTTAAATAGGGTGTATGAATAAACTTTCTTTTCCATATCGTTTTCTTTTCTTTTTAATGGTTTTTACAAACAGTAGCTTGCTTGTGTTTTGTCAAAACAGCCTCCCTTTGGAGAACGGAAGTTTTGAAGGGGTAAAACCGGATGGAATTTCTTTTTGGTGGTGGAATCATCAGCTAAAAAATGGAGCTGCTGCAAATTTTTCAGTCGAAACGTCTGATTTAATACCAGGTTCTGAGAAAGCTCTTAAGGCAGAGATACTTTCATTGGGAGACAATCTATACGATGTACAGACCTATAGCGCTTATAAATTTGAAGTGGTAGCTGGTCAAACATATACGGTTTCCTTTTATGCCAAAACTGATGCTCCATCGGAAGCAGCTTTGAAACTTATTTTTCAATCTGATGTGGCAGGGAGCTTTCAAGCGACTAATTTTTCGATAGATACTTCTTGGAAACGGTATTTTCACACCTTTACAGCCACGGGAAATAGCACTCTAAATCAATTTAAATTTTGGTATTTACAAGCGGGTACAAGCTATTATCTCGATGAGGTTTCTGTGGTGGCAGGAACTTATATGGTCGTAGATCCAGAAAAAACCCATCAGACAATTGATGGATTTGGAGCAGGGATCAAACGAAGAACCGAAGATTTGTATGCTTTGAATGCTACGAATCGTACTCTTGTTGAAACAGCTGCATTTCGAAATCTTGAAGTCAATATGATTCGTTTTTTTGTGTACCACGACTTGCAACCTTCAGAAGGTGTTTGGAACTGGACGCGCTATGAGAGCGCTGCCAATAATTACCAATCAAAGTATGTGGCAGAAGCCTTGCAGAATGCCTTTTCTTTGAGTACATATGGCTTTGACCATGTCATTGGAAACTGTAATACAGCTCCCGGATGGATGAAAAAGAACAATTCCCACAAAAGAGAAAATAGCAGTTCAGACGTGCTATTAAATACCTTAAAAGAAGGATATACCTCAAAATTTACAGACTTTTTGACTACATTTTTAACGGGAATGAAAGATAGGTATGGAATTGAAGTAAACGCTATTTCACCCTCAAACGAACCGGATTTTTTGAATACCTATGAATCGATGAACAGTACACCCACTGAGATGATTCCTATTTTGAAAGATTTAGATATAAAGCTGCAGAATGCCAATTTAAGTGCTACAAAAATTGTAAGTCCTGAATGTGGGGCAGTAGCGCCAAAAACCCAAGATAATCTGACGGATATTAATTCTGCGACTACTTACATGCAGCAAATTTTTCAAGATACACAAGCAAAAGATGCAGTAGATGTAGTGGCAACACATACCTATTTCGACTCCAATCACAATGCCAATTGGGTAGGTCTTAAAAATGAGGTAGCCGGTAAACCAGTTTGGGTGACTGAATCCGCCAATCTCAAAAGTAAGGATCGTTCGATGACGGATGCAGCGAATTATATAAAATGGATGGTACGCGGTTTTAATGAAGGTGGACTCACTGGCTATATGGCACATTTGTTTTACGAATTCCTTGATGAGGAAAAAGGAACCTCTGCATTGGTATTATGGGATGCACAAGGAAATGTAGTTTTACCGAAACGCTACCATGCTTTTATGCATTTTGCCAATTTGGTCAAACCTGGCTATCAAATAATCGATGTGCAGCAAGTGGTAGGGTCTCTTTGGTTGGCTGCTTTTCAGTCCAGCGATGGCAGTCGCATCGTTGTTCAAATCTTCAATGAAGGTGCTGCTCAACAGGTAGCTTTGGATATACCAATAGCAGTAACCGAACTCACACACTATACAACTTCGG
The DNA here is from genome assembly GCA_042091695.1 of Flavicella sp. Taxonomy (GTDB): domain Bacteria; phylum Bacteroidota; class Bacteroidia; order Flavobacteriales; family Flavobacteriaceae; genus Flavicella. The sequence goes on from JBELHA010000011.1 coordinate 16,681, forward strand.
ATGCTGTTGAAGACGCATTTCGTTCTGTTCCTGTTACAACCTTTACAGCAGGCAATCGCTATCATACTTTTGAAGCGCCAGCACTATCGCTTCATTCCTTCGTTTTTGAACGTAGTCTGAGTACTTCGTTGACAATAAATGATACAGGAGCTATACAGAACAGCGTTACTTCCATAGCTTATCCAAACCCAGCCAAAGAGCTGCTTACTATTGATTTCCCTAAAAAAGGTGATTATTCATTTGAATTCTTCAATAGTTTGGGAATACATAGCAGGAAATATAAAGTAAAAGATAAAGAGCAATTCCAATTGAATGTTATTGCTCTTCAAAGCGGTATTTATTTTCTTCGTGTTTACGACGAAGTTTCACAAGAGAATACTATTGTGAAGTTCGTAAAAATATAATTTTTAATCACCTTGACGTATATGTCATAGTGGAATCCTCAAATGTGCTATTCTATAGTACAGGGTATGCTTATATTTAGATTGAAAAATTATACATCCAATGAAACAGAGAATTCGCATATACCTCCTCTTAGTGTTGGCTCCCGTATTTTTGTTTTGTACCGTCAAGACGAAAGTGCTTGAAAAGTCAGACAGCAAAGACAAACTTGTGTCAAAGACTTCTAATGTTGTCGATACCAAACCGAATATTATCTTTTACTTAGCAGATGACCAAGATCAATTAGATTATGGTTGTTATGGCAATCCTAAAGTGCACACACCCGCCGTGGATCAATTGGCAAAAGAAGGCATGCGTTTTACAAATGCCTATGTTGCTCAGTCTATTTGCGCCCCCAGTCGTTCTCAAATTTATACAGGTTTGTATTCTATGCAAAACGGATGCTTTGCCAACCACCTTCCTGTAAAACCTTCTGTACAGAGTGTAACTACCTACCTAAAAGCTGCGGGCTATGATGTTATTTTAGCCGGTAAAGGCCACGTAAAACCGAGCAATGTATTTGATTGGACTCATTATTTTCCTTCTGTAAAACACCGTTTCCTTCCATTAGAAAAAATAGATAGCTATCTAAAAACCACAGAAAAGCCTTTTTGTATGTTTGTAGCTTCAGATTATCCACACGGACCCTATCCTAAAAAAACAAGCTATACAAATAAGGATATTTACCGACTGCCTTACACTGCTAAAACACCACCACCTTTCAAAAAGGGGTATTATCAGAACATAAAAAACGACAATGCTCAATTGGAAAAAGTACTGGAGATGGTCAGTACACACGGGTTTGAAAATAACACCTTGTTTGTCTATGCTTCTGATCATGGAATTACAGGGAAGTGGGGCGTTTCTGAACCTGGACTTCGGGTACCTTTAGTGGCGAGGTGGCCTGGAAAAATCAAAGCAAATTCGACTTCTGATGTCATGGTCTCCTTGATTGATATCCTGCCTACCTTTTTGGAAGTTGTAAAAGCAACCCCTCAAAAATCACTCGACGGTATTAGTTTTTACAAAACCTTGTTAGGAAATGAAATGCCTATTCACGAGTATATCTATGGAATTTCGACCAAACAAAATATTCAAAAATGTGCTGTTTTTCCTTCTCGAATGGTGCGTGGAAAACAATTTAAATATATTCGAAATTACAATGCCAAAGAAGTACTCGCCTCTAACTTAGGAGAAAATGATGCGGTCAATGCATTTATAAAAAAAGGAGCTAATTATTATCCCAAAGTTCCCTACGAAGCACTGTACGACTTATTGAATGACCCCTATGAAAAGAAAAATCTAGCGCAGAAAAAAAACTACCAAAAAGATAAAATACGCCTTTCAAAAGCATTAGATGCATGGATGCTTACACAAAATGATTTTTTGACACAACATAGGATGCCTTTATTGCCTCCGACATTACATCCTTTGGATCGTCTGTCCAAATGGAATAAAATAGGAAACGAATTACAAGGGACATTAGAAAAAAACGATTATATAAAAGTACATTACAAATCCAAACGATGAAAAAATACCTGTATATACTGTGTGTGATATGGCAGTTTTCTTTGACAGCCCAATCCAAAGAATCGCTCAATGTAGTATGGATTTCTTGTGAGGATATGGGGCCTTTACTGGGCGCCTATGGAACTCCAAATATCAAAACACCTAATTTAGATAAACTCGCCAGTGAAGGAGTACGTTATACAAATGCCTATGCTACGGTGGGGGTGTGTTCTCCCAGTCGATTTTCTATCATGACAGGTATGTATGCTGCTAGATTGGGAGCCCATAATATGCGTACCGGTAATTTTCACAACTATAAAACTCCCGAACAAGAATCCTATAAAACCTATATAAAAGTAAGAGATAAAACGGGAAGAAATGTACCCGAATACAGCGTCGTACCCCCACCTTATGTAACGTGCTTTACAGAATATTTAAGAGCCAATGGATACTATTGTGCCAACAATTTCAAGTGTGATTATCAGTTCAAAACTCCTTTCACTGCTTGGGATGAGGTGTCTGGAACGGCAACTTATAAAAAGGCTCCCAAAGGAAAACCCTTCTTTTACGTCAGAAACTTTATGGTAACCCATGAGTCTCGTATTTGGCTGCGAAAGAACGAGCCTTTGACGGTGGATCCTGACAAGGTAATGGTACCTGATTATTATCCAGATATTCCTGTCGTTAGAGAAAATATAGCTAGAAAATATTCTAATATTGAAGAGATGGACCGTCAGGTAGGTGTGCTTTTAGACGAATTGCAAGCTGCAAACCTAATGGATCGTACGGTAATTTTCTTTTGGTCAGACCACGGAGGAAATCTATTACGTCAAAAACGTGCGGTTGGAAATTCTGGTTTACACGTTCCTCTTATTGTTCGATATCCACATAAAAAAGAAGCGGGCAAGGTGGACGATAGAATGGTATCTCTGATGGATTTAGCACCTACTACATTGTCAGTATTGGGCATAGAACCTCCGGCTTATTTTGATGGAAAAGCTTTTACAGGAAAATATGAAGCTACCCCTCGAAATTTAGTGTACGGCACAGCAGATCGCTTTGATGAACATACGGATATGCAGCGCGCTGTTCTGGATGGAAGGTATGTGTATATCAAAAACTTTATGCCTCAGTTGCCTTTGATTTATAGAAATGCCTACCGAGAACAAATCCCTATGAACCGGACCCTGATAGAAATGAACCGCAACAAGCAACTAATCGGAGATGCTGCCTATATGTTTATGCAGACAAAACCGAGAGAAGAACTTTACGATTTGAAAATGGATCCTTATGAGGTACACAATATTGCCAATGATAGCTCACAAAGCGAACGTCTCTCTTTTTTTAGAGAAAAATTGGCAACATGGCAATTGGAAATAGGAGATAAGGGCTTTGTACCAGAACACGATTTGGTTGAACTATTTTGGCCTGGAATGTTACAACCCAAAACGGCTCCTGTACGTTTTGAAAAACAAAAAAATGGTAGTATCGCACTTCGTTGTGAAACAGTAGGTGCTTCTATTGGGTATCAAATTGGAGATGCAATTGGAGGAGCTCATTGGGAACTATATACACAGCCTCTTAAATATAGCAATCGAAAAAAGCTCATCGCAAGAGCCGTTCGTATCGGATATAAAACCTCAGAAATTAGTAGTAATTAATTGTTAAAACACAGTATATGAAAATAGTATGCAACACAAAATTAATGCTTTGTATCGCGGTTTTCTGCGTGCTACAAGCGTATAGTCAGCGTGACAAAAAGCAAAACATACTCTTTATTGCCATTGACGATATGCGTCCATATACAGCGTCTTATGGAAACTTACAATTAAAAACACCACATTTAGACAAACTGGCTTCTGAGAGTGTGCAGTTTGAAAATGCCTATTGCAATATTGCTGTTTGTGGCGCGAGTCGTGCAAGTATTATGACTGGAGTACGCCCCAATCAAAAGCGTTTTGCGAAATACTATTCTACAGCGAGCAAAGACCTGCCTGGGGCTATTTCCCTGCAAGGAGTTTTTAAGAAAAATGGCTATACCACAGTTTCTTATGGTAAAATATTTCACAATCCCACTGACTTTAAAGAAGATTGGTCAGAACTAGATGATACCCATGAGCAGTTTGACTATCAAAGTCCGGCATCTTTAGAAATCATAAAAAAATTACCTAAAGGAAGGGTAAAAGGACCTGCCTTTGAAGTAGCTGATGTTTCCGATGAAACTTATTCAGATGGAATTACTACAAAAAAAGCCATCAAACGTTTAAAAAAGTTCAAAAAGTCTCAAAAACCATTTTTCCTTGCGGTGGGTTATGTGTCTCCGCATTTGCCATTTATCCAACCTCAAAAGTATTGGGATCTATATTCAGAGGAAGATTTAAAACTTGCAGACAATCCGTTTCAACCTAGAAACTCTCCAAAACCTGCAGTACACAATTCTCCAGAATTAAGAGGGATGTATACAGGGATCCCTAAACAAGGGCCCCTACCTTTGACCTTGGCAAAGAATTTGATTCATGGCTATTATGCCAGTGTCAGTTATACGGATGCATTGATTGGGAAATTACTCTGTACATTAGACGATTTGGGTCTTCGAGAAAATACGACGATTGTACTTTGGGGTGATCATGGATTTTTCTTAGGAGAACACGGTATGTGGACCAAACACAGTACACTGACGGAAGCAATTCAAGTACCTTTGTTGGTTTCGACTCCCGGAATAGCTGCAGCTTCAACAAAAGCCATGACGGAATATGTCGATATTTATCCAAGCCTCTGTGATTTGGCAGGGATACAAGCACCAGATTATGTACACGGAACTAGTTTTGTACCGGTATTGAAAGACCCTAGTTCTCAGGTGAAAAATGAAATTTATACCCGTTATGCACGTGGAGAGGCTGTTGTGGATACTGATTTTTCATATACAGAATTTGTCAACAAAAACGGAGTTCCTTCTGCCTATATGCTGTTTGATATGCAACAAGATCCAAAACAGAATGTAGATGTTTCCAAAAGGACTACCTACAAAGAGGTTGTAAAAAAATACCGTAAAAAATTAAAGCGAATGCGTACTGAAATGAACAAAGCTCCGTTTTAATTGTAACCCCTAAAATATCAGTTGGTATGTTATTTAAAAAAATATTTATTGTCTGTTTTCTATATTTTCTTGGTGGAAATTTGAGTATAGCTCAGTGTTTTAATCAAGGAGGCATTGGAAGTTTTGATGGTTTTGAACCTTTGGAAGCTTGGTTTTCTGCTACACAAGGCAATGGGACTGTGGCTTTGGATGCTGAAAACTATTATACAGGAGGGGCGTCTTTAAAAGTAGCTGTTACTGAAACAAGCAACTGGAAGGTGCGTATGTTTAACAATGTGAGTTGTTATTTTGAGATTGAAGCAGGTACTACCTATACCGTTTCTTTTTATATGAAAAGTCCTGTTGGAAATTCTGTAACAGTTACGATGATGAATGTCTTGGAAAATGATGTTTCTTTAACAGTTACTAGTACGCAAGCCGATTGGAAACTATATACGATTGATTTGGTGCCGACGATAACAACTACTACAGGGAGACTGAAGTTAAATTTTAATACAGCGGGCACCTATTTTATTGATGAAATTACGATCAATGATGTTCCGGAAGTACCCGAAGAAGTTGTGTTGACAGATCACAATTGGTATGTGAGCCCCGACGGGAATAATATTTTGACAAATGACAATGGTTTGAGTACTTTAAAACCGCTGAAAACCATTCAATATGCAATCAATACAGCTTGGCACCCTGGGGATACTATTTTTGTGATGGCAGGAACCTATCGCAATGCCAATTACGGTTCAGGAAATCTCAATAATGGAGCTGTTGTCAATTTGGATGCTGACAATGCCAAAGGGGTAGCATCAGGGCCATTAGTAATTACCAATTACCCAGGAGATACTCCTAAATTGGAGTTCGACGGTGCAGGAGGGTTTATAGGAAATAATGAATACTTGGAAATATCAGGTTTTGAAATTGAAGGGCCCAACCAGAAAATAGCCTATCAAGAGGCTTTTGACAATCGCTTGATTCAAGACAATTACTACAAAGGACGAGGGATAGCAATTTGGGGAGGACACCATATTACCATCAAAAACAATACGATTCACGATTGTCCCAACTCTGGAATTCGGGTCAACAAAGGAGATTATTGTGAGGTGAGTTATAATACTGTGTACAACAATACCTGGTGGTCTTCCAATGCGGAAAGTGCCCTAGTTTTTGCTGAATCTAAAGATATTGATACTAAAAGCATCATAAAAATGCGCATTACCAACAATTTGGCATATGACAATTACAACAACATTCCTTACTATAATTCTACCTATGACCAAGAGGCGGAGTCTCCTTATGGGACGTATAGGCAAGATTATATCATCGATGGTTCTGGCTGCTATGTTACCCGAAATAGAGATACTTATTTTTATGGTTGGTATTATTTTGCCAACAATATCATGTATGGCAATGGAATCAATGGTTTGGTGGTGCATAAAACAGACCGAGCAATTGTAACCAACAATACGAGTTATATGAATGGGGCGGTACCATTGAGTTCTGGTAGGCAGAGCTCTTCTGGAATTACTGTGAACGGTTCTGCAGATGTCAAAATGTTTAATAATATAAGTTGGCCGAGGTTTGAGAGCGATTTTGGCTATAAAATTTATGACAAAGCAAACTCTGAAAACTTTGAAGCTTCCAATAATATTTTGGTAAAAGGGAAAACAGATTTTGGAGCAGGAACCTCAACAATTGCAGATCCATTGTTTGTAGATGTCACTACTTTTGATTTTGCATTGCTTGCAACAAGTCCTGCATTGAATGCTGGTTTACAACATGGAAATATGCCTTTGAATGATTTTTACAACAAGGCAAGAGTAGATGGGGCTATTGATATAGGTGCTGTAGAAGCTGTTGATTTAGACAATGATGGTACCTATGACCATTTGAGTATAGGAGCACAATTGCTAGGAGGCTCTTTTACGATGTACCCAAATCCCACAACAGGACTTGTACACCTGTCTGAGTCCCAATCTTTTTCTGTGTATAGTATCACAGGAGAACTTTTACTAATATCTGAAGGGAGCTTATTAGACTTGTCTGATTTTTCAAATGGGGTATATGTAGTTCACACACAATTCGGCACTTTTAAATTGGTAAAACATTGAAAATAAATCCTGTGTTATAGAACTTGTTTTTAGTCTTTAGCTTGTTTTCCTCAATACTGCTATCTTTTGCTTCAAAATTATTAAATGGAGTTCTTGATCTGTTGGTATATTTGAGTAGCTATAAAAATTACAACTATGAAGTACAGTGTGTCAACGTCAGCTTTTTTAATTCTTTCCATTCTCTTTTTATCGCATCATACCGAGGCACAAGAACTTGATTTGAAAAATAGTAAGTTAGAGAAAACCAATGGAAAGGGTGGCTTCTTTTGGTGGTCACACCAAGCAAAAGGAAATGGAGCTGCGAATTTTTCAATAGAAAGGACCGATGTAGCGGAAAATAGTAGCAAAGCTTTGCGTTGTGAGGTGGAAACTTTGGGGGAAAAGCCATGGTTTGTGAGTTCTGCTTTTAACAGTGTTTTTAAGATACAACCCAATGAGGAAATTACTGTAAGTTTTGCAGCCAAGCGTGGTTCTGAAGGAACTGGTAAAATGGGCTTGGTTTTCCAATCGAGTAAAAAAGGAAGCTTTCAAAACAAACAATTTTACCTTTCAGAAGATTGGTCTGTTTTTACGCATACGTTTACCATGGACCATAGCAATGAAAAAGGCCAATTGAAATTTTGGTATTTGGAGGAGGGTACTACGTATTTTTTGGATGAGGTTTCCGTCGTAAAAGAAGTTTTTTAAGTTGCCGCAATTTTAGGTAAACGCTCAATATAATTAGGTATAAATTAAAATAATATAACTATGAAGAATTTCATGTATCGTTTGTTTTTAGGGGTTTTTATTCTGTCAATGATAGGTTGTATCACAAAGAAAAAACAAGAAACTACAAAAGGAATTATTGCGAAAAAGGTGGCTGCTGAGTCTGGATTTTTGAATGTTCCTTTGGTTTCTGAAATCTATACAGCAGATCCTTCAGCACATGTTTTTAATGGTAAGATTTATATCTATCCATCCCACGATATTGAAAGTACAATTGTCGATGACGATTGCGGAAGTCAGTACAGTATGAAAGACTATCATGTGTTGTCCATGGACAGTATTGGAGGTCCCGTAACTATTCACGAACCGGCATTGAAATTGAAAGATGTTCCATGGGCAAAAAGACAGTTTTGGGCACCAGATGCTGCTGAAAAAAATGGAAATTACTATTTGTATTTTCCAACAAAAGACAAAGAAGATGTGTTTAGAATAGGGGTAGCAGTGTCTGATAAACCAGAAGGACCTTTCAAAGCAGAACCTGATTTTATTCAAGGAAGTTACAGTATAGATCCTGCCGTTTTTAAAGATGATGATGGCAGTTATTATATGTATTTCGGAGGTATTTGGGGAGGTCAATTACAGCGATGGGAAAACAATGCTTATACGCCTTCTGATTGTTCAAAACAAGACAGAGAGATCCCAGAAAGTCCTGCGATTTCTCCACGAATAGCTAAAATGACGGATGACATGTTGGGCTTTGCAGAAGAGGTAAAAGAAATTCAAATTCTAGATGCTGAGGGCAATGCTATTTTGACCAAAGACTTAGACAGACGTTTTTTTGAGGCTTGTTGGATGCACAAGTACAACGGACTGTATTATTTGAGTTATTCAACAGGGGATACGCATTATCTGGTATATGCAACAGGAACTAGTCCTTACGGCCCCTTTGTGTACCAAGGGATCATGAATAATCCTGTCAAAGGATGGACCAATCATCATTCTGTGGTGGAAGTAAAAGGACAATGGTACTTGTTTTATCATGATATTCAATTGTCAAAACAAACAAATCTTAGAAATGTGAAAGTGGCAGCACTCAATCACAATGAAGATGGTTCAATTCAAACGATTTCTACCTTGAGTGAATAAAGAATAACGAGTATGACCAGTGTCTTTTAGTTGCTATTGTTAGTGATTTTTTCAAAGCGAGACTTTGCGCTATCACACACACTACAAGTATAGGTTGTAGGCAGTTTATCGAAGGAGGTGTTTGGAGTTATATTTGCTGAGCTATCTCCATAATAACTGTCGTAGCGTGCACCACAATCTTTACAGCGGTATACTTCAGAGAGTAATGGAGCTTCTTTTTTAGATTTTTTTATGTTTGTGTTTTCCGAGCTGTCACCTAGTTGATTGAAATACATTTTACTCAGTTCTAAAAGTAAGCCAGGTAACTCAATTTTGTCAATTTCTTGTGCGTATACAATATATTCCTGCGTATTAGGGTCAAAGTTTTTTGAATAAAGAATACTGAATGTGGGTTTCGTAATGAATTTACTTATAACTTCAGGTGTTTTATTTTTTTCAATCATCACCGTTGTGAAATTGGACCGAATACTACTACTATTCCCAATTCCGAATGTCATACCATAGGTACTGATATCTTTTTCGTCTATACTTTGTATGATGAATTCTTTTAAGTCAAGAGCTTCTGTATCTCCAACAGGAAGGTGCCAGTTCAACTCTAATGAGGAGTGTCTTATATTGATCCCTCTTTTTCCCAAAAACTTTTCTAGGGTCAATTTATCTTCTTGGTAGATCCCTTTTATAATAATACTTTTCCAAGGTGTGATACATATTTTACCTATTTTGTGGTCCAAGCAAAAATCAGACAATTCCTTTAAAAACTGAAGGTTATATTTGTTATTTCTCCAGTAGAGTCCTAGCCAATATTTATTGTTTCCAAGGCTATTCATTCCCTCATAGTAGGGAAAGGGTTCGTAACTTATCTTTAAATCCTTTTCAATCGTTCTATTGTTGCTGTCTAAATACACGTTTACCAGTTCAAAGAGTTCATCTACATCGTCAGTATCCATATAGACCTCCTCAATCTCTTTTGAAATTTTATGAATGTCATAGCTGTAGATCAATACAGGATAAAATACAGCGTTGCTCCAATGGGGGAATTTTAGGTTTAGATACCAGTAATCTTCATGATCTGAAGCGATAAAGTTTAGCTCTCCACTAAAGAGTGGTACCAATTGTTGTTTCGGGTCAGTAATGTTGATTTTTAGTTTTGGTCGGTACCTGAAATTTTCTAAAATATAAAGGTATTTTACACCGTTTACCCAAGATGTATTTTTGAAAATATCTGCCGACACGTAGGAACATACAATGTTTGCATAAGTAGCCTTAGAGACAGTTTCCATACTGATATTTGGAAATTGATCAAATACCTTTGTGTCTGAGGTATTATAATAAATATGGATGTCTTGTCTTGACCCAAGAAAAATTTCTTTTGCATGTAGGGTTTCAGCAAGTTCGATTACTTGTTTCATTTCTCCGGGAGACAATACACCTCCTTTGATGAAAATTCGTTGTAATTCAGTATTTTCCATACGGATTATTTATTTATAGGCTTTTAGATATAGGTTATTTCTTATTTTTTTTCCACTCCAAAGCTGTTGGTTGCTGTAATCCCTCGCAGTAGTGTTTCTCTTTGATCTGCGAGCTCAGTTTTATCTTCTATAAGTTGTTTGAATCTTTCAAATTCATTTTTGTCCCCCATTAGTATAGCTCCTATCAAGCAATCGTCTTTTATGATACATCTTTTATAAAATCGCCTGCTTACATCCATCAGTAGTACCTCTTCGTAGCTTGGATCGTTTTCTGGAAAATCAATTGTTCCTAAGCTACAAAGGTCTAAGTCTTCAAATTTTAAAATATTGATATATACTGATCCTTTATAGTGGTTATTACGGTTTCCTAAAATGTATTTCGCAGCTATGTCTGCTTGTTGCTCAGCGGCGGCTGTGATACCAAATAACTGATTGTTAAACTCTGCAATCTCTCCCATTGCAAATATAGCAGGGTCACTTGTTTGCAGGTATTCATTGACAACAATACCCCTTTGAGTGGTCAATCTAGCAGATTTTGCCAATTCTATATTTGGACGTGTACCAATGGCATAAACGATGGCATTGGCAGACAGTGTTTTTCCTGTTTTTAAATTGACAGAAAGACTGTTTACCTCTTCGCTTTCAAATACGGTACTGACTTCGTTGTCAAAGTATATTTGAATGCCTCTTTCTTGAACATCTTGAGATAAAAGTCGGCTTGTAATACGGTCCAGTTGCCGCTCCATCAATCTTCCTGCTCTTTGGATAATGGTGATGTTTATTTTTCTTTTGTTTAATGCAGCGGCTAACTCTAGCCCTAATAAACCACCTCCCACGATGACTACGTGTTGTTCTTCGTAGGGTAATTTTGTAGCTTCTAAGTAGTTTTTTAACCCGTCCGCATCATTTTTAGTTCGCATGGTAAACCTACCGGGAAGTTCAATTTGTGTGTCTTGAGGTAGCACGGCACGACTTCCAGTAGCCATTAATAAAATGTCATAGTTGTATTTTGTATCCTTACTATCTGTAATAGTTTTTGCTTTCTTATCGATTTTTTTGATCGGGTTATTTGCATGGAGTAGGACATTGAGTTTTTGAAGTTCACCATCTTTTACTTTTTGCAATTGCTCCCATGTAAGTTCCTCACTCACATATTCAGGAAGTAGAATACGGTTGTAAAAAGGGTGTTCTTCTGTAGAAAAGATTTCTATAGTATCATTTTCATTCTTTTGTCTGTACGTTTTTACAAATCTAAATGCAGCTGCTCCTGCACCAATGAGTATTATTTTTTGCTGAGGTTTTATGTATTTCGTTACTTCAATGGGAGTGTACCTAAAGTCTGGTTCCTGATAAGGAATTTGCTTGTTAGTATCGGTGTGTTCTGAGATTTCACTATCGTTATTTAAGATACTTCCCAAGTGAACGGGCATAAACACAACTCCCCTTTTAATATCATAATTTACTTTTACAGGAACTCTCGCTGTGCCAAATGTTGATTTTATGACTGCAATATCTTCATCTTTTAGGTTTCTTTTGTGTGCGTCAACCCCATTAATTTGAATATAGGCTTCTTCTTTGAGAATGCTTTCCAGTTGTTTTTGATTTGTGTTTATTTTTTTGTGCCTTTGTTCTTTGATGTATTCTGTAGTTAGGATCAAAGGAAATTCAGAATTTGTAATGTTGGAGCCTTCGTAACTAGGCGTCATATTGAAAGCTGCTTTTCCATTTGGGGTGTCAAATATATGATCAGTATAGCGTCTCAACGTTCCTTTGTGGTTTTTGTGAGTTACAGGCCATTGTATCGTTTCTATCTCTTTCAATCTTTGGTGAGATAGCCCCGAGATATCGATTTTTGTGCCTTTGGTTAGGGAGCAATATTCATCAAATACTTCACTGATATTTTGGTAATTAAATCCAGGGAAATTCATCTTTTGGGCAAATCTCCATAGGATTTCAGTATCTGATAATATTGTACCCGGAGCGTCAATAACTTTTGGAAGAAAGTTAATTCTTCTTTCAGAATTAGTAAGTGTACCTTCTTTTTCTAACCATCCAGTGGCAGGAAGTAATACATCTGCATATTTGCACGTTTTTGCTGCGTGTGATAGCTCTTGTACAACAACAAAATTAGCCTTTGCCAAAGCACGCTCAATTTTTTTTGGATTTGGAAAACTGTTAATAGGATTGCTGCCTAAAATCCAAATAGCTTTTAATGTTCCTTTTTCTAGGGCATCAAACATTTCTATAGCAGAGAGTCCAGGTGTTCCTGAAATACGATCACTACCCCAAAATTCCCCCACTTCCTTTCGGTGTTTCGGATCTGCGAGGTTTTTATGTGCTATAAGTAAATTTGAAGCAGCACCAACCTCTCGTATTCCCATAGCATTGGAATGTTTTACTAGCGCTAAAGGACCGGATCCTGGTTTGCCAATATGCCCTGTTAGTAACGATAAGTTTAGTAGTGCGGTATTTATTTCCTCACTATGAGTAATCTGGTTCAAGCTTGTGTTCCAAATATTGAGAAACCCTTTTGCATTTCCAATATACTTCGCTGCTATTTTGATTTCTGCAACTGTAATACCACATGTTTTAGCCGCTTGAGCTATAGAGGTTTGAGAGAGCAGTTCTTTGAGTGCTTCAGAATTATTAGTGTGTTTACTTACAAACTTAGTATCTATTTTATTCCTGTCAATTAGTCGTTTGGCAATTGCGTTGTACAAGATACATTCTGTACCCGGAATGATTTGTAAGTGTAAGTCAGCAAGCGAACTGGTTTCTGTTGATCTTGGAGCAACAACTATGACTTTTACGGCTGCTTTGTTTTCTTTGTGTCTTTTGAGTCTTTCAAATAGTACCGCATGGTTCCTTGCTACATTTGTTGCTGAAACTAAAAATGTGTCTGCTAGTTCAATATCATCATAGGAGACAGGGATTGTATCATCTCCAAATGTTTTTTTGTTTGCAATAATGCTAGCGCCCATAAGCATGCTAGCTTCTGAATCAATGTTGTTGGTACCTATAAAACCTTTTGAAATTTTATTTGCCAAATAAGCTTCTTCAGTCAGACAGTTTCCTGAGATATAGAACCCAACACTATTTGGTCCGTACTTTCTTATCAGGCTTTTGAATACACTTGCCGCTCTTTCCAATGCGGTATCCCAGGATGTTTTTTCCATAGGATGATCTTTACTCCACCGCATTTCAGGTGCTGTTATTCTATCTGAAGTGTCTTGTTTTATAAATCTTGAACTTAAATTCTCGCTTAAGACAATTCCTTTGTTAGTAGGGTGTTCTGGGTTTCCTTTTATCTTTAGTTTTCCGTTGTGTAATTTGTCTACTACAATTCCATAGCCTTCACTGCTATCTATATAGATTGATTTATAGGACTTAGATACAGACATAGGATTTTAGTTTTCTGATTTCTTCAAAACGATAGGTGTCTTTTTCTTTGTTGAGAAAAAAGTCACGAATAAAGTTACGTAAAAATACGTAGAAAATCATTGAATTTTGAAAAATATATCCTCGCAACTAGAGGGTATATGAAAAGAGAAGTTTAGTTTATAAAAAACCTAGTTCTTTGGCTTTTGAAGAAAGTTCCATTAAGTTTTTTACTTGTAGTTTTTTCATCAAATTAAAGCGATGAGTTTCAATGGTTCTTTTGCTTTTCCCAAGAGTTTCAGAGATTTCACTATTTGTTTTACCTGCTAATATTTGAGTTAAAATTTCTATCTCTTTTTTAGTCAATCCAGATCCCTCTTGTTTTGGGTTTTTTATTTCTTTGGGTTTATTTGTGTTTTGTAGGTACCCTGAAACGATTGCGTTTGAGATCGCACCACTAAAGTATTTCCCTCCATTGTATATAGTATTGATAGCTTTTAAAAACTCATCTCTACCTGTGTCTTTTAGTAAGTAACCACTTGCGCCTGCTTCTACAGATTTTAAAATATATTCCTCAGAATCGTGCATAGACAATACGATTGCTTTTGTAGTTGTACTGTATTCAGTCAATTTACTAACAGCTTCAATACCATCCATAATAGGCATTCTCACATCGATAATTAGAAGGTCAGGCTGTATTTCTTTAACAAGATTCAATGCTTCTTGTCCGTTGCCAGCTTCGCCAACTACGTGCAATGTATCTTCTTCTTCTAAAAGAGATTTGATGCCATTTCTAACGAGTAAGTGGTCGTCTGCCAAAAGAATGTTTATAGTGCTTTCCAAGGTATATTTTTAATGTATTAACAAATATAGTTTAACTCTATAAAATTAAAAAAAAAGCAGGTATCTATTTAGGTATTTTTACTTAAAATTAACAGTTTTTTTAGAGCTTCTTTTATGCTTTAGCATGTGATTGTTTGTTTTAAGCGTTTTTATAAAAATTTAGGTTTCACTGTGAGCATGATCCAAGCCCAGTTTTGAGTGTTCTGTGGAGAGTTGCTGTTTTTTAATTCCTCCATTCCTTTTGAGGCGAATAATTGAGAATATCCAGATTTTATTGCAATGCTAGGTTTCCATTGGTGTGTCAGTACGAGGTCTATTTCAGTTCCTAAAAATTGATCTCCTGAGGGTAGTTTTTTATCTCCTGAAAAATACAATCCCTTGGCGGAAAGTGTTGTTTTGTGATTGATGTCGTATTGTGTACTTATGTGGATGTCTTTTAGTCCAATAGTGTTTATATGATTTCCAACGTAAAAATAATCGAGCAAACCATTGTGTCTATGATTGCTTCCGTATAGCGGTGAAAAGGCGTTGTTTTCAGCTGTGTTGCTATCGTTACCACTGAGTACTTCCATGCCCAATCCCCAAGAAGTCTTATCTGAAATTTTGTAGTTCCCTTCCACATTCCAAACATAAGTTTTTGAGATTTTAGTGCCTGATGGATTTTTACCAGCTTGTCCATAAGCATGCAGTGTTAGTTTGAACTTTTCAATATTCGATTCAAAATAGGTCCCATAGGTTGTCAGGTTGTAAATGCCGCTGCTTTCGTTTTGTCTTTGGAAGCCATTGTTCAGAACTAACATGCTTATTTTACTTGTGTTGAATTGTTTGTTGAGCCATAAATACTGCATGGTTTTATAGCTAAAAGCTCCGGTAGTTGAAAAGTAATTTCCGGTAGATTGAAATCCTGACGGATTTCCATGGTCTTGGTTGTATGCTAACCCAAGATCTATATTTAATTTTTCTGACTTGTGTTGTAGGAGGAAAGCGTCATGTGTTCTTCCTTGTTGCGCCCAACGCGCAGCTCCTAGAATTCTTTCATTATCATAGGCTATAATTTGCCGTCCAATTTTAGTTGATAATCGATTTGTAACGCCAATTTTAGCCCAAGCTTCAAACAGTGCAAATGAATTGTTACTATCTTCTGTTTTTAGCGGTCTATTTTCACCAAATACAGAAACGTCTTGTATGCTAAGGTAGGTTTCGAAATCTTCATTTTTGAATTTAAAATTCACCCTTGACCTCAGAGCAGTGCCTAGTCCAACGCTTTCATCTGATTTTTTGAGTGTGTTAAACCCATTTCGATATTCGGTTCTTGGTCGAAACTCACCTGTAATTTCAACTTGAGAGAAACTGTATGTGGTGCTAGATAATAAAACAAAAGTTATCAAGGCTTTAAAGGTCATGCTACTCGGTTTTAGAATTGATTCTTCAACTAAATATACTTAATTTTCACAAACCTTTGTGTCTGACTTGTTTGTTTACAGTTTTAAAAAGACGAATTGCTATTTTATGACAGGCTAATTTTACACCTGTAAATAAAATAAATAGAGTTTCTTAATAGGAGTAACTATATCTGTAAGTGAAGATTTTATTAGCTATCCAAAAAGAAATTGTGTTCTGAAATCTCGTTTTTTAAAAGCTCTAAGTTTGTGATACCTAATTTTTTTCCTTTGCTTTTGAGGAGGTTTTCTTTTTTAAGACTTGATATGATACGAATGACTTGTTCTTCAGTTGTTCCAGCAAAGTCTGCGTAGTCTTTTCTTGGTAGCTGTATATTGAAAAAACCTTCTTCGTCTTGGTTGAATTTTCTATAGATATATAAAAAAGCATCAATCACTTTTTCACGAACACTCATTTGTGCAAATTTGCGAACTTTTGTTTCCGAACGATTTAATTCTTCTGCATAAAAGAGCATCAACTCATAGGTTAATTCAGGAATGTCGGTCAGCATTTCGGCAAGTACCTCGTTTGTGAAATTACATAAAATAGAGTCTTCAATTGCAACTGCTCCAACCGGGTATTTCTTTTTTTGTCCAAAACCACGATGACCTATAATCTCACCATTGTGTGCAAAGCGAACAATTTGTTCTCTTCCGTAAATACCAGTTTTTACAACCTTTACTTTCCCTTTTTTTACGAAAAACAATCCATGTGCTGGCGCACCTTCAAGAATAAATTGTTGTGTCTTTTTACATTTGACACTGTGTTTTTCGTCGATGTATTTATCCATCTTTGGAATGTGTATATTTCTTTTTATCAGGCAATTATCATTCGTACAAGTAATGCATTCTCTCATGGCTTTATGTAAAATGGTTAGGTAGCAAATATACGAAATTATTTTAAACTACGTATAAATACGTAGTTATAACTGTTGTTTTATGTGTGTTTTTTTATTTTTTTTATTCCATTAAGGTTTTTAGCATCTATTTTAGTGGTTTTTGTCATAAAAAATTATTTTTTCCTTCTCTTTTTTTAATTGAGTATTAATACGTAGTTTGTTAGTGTTGCTGTTTTTTTAAGAGTAATATAAAATTTATTCAAGTTTGTTTTTGTGTTTATTAAATATTTGATGCGGAGATTTTTTAATTTTTCATCAAGGCAATAAGGTTCTTAAATTATTAGTATTTTTGTTACTATTGCTTGTTTTACACACAATTCCAATAGGTCCTATGAATACTGAAATTTTTAAGAGTGCAATTGAGCTTTTTGATGCCGCCAACCAGCAAGATCCCAATAGAGAATTATGGCAAGGTAAGCGTTATTCTAAAGAATATCTTTATGCAATGCGCATGACGCAAACGATGCAGTCCTTTGCTCCGCAAGCCTCAGAGGCTTTGCAATTAAGTGCGCGATGTCAACATATCTGTAGATGGGAAATACCAAGAGACACCTATGAAATGGACCGAACAGGATATTTGTTGTGGCGAAAGGATTTAAAAAAATTTCACGCCAATAAGGCTGCTGAGATACTAAGTTCAGTAGGTTATAGCAGTGAGATAATTGACAAAGTCAGTTTTTTATTGCTTAAAAAACAGCTCAAAAAAAATGCAGATACACAGCTACTTGAAGATGTTATTTGCTTGGTTTTTTTGGAGTTTTACTTTGAGTCTTTCGCAAAAAAATACAAGGAAGAGAAGTTGATTGATATCATCCGAAAGACGTGGAAGAAAATGTCAGAAAAGGGACATAAAGCTGCTCTAGAGATTTCGTATGCGCCTAGTTCTTTGGCTTTGATTCAAAAGGCATTAACTACTTAGTTTTTCTAACTGAGTTATAATTTAACACTATGAAGTCAGAAGATCACAAAGATTTATATTGGCAGTTCAAGAAAAAACTGATACGTATTTTCTTGCTCGTAGCTATATTGCCACTAGTTTTTTATAGTATTTTAATTTTAAATGCCATAGAAGTATCACATTCTTTGGTGTTGGTGCTGCTTTTTATTTTTGTAGTACTCTTATTTGTTAAAAGTTCTGTTTACAAAAACATACAAGTACTTCAAAAGTTTAGCAATCAAAAGCAAGAAGAGGTATTTGAATTAAAGCAACAATATGACCTAAAGAATTTAGCGTATCAGGAGTTAGAAGATTTGAATTTTGTGGTAGATAATGCAGCTCTTTTTGCGAGTGTTAAGTTGGATGGTACGGTATTAAATATGAGTAAAAAACTCTCTGATTTATTGTCCTTAGACACCAATGAAATACGTGGTTCAATTGAGTCTTTATTAACTGTGAAGGAAGGGCAGCAACAGAATATCAAAGATATTTTAGCATCGACACGTCATAAAATTTGGTCAGGTGAGTTGGAGTTAGAAACTAGCAAAGGAAAAATTATCTGGATGCAATTTACAGTCATTCCCATGCATACATCTCCTGGAAAGCACAGTTTGTTTTTAATTGGAAATGACGTGACGGAGCACAAGGAGTCTCAAAAAGAAATCGACCGTATCAAGCAGTTGGAATACGAATATAAAGTCCAGGTTCAAAAAGACCAAGCTAGTCAAATTGTAGAAGCCCAAGAGGAAGAACGCAAACGAATTGCCAAGGATATTCACGACGGTATTGGTCAAATTTTAACAGCTCTGAAATTCAGTGTGGAGTCCATAAATATTGACAATCCAGAAAAAGCAAAATCAAAGCTAGAGGATTTAAAAGTAGTGTTTGGTCAATTGATCAAAGATGTGCGTGCGGTCACCTTTAGTTTGACACCTCCTGAATTAAGTGATCATGGTATCGCACCTGCACTGAAAAAAATGACTGAAGAAATTTCCAAATTGTCGGGTGTCAATATTTTGTTTGACAATAAGACTAATTTTCATGCGCGTTTTGACTCCCTCGTTGAAACCAATTTGTATCGTGTGGCTCAGGAGGCAGTCAATAACTCATTGAAATATGCCAATTCTACCTATGTATTGGTAAGTGTAAGTCACACAAAGGATATGGCAAGTATTTTGATTGATGACAATGGAAAAGGCTTTGATGTAGATAAAGTTCAAGACTCTGAAAAAGGGCTAGGAATGGGGCTTTTCTTTATGAAAGAACGTATCAATTATGTCAACGGAAGACTCTTTATTCACTCTGAAAAAGGAGAGGGAACGAGGGTTACAATTAATATTCCGATTCATTAGTTTTTTTTTTTTTTTGGTTTATATTTGTAACAATGTTAATAAAACTAGACGGGTAATTTATACCTGTCTATTTTTTTGAATAACAATAAACAAAAAAATTACAATGAATAAATTATCCTATTATTTGACTTTCTTTAGTCTTGTCTTTTTGATTTCCTGTGGTGAAACAGAAGAAATCGTACCCGAAATTGTATTTACAAACAGCACGCTATCTTCTGGTGTGAGTTTTGTTGAGAATAAAGTAAGTTTAATCGTTGAGGGGAGTGGTTTTTCTGAAGTACAAGTTAGAGCTTCGGAATCTTCAGTGGTCATTGAAGAACTCGCAGACAATCTATTTGAGATTTCAACAAATGCTGCAGTATCATCTGCAATTTATGTCACTTTAAAAAATGATTTCGGTGGTTATTCTGAGACTCAAACACATTCGATAACTTTTGTAGAACACGGAGTGAAAGATTTCACCACAGTGGAGGGGGTACATATTGATAGACACAAAAGAGATAGAGTGATTCAGTTGTTGGGGGAGCCTGACTATATTGAATTAATTAATTTAGGTGCGTTTGAAGGCTTGTTTTATATGGATTTGGGTTTAATCTTTACAATCGATATTGGAAGTCAGTTTGTAACAGCTGTAAATGTTTATGGTTATTCGTGGTCAAAATCAGTCTCAGAAAACGAGTATAGAACAGTAAAAAAATATCCCTACAGTATTGGTGATTTAGGTATGTTTACTTCTCTAGAAGGTATTCTAATGGATGCTGTAGTTGAGAAAATGGGGCTACCGGCAATGAACAGAAAATACGTTAGTTCTAATGTTTTGAGTACACGTAAATGGTATGTCTATGATGCTTATTCTGATTTGGTAGCTGCTATTTTTTACTTTAATTCAGATGATGTAGATGCCTATCAAGGTGAAAAACTCACTCATTTACGTATTCAGTAGTGTAGTAGTATAGAAAAGTAGCGTAAAAAAAGCAGGGCCACAAATAAATGTAGCCCTGCTTTTTTTTATGTGTTATTGTATGGTGTTTAAAAAAGTAATGATTTCATCTCCTAAAGCTGTTTTGCGAACGATGTGATTTTGAATTTCTATTACCGTTGGATTGCTGTCAAATTCACCTCGCACACTGGCAAAGTCTTTTTTGCGTTCCTCTAGGTTTCCATCTACCCCAAAACCAACCTGTGTGGAAAGTGAAAACTCTTTTTTAGCGTCTTTGTACAAGAGTTTGTCTAATTCGACTACTGATGATTTCCATTGTTCTACAATCGCTATCACATCTTTTGGAGTGATTTCAGTAAGCGAAATATTAAAATGTTTTTCAAATAAGGTCGTTGCCCAGTTCCATTCAAAATCGTAATAATTTTCATGGATTTTCTCAAGGCCTATTTGCACTTCTTCTAAGCTATTGATTTCTCTATTTTCTATAGCTTCTAAAAAGTCTCTCAAGCTTTCTATAGGGCATATAAGTCCGCTTACATCCAACCATTTGCCTCGTCCTTTTTCTGAATTTGCTTGTAGTCTTTCTCGAAGGTCTTTTGTTGTTTTTATTCCGTTTTTTTGGATGCGACTGATGATGGAGTTTCCTAAGAACTTTTGAATTACCATGTTGTAAATGTCTATTCCCTTGTTGAGGGAACTCGCATTGATTTTCATACCTCCATAAGAATATTCTTTGGTATTGTGTCCTGACAATTCTTTGATTTTATGAAGAATTTCAAGACCCTCATCAACTTTATGAATCGTAAATGGACTCAGTAGGTTGAAGTTGATAATGTCTGTTTTATGATTTTCATGCCTCTTATCACGTTTTACCCATTTCTGAGCATCACGAACCGTTCCCACACTTCGAAGGTTAATTCCCGGTATCAGAATGGTCTCATCTTTAGACTCGATCAGATAAGAAAAAGGAAAACTCGAAGAATCAACATTTTTATAGTGTCTCCCTGAAACCAACGTAAAGGCACCCACTTTAGATGGCCATAATATGTAAGAGTTACTAGTTGTTTTAGCACCTCTTTCCATGATTCCTTGGTGAATTGGTCCCAATTTGTACATGTGGTTGGACTGGTTCGAACCACTTCCGGCATTCATAAATGAAAACATTCCAGCGATCAATAAAGTTGATTTGTGGTGGGTTACAGTATAAGGACCTGCAAAAATAGAACAAGCTTCTCCGTTAAATCCTTGACTGTTGGCAAAAAATACAGAATGTTCTGCGGAATAGTGCTTGTCCAAAGTACAGCCTTGTCCTACAAAACAATTTGAGATAATCGTAGCATTGTCAACAGTAGTATCACTTGATATGATAAAGTTTTCTGCCATTACTTCAGATCCTACATAGACAGGAGCGTCTTTGAAGGAGTTGATACTTCCATTCTTCAAACTTACGACATTGTCTAATATTGCGTAGGCACCGATATTTGTGTTTTTGATGGTTCTACAGTTGGTGATCTGAACATTGTCACCAATAGTTCCTGTATCCGATTTTATAGATTCGGTGTAGGTGTCAATCATCTGCTTTAGATTGCTAACAAGCGTATCTCGATGTCTGTATAGACTCAAGATATAGGCTACCTGAGCAGATAAATTATCATAAATAGGTATTTCTCTTCCTCCACCTTCATTGATTGCTTCAACGAGTGTTCCGTTTCCAAAAGAGGAAATTCCGTCTACCGCAATTTTTCCAACACTTTCAATAATAACATTGTTTCCGATGTTATAGTTGGCGATGTAATTTTTCACATTAAAGAGAAATGGATTATTTCCAATCGTACAATTGTGAATATGGGCATTGTAGATTCCATTTTTTCTTTTGACTCCTCCAAAAGCTTTATTCTCTCCTTCAATTTTCCCTATAGAAACTTTTCCAGAAAAATGCGTGTTTTTGATTCTTGCAAGATCTGTTTCAGGGTGTATATATAGTTGTGACCAATCAGTACACGAACATCCTTGGTTTTCAAGTTGCTCGATGCCCAATGCGGTGATTTTTTGATATTCTGTCATAGTCTCTATCATCATTAGCTGTATTTTTTTTGCTAAAAGTACTAAATAAAAATAGAATCACTAAAAACGCTTGTTTAATAATGGAGGTTTATATTGATTTCAGAACATATGTTATGCAAATTAATTATCGGGAAACAACTTGTCAAGAACTTTAGTTCTGTAGTTGAAAATTTCTTCCAACTTTCTTTTAATAAATAAGGTGTTTGCCAAGCGGCCTAAAATACCCATAGGAGGTTGGTAGCTTACAATATCAATCATTTTGGTGCCTGTCTCAGTAGCTTCTAAAAAATGTTGATGGTGCCAAATTTTGTAGGGTCCAACTCGTTGTTCGTCTATAAAATAGTGTTGGTCTTTGACTTGTGTGATTTCAGTAACCCAGGTAGTTTTGATACCAAGTAAAGGTGCTACTTTATAGCTGATAATCATCCCCGCATACATCTTGCTTGGAAGTGGACCTGAGGTGATGTCAAATCCCATTTCTTCGGGAGTTATTTTTTTAAGGTTTTCAGGGTTGGAGATAAATTCCCACATTTCAGAAAGTGGACGATTGACGTGTTGTGTTTTTGTAAACTGATAAAATGCCATGTAATCTATTTTTGTAAATTTACGGTATTCTGTTTTTTTAAATGTGTTTTTTTTAAAAAAAACACTTCACTTTACAATGATTATTTATCTTGAAAATTCCCGATGCACCTAGTTCAATCCAAAAAGGCGTTCCGCTAAAAAATGTTCTTGGGGAACAGGCTATTCAGCAATTGGCTGAAAATATAAAAACAGTCTATAAAAACTTTGATAAGGAAGGTTTTTGTGGAGTATTGTATCCTAAAATAGTCAATCTAACATTGATGGAGAGAAGTAACTGTATTGCCAAAATCTTGTATGAGTTTTTGCCACATCCTTACAATGAAGCCTTAGAAATACTCTTAAGAACACTCACACCACCCCTTTTAAGAACTCATGACAACGGTCTCGCCCCCATGTTCTATTTGCCTCATTGCGATTTTGTGGCCATGTATGGAGTAGATGCTCAGTTCAATAAAGGGAAAGATCCATTTGAGATTTCGCTCAAGGCACAATATGAACTTACCCAACGTTTTACTTGTGAATTTTCTATACGTGCTTTTTTACTAAACGATGCCGAGCGTACTCTTGCAGTGCTGAGGAACTGGTGTTTCGATGAAAACCCTCACGTGAGGCGTTTGTGTTCTGAAGGCACAAGACCTCGATTGCCATGGGCAAAGAAACTTTTGCCTTTTGTTGAAAATCCTAATTTGGTACTTCCTATTTTGGAAGCTCTGAAAAATGATTCTGATTTATACGTAAGAAGAAGTGTTGCAAACCATGTGGGTGATATCGCAAAAGATCACTTGAGTTTAGCTTTGGATTTGTGTGAAGGTTGGCTGGTATCAAGTTCTAAAGAATTAAAGTGGGTCATACGGCATGCATTGCGAAATCCTGCTAAAAAAGGAAATGCAAGAGCATTGTCTATAAGGAGGTTAGCTGAATAGTTTGCAAAGGAAGCTTGTTTATTTGTATTGATTCTATATAGCGTTGATTTTCAGTGGATACCGCTTTCGTATTTGAAATAAAGTATCTTTGCACTATGCAAGAATTGAGACTGACGAGTTGGTTGCCAACCACAAATAAAGAGGTAAAGTTAAGAGGATGGGAAGAGTTGGATGTTATCCTATTTAGTGGAGATGCTTATGTAGATCACCCTTCTTTTGGGCCGGCCGTTATTGGTCGTTTGTTGGAGAGTTACGGACTAAAAGTAGCTATAGTTCCACAACCCTCGGTACATGACAACTTGCAAGATTTCACAAAGCTAGGAAAGCCAAAGCTGTTTTTTGGGGTTACTTCTGGGGTCATGGACTCTATGGTGAGTAACTATACAGCGAGTAAAAGACAGCGAGACAAGGATGCCTACACTCCCAATGGAGACAAAGGCTTTCGTCCAGACTATGCCGCTACTGTTTATTCAAAAATCCTAAAAGAAAAATTCCCTGATGTTCCTGTATTAGCAGGGGGTATCGAAGCTTCCTTGCGAAGAGTTACTCATTATGACTACTGGACGGATGCACTGAAACCGTCTATGTTGATTGATTCTGGTGCAGATATGTTAGTATATGGTATGGGTGAGCAGCCTATCAAAGAAGTGGTCACACTATTGCAAAAAGGGGTGCCTTTTGAATCATTGACTACGATAAAGCAAACCTCCATAGTGCGTAAAAAATCAGAAGCACTGCCTGTCAATAAAAACTGGAAAGACAAAATATTAAGCTCTCACGAGGCTTGTTTGAAAGATAAAAAGACCTTTGCAGCGAACTTTAAAACTATTGAGCAAGAGTCTAATAAGACGTATGGTTCTCGAATATTACAAGATATAGGTGATAAAACCATCATTATCAACCCTCCTTATCCGACCATGTTAGAAAAGGAAATAGATGCGGCTTTTGATTTGCCGTATACGCGATTGCCACATCCTAAATACAACAAAAGAGGCCCGATTCCTGCGTTTGAAATGATCAAGTTTTCTATCAATACACACCGTGGGTGTTTTGGAGGTTGTAGTTTTTGTACTATTTCTGCACACCAAGGAAAATTCATCGCTAGTAGAAGTAAAGAGTCTATCTTAAAGGAAGTAGACACCGTGGCAAACATGCCAGATTTTAAAGGGTATTTGTCAGATATTGGAGGTCCCTCTGCAAATATGTACCAGATGAAAGGAAAGGTACAGTCTATCTGTGACAAATGTGTAGCTCCTTCCTGCATCAACCCAGTAATTTGTTCGAATTTGGACACTTCGCATGCGGCGATGACAGATTTGTACAAGTCGGTAGACAAGCATCCTAAAGTGAAAAAATCCTTTATAGGTTCGGGAATACGCTATGACATGTTGGTGCCTGAGTTCAATAAAAATGCCTGTCCTAAGGAATTAGAAGACTATACGGAAGAGGTGATTACCAACCATGTTTCAGGAAGGTTAAAAGTAGCTCCAGAGCATACTTCAGATCCTGTATTGAAATTGATGCGTAAGCCTTCGTTTTCAAATTTTCATCAGTTTAAAAAGCTATTTGATAAGATAAATATCAGAAAGCGCTTGAATTTACAATTGATCCCATATTTTATTTCAAGCCATCCAGCGAGTGAGTTAGAAGACATGGCAAATTTGGCTGCCGAAACTAAAGATATGGGCTTTAAGTTGGAACAAGTACAAGGATTTACACCAACTCCAATGACCGTTGCGACCGTGATTTATTACAGTGGTTACCATCCCTATACTTTGGAGAAAATGAAAACACCAAAAACCAAAAAGGAAAAGGACGAACAGCATCGTTTTTTCTTTTGGTACAAAAAGGAAAACCAAGATTGGATACGAAAAACCCTCTCTAAGGCAGGGAGAATTGACTTGATAAAACGTTTGCTTCCAGAGCCTAAGTTCTCGAGAAACAAAAAAGATTTTAAGGTGAAAAACACCTACGACGATGCAGTTCCGACTCCAAAAGGAGGTAGACGTGGAAAGTCTAAAACCAAAAAAGGGGAGTTTGTCAGTGTGCTAGATACTAACAAAAAGCGAGACAATAAGTCATCTGCAGGAGGAAAAAAAAGAAAACCTAAAAGAAGGCGTTAATTATTTTGCTATTAATCGCTTAATTGCTGTTTATTACTTGTTTGAGAATGTGTTCTACACCTCTTTCATCATTGCTTAAGGTTTCGTAATTCGCCATTTCTTTCACGTTGGGATGTGCGTTTTGCATGGCGTAGCTAAAGTCTGCTTCCGCAAGCATTTTTAGGTCATTATTGTAATCACCAAATACCATTGTTTCTGATTTTTTAATTTTCAGTTTTTCTTGTAGCATAGAAACAGCGTTTCCTTTATTGGCATCTTTATGTGAAATATCTAGCCAGTTTTTACCAGAAATGATGACTTGTAGATTTCCACTATTTCCGTTTGTGAGTGGGAATAGGTGAGTCTCAGAGCATTCTTGGTGGAAAATGGCAACTTTAAAAAAAGTATCTTGAGTGATGTCTTCAAAGCTATCTACAATCTTGTAGTTAGAGTAGTACTGCAAAATAGTTGCTGCATGACCTATGTTGTGTCTTTCGAAATACGCATGTTTTTTACCACACAATACAAAAGCAGTATTTTTTATTTTTTTCAAAGGAGCTATGGCTTTCAAAAGAATCTGTAAATCGGTAGTGATTGTAAATAGTTCTTGCTCTCCAGATTTTCCAAGTCCGCCGTTTTCGGAGATGATTGTGATTTGGTCTTTTATAGGGAAGAGTTTTTCCTCAATGCTATGGTGTTGTCTTCCGCTTGCTGCAGCAAAGTGTATCCCTTTTTGTTGTAATGAGGTGTAAAGTGTAAAAAAATCAGCACTCATTTCGTGTTTTGAATTGAGCAAGGTGCCATCCATATCAGTGACGATGAGTTTTACTTTTGAAAAATCCATTCTTTTTCTACAAATGTAAATTACTTTTGCTAAAAAACACCTTTTGAATTTGCGAGATTGCGAAATCGATAGCGAATTGTCTCATTTACTTTGATTTAACATTTTTATTAGTATATTTGTGTCGATGAAAATATCAAACGTAAATATAGATAATAGAACACGACGCTTTTTTGAGCGCTGTCGCTGTGTGCGTACAATTCGCTAGTTCTTTATTTAAAAGAGCTACCTACTTCAAATTAAGCTCTTAGTTATTTACTTATTTTATCAATTTCAAATGTCAAATTTTATTTATTTTAGTTCAAGCAATAGTAAGCAGAATGTAGTTGTTATAGCATCATTGTTTGTTCGCCGCTTTTTTCGTCGCCCGTTGTGGCGCTAAGTATACAATGAGATAGGTGTGTCCATCTCGAGAATTCAGGAAAAAGCAATATTAAAAATAAATAATTTGTTACAGTGAAAATCGTTACAACAAATAGTTCTCATATACCTTATGCATCCATCGTGTGCAAAACAATGGCGGATTCTGCAAAAGTCAGAGGTACTGGAATAGCAAAAAGATCTGAGGAATACATTACAACCAAAATGAAAAATGGCAATGCTGTGATCGCTTTGGATGGCGATAAATTTGCAGGTTTTTGCTATATAGAGGTTTGGAGTAATACGACTTATGTAGCACACTCTGGGTTGATTGTGCATCCTGATTATAGAAACCTAGGTTTGGCAAAAAAGATCAAAAAGAAAATTTTCGATTATTCAAAAGAAAAATATCCCAATGCTAAAATATTTGGGATCACCACTGGGCTCGCTGTCATGAAAATTAATTATGAGTTGGGCTATAAACCGGTTACTTTTTCTGAACTGACAACAGATGATGCGTTTTGGGAAGGCTGTAAGTCTTGTAAAAATTATGATATCCTTACAAGAAATGATAGGGCCATGTGCTTGTGTACTGGGATGTTACACGATCCAACTAAGGATGAAGGAAATAAAAAATTTAATAAGAAAGTAGCCTCGAAATTAAAGAAGATGAAAGAGGTGTTATTTTTAACCAAACAAAGAAATAAACAAAAAACAAACAACCAATAATAGCCTCAATTGAGGACTGTACAAATTAAAAATAGAAAAAATGAAAAAAGTAGTATTGGCATATAGTGGTGGTTTAGATACTTCGTATTGTGTAAAGTATTTGATCAACGAATTAAATTTAGAAGTGCACAGTGTTTTGGTGAATACGGGTGGATTTACAGATGATGAATTAAAGGTTGTAGAGGCCAAGGCCTATGATATGGGAGTAACCTCTCATACGAACAAAAATATCTTAGAGGACTATTATTCAAAAGCTATAAAGTATATGGTTTTTGGAAATGTTTTAAAAAACAATACGTATCCACTCTCGGTGAGTGCTGAACGTGTATTTCAATCTATAGAGGTGGTGAAGTACGCCAAAAGTATCGAAGCGAGTTATATTGCACATGGTAGTACAGGAGCAGGAAATGACCAAGTACGTTTTGATATGATTTTCCAAACAATAGCGCCCGAGATTGAAATCATCACTCCGATCAGAGACTTAAAATTATCGAGACAAACGGAGATTGATTATTTGAAAAGTCACGGTGTGGATATGAACTGGGAAAAGTCTAAATATTCAATCAACAAAGGTATTTGGGGAACCTCTGTAGGGGGTGTTGAGACTTTAGGATCTCAAAAAGCATTGCCGGAATCAGCATATCCAAGTCAACTAAAAAGAAACGATGAAGAGGCAGTAACCTTGTCTTTTGAAAAGGGAGAATTGGTTGCTTTCAATGGAGAAAAAGACAGTCCCGTCAATAATATATTGAAATTAGAAGCAGTGGCAGCTGCTTTTGCAATCGGAAGAGATACTCATGTTGGAGATACCATAGTAGGAATCAAAGGACGCGTTGGATTTGAGGCAGCTGCGGCAAGTGTCATCATCAAAGCGCACCATCTTTTGGAAAAACACACTCTCTCTAAAGCACAGCAACTCAATAAAGAACAGTTGGCAAATACCTATGGGACTTTTTTTCACGACGGTCAGTACTTGGAACCTTTGATGCGTAACATAGAAAAATTTCTAGAGGATTCCCAAAAAACAGTAACAGGTGATGTCTATGTGACCTTAAGACCTTACCATTTTATAGTCACTGGTATCGATTCTGAGTTTGATCTAATGAGTTCTGGTTTTGCCGATTACGGAGAAGAAAACAATGCATGGAGTGCAGATGATGCTAAAGGTTTTATTAAGATTTATGGTATGCAGAATAAAATATTCTACCATGTAAATAAAGACTTGTTAGACGCTTAACAAATAAAAATAATAAAACACACTAAATTTTTTAAAATGATACAAGCAGGAATTATTGGAGGCGCAGGTTATACTGCCGGAGAATTGATGCGAATTTTAATAAACCATCCATTGGTACACTTGGACTTTGTGTATAGTACCTCAAATGCAGGGAACAAAATTAGCAATGTCCATCAAGATTTGATTGGAGATCTAGATTTAGAGTTTACGGATACGATCAATAGCGATATACAGGTGTTGTTTTTGTGTTTGGGGCACGGAAATTCAAAAGCATTTTTAGAAAAACACAGCTTTTCAGAAGACACAAAGATTATTGACTTATCCAATGATTTTAGACTGCATGCAGATGCAAATTTTCAAGGAAAAGAATTTGTGTATGGTTTGCCGGAAGTAGCAAAAGAGCAAATACAAAAAGCGAATTATATCGCCAACCCTGGTTGTTTTGCAACCGCAATTCAAATAGCTTTATTGCCATTGGCAAAGGCGGGACTTTTACAAAACGAAGTGCATATCAATGCTACCACAGGAGCAACTGGGGCAGGAGTGTCACCAAGTGCAACAGGTCATTTTGCGTGGAGAGATAATAATTTTTCAGTCTACAAGCCTTTTACACACCAGCACTTAGGAGAAATAGGAGAAACGCTAAAAAGTCTACACGATACTGCGACAGAAGATTTGTTTTTTATTCCGAATAGAGGGAATTTTAGTCGAGGTATCTTTGCTTCAATATACACGGAATTTAAAGGGACTTTAGAAGAAGCCACACAACTTTACAGAGAGTTTTATCGAGAAACCGAATTTACACACCTCAGTGAGATACCCGTGCATTTAAAACAGGTGGTAAATACCAATAAAGGTTTGGTGAGTTTGCACAAGCACGGAGATAAATTGTTGATTTATAGTGCTATTGATAACTTGCTGAAAGGAGCTTCTGGACAAGCGGTACAAAATATGAATTTGATGTTTGGGTTTGAAGAAACAGCAGGCCTGTTACTCAAAGGTTCTTCATTTTAAAAATTAAAAGTATGAAATTATTTGACGTATATCCATTGTACAATGTAACACCTGTAAAAGCTGCAGGAAGTTATGTTTGGGATCATGAATACAATAAATACCTCGATTTATATGGGGGACATGGAGTGATATCTATAGGACATGCACACCCAGTACACACCACAAAAATAAAAAGCCAGTTAGATCAAATTGCTTTTTATTCCAATGCAGTGCAAAATCCCTTGCAAAAAGAGTTGTCTGACAAACTTGGTGCACTTTCGGGTTGCAAAGACGACTATGCTTTATTTTTGTGTTCTACAGGGGCAGAGGCAAACGAAAACGCGATCAAAGTAGCCTCTTTTTACAATCAAAAATCCCGTGTGATTGCCTTTGAAAATGGTTTTCACGGGAGAACTTCTGCTGCTGTGTCTGTTACGGATAACAAAAAAATTATAGCACCAGTCAATGCGCACAATCCAGTAACAATATTGCCTTTGAACGACATCGATGCGGTAGCTACAGAAATTGCCAAGGGAGATGTTTCTTCAGTGATCATTGAACTCATTCAAGGAGTAGGAGGTTTGGATCAACCTACAACCGAGTTCATGCAGGCGCTGCGAAAAGTGACCCAAGAAAACGGTGTTTGTTTGATTGCCGATGAGGTACAGTCAGGATACGGTAGAAGTGGTAAGTTTTTCGCTTTTCAATACCATGGTATTGTTCCAGATATCATCCCTATGGCCAAAGGTATGGGAAATGGATATCCAATTGGTGGGGTTTTGATAGCCAATCATATTGCCCCTTGGTACGGAATGTTGGGAACCACATTCGGAGGGTCTCATTTGGCTTGTGCGGCAGGGATTGCAGTATTAGATGTGCTCAAAGAAGAAAAATTAATGGCCAATGTACAAGAAATAGAAGCCTATTTTAGAGCTGCAGTTTCCAAAATACCTGGAGTCAAACAAGTCAAAGGAAGAGGTTTGATGCTTGGCTTAGAGTTTGATTTTGAAGTAGGAGCGTTGCGAAAAAAATTGATATATAACGAACGTATTTTTACAGGAGGCGCTATGAACAAAAAGCTCTTGCGTATTTTACCACCTTTAAACGTTTGCAAAGAAGATATTGATGTATTTGTAAATGCATTGCAAAAAATACTAGACTAAAGAGACAATACTATAGAAATGAAGCACTATCTATCCATACACGATTTAGAACATATCAAAGCAACTGCCCAAGAGGCTATTGCATTGAAAAAAGACCCACTGCAAAACCAAGCACTAGGGAATGACAAAACCATCGGCTTGTTGTTTTTTAACAACAGCTTGCGTACTCGGTTGAGTACACAAAAAGCTGCTTTAAACCTAGGCTTGAATCCCATCGTGATGAACTTTGGAGCCGAAGGTTGGCAATTGGAATTTGAAGACGGAACGGTCATGGACCAAGGGAAATCTGAACATGTCAAAGAAGCGGCACAGGTGATTTCTCAATATTGCGACATTATCGCTATTCGTGCATTTGCGGGTTTGGTTGACAAAGAAAAAGACGAAGCAGAAGAAGTCTTGGAAAGTTTTAAAAAATTCGCCTCGGTACCGATTGTCAATATGGAATCTTCCGTAGGGCATCCTTTGCAAGCTTTGGCGGATGCCATTACGATTGAAGAACACAAACCACAAAAAGAAAAGTTAAAAGTAGTACTGTCATGGGCACCACATCCGAGGGCATTGCCGCATGCCGTAGGGAATTCCTTTGCGCAGATGGCCTTGGCACACGAAGATAATTTTGAAGTGGTGATTACGCATCCTAAAGGATATGAACTAGATCCAGCAATCACTAAAGGAGCACATATTGAGTACGATCAAAAAAAGGCCTTTGAAAATGCCGATTTTATCTATACCAAAAATTGGTCTTCTTACAACGATTATGGTAAAGTGGTGTGTACAGATAGTTCTTGGACGATTTCTGAGGAACATATGGCGGTAACAGACAATGCGAAGTTCATGCACTGTTTGCCCGTCAGAAGAAATGTTGTTGTAGCGGATGCTGTGATTGATTCAGAAGAATCACTAGTTATCAAACAGGCTAACAATAGGACATTTGCTGCGCAAATAGTACTCAAGAAAATATTGGAAAACCTATAAAAAGATAAGTTATGTCAAAACAAAAATTGACGGTCGTAAAAGTTGGCGGAAACGTCATTAACAATGTAGCAGTGTTGGACCAATTTTTATCTGAATTCGCAAAGGTACAAGGACCTAAAATTCTCGTCCATGGAGGAGGGAAAAGAGCCACACAATTGGCTGCTGATTTAGGGGTGGAAGCCAAAATGATTCAGGGAAGGAGGGTGACAGATACAGCTACCTTGGAAATCGTAACTATGGTCTATGCAGGTTTACTCAATAAAAATATCACTGCCAGTCTTCAGAAATATGGTTGCAATGCTTTGGGACTTTCAGGAGCAGATGCCAATGCTATTCAAGCGCACAAACGTATCGTCAAAGAAATTGATTATGGTTTTGCTGGAGATGTGGATGCTGTAAATGCCGCCTCTATAGCGACCTTTTTAAAAGGAGATATGACTCCTGTTTTTTGTGCGATTACCCATGATACCAAAGGACAATTGCTCAATACCAATGCAGATACGATTGCAGCCTCAGTAGCAGTAGGTATGTCTGAATTGTACGAGGTGTCTTTGCTCTATACGTTTGAAAAAAATGGGGTCTTGCGTTCTATTGAAGACGAGGATTCTGTCATTGAAAATATACAAACGGATAGTTATAGTTCGCTAAAAGCAGCCGGGGTTATTGCTGATGGTATGCTGCCCAAGCTAGAAAATTGTTTTGACGCATTACAAAAAGGAGTTGCTGAGGTATTGATTGGTAATCCAAGTATTATCTCCGACAAATCCCAAAAATATACAACACTTACGCTATGATAGGAAAACTTCAAAAAGACGCTTTGTCCTTGTTACAAGGGCTGATTCAAATCCAATCTTTCTCAAGAGAAGAAGACGGGACAGCGAGCTTGTTGTTCAATTGGTTGACAGAAAGAAGTGTAGATGCACAACGAGACTTGCACAATATATGGGCGGTAAACAAGTATTTCGATGCTTCAAAACCTACTATTTTGTTGAATTCTCACCACGATACCGTAAAACCCAATGCAGCCTATACACGAGATCCGTTTCAGGCAAGTATTGAAGATGGAAAATTATACGGTTTGGGTTCCAATGATGCTGGAGGTTGTTTGGTGGGCTTGCTTGCTGCTTTTTTGTATTTCTACGAAAAGGAAAATTTAAGCTATAACTTTGTCTTGGCTGCTACAGCAGAAGAAGAAAACTCTGGTGAGTATGGGATAGCTTATATGTTGCCAAAGTTACCTATTATTGATTTTGCCATTGTAGGAGAGCCTACTTTATTGGATTTGGCGATTGCTGAAAAAGGCTTGGTGGTTTTCGATGGAATTGTTACAGGTACTCCAGGACACGCTGCACACACACAAAATGAATACAATCCTATATTCAAAGCAGTAGCCGATTTGCAATGGTTGCAAAACTTTAGATTTCCTAAAGTATCGGATTCTTTGGGAGCAGTTAAAATGACGGTCAGTCAAATTAATGCTGGAAAACAACACAATGTGGTTCCGGCAGAACTCCATTTTGTGTTGGATTGTAGGGTCAACGATTGCTATAGCAATGAGGAAGTGGCAGCTATTATACAGGAAAATACGAACTGTGATGTGCAACCGCGATCCTTGCGATTGAATTCTTCACGAATTGACCCAGCACATCCCATTGTAAGAGCGGGTATCGCTTTGGGGAAAAAGACCTATGGCTCTCCAACACTTTCAGATCAGTCACGATTGACTTGTCAGAGTCTAAAATTAGGCCCAGGAGATTCCCTGCGCTCTCATTCGGCAGATGAGTTTATCTATGTGTCTGAAGTTGAAGATGGGGTTGCCTTTTATATTGAAATTTTAAATAAAATAGTATAACATATAGTCTTTACAGAAGGCTGAATAAAAAAATAAATAGATGAAACTTTGGGACAAAGGCTATGCCACAGATAAAAAGATAGACATTTTTACCGTAGGAAATGACCGTGTGTTGGATTTGGAATTGGCCAAATACGATGTCATAGGAAATATCGCACAATCGAAGATGCTAAATTCTATTGGAACTATCAGTGATAGTGAATTAGAGGGCTTGGTAAAAGAGTTGAATAGCATATTGAAAACCATAGAAGAAGGAACGTTTACCATAGAAGATTCTTTCGAAGATGTACACTCGAAAGTAGAGTGGTTGTTGACTGAAAAATTGGGAGATGCTGGAAAGAAAATACATACGGCGCGCTCACGAAACGATCAGGTTTTGTTAGATGTACATCTCTATAGTAAGGATGCTATTTTGGAATTGAAAGAATGGGTGAAGAAGTTATTCGACTTGCTACTCGTGCTTGCCGAAAAATACAAAGACCATTTATTGCCAGGATATACACACTTGCAAGTGGCGATGCCTTCTTCTTTTGGAATGTGGTTTTCGGCCTATGCAGAAAGCTTGGTAGATGACATGTATTTTTTAGAGGCAGCTTACAAGGTAGCCGATCAGAATCCCTTGGGGTCTGCTGCCGGTTATGGGTCTTCTTTTCCTATCGATCGTGAAATGACAACGACGTTGTTGGGCTTTACATCTTTAAAAGTAAATTCAGTAGCGGCTCAAATGGGACGAGGGAAACTTGAAAAATCAATTTCTTTTGCCTTGTCGAGTGTGGCAGCGACACTTTCTAAAATGAGCATGGATATCTGCTTGTATATGAGTCAGAATTTTGGTTTTATCTCTTTTCCAGATGAGTTGACTACGGGTTCGAGTATTATGCCGCACAAGAAAAATCCTGATGTATTTGAGTTGATACGTGGAAAGTGTAACAAGCTGCAAGCTTTGCCTTATGAATTGACTTTGATAACAAACAACCTACCTAGTGGGTATCACAGAGATTTACAATTGGTGAAAGAGGGTCTGATTCCTTCTATTTCAACTTTAAAGTCTTGTTTAGACATGTTGGTTTTTTCGATGGAGAATATCATCGTGACAGAAAACATTGTATCGGATGATAAATACAAATATATTTTTAGTGTAGAAGAAGTAAATGCCTTGGTGCAGGCAGGAACACCTTTTAGAGATGCTTATAAAATTGTAGGAGCAAAGATAGAGGCGGGAGAATTTAAACCTAATTTGGCTGTAAAGCACACCCACATAGGAAGTGTCGGAAATTTAGCTTTGGACCAGATCAAAGCTAAAATGGATGCTTTTTAGTTTTTATTTCAATTAGTACGAAAAAGCCGTTTTCATTAGAAAACGGCTTTTTTAATTTTTACGAATTGTGGGACCCATCACAATAGGGTTTGTTTTGACTTTTTCCGCAACCACAAAGGGCCACGTCTCCAGTGGCTTCAGCTTTGAAACGGACAGGAGTTCCTCCACCTTTTTCGGCATGAGCACCGTCGCAAAAAGGTTTGGTTTCTGAGTGTCCACAGGTGCAATACGAATATCTTTTTCCTTCTTTTAGTTTTACAACAGGCATAATTTTAAGTTTTGATTTACTCAAAACTATTGATTAATGCCTTTAGAAGAAAACTAAATAAGCTGAGGTTAATTTTGTATCGGTATGATTTATGTGAAAAAAAATCCCCCTATACGGATAAGGTAGAGGGGCAGTTATTTTAAAAAGCCGCTTTTTGAGAAAAGCGTTTTTTTTAGAATTTGTAGATAGAGTATTTGTATTTTTTATTGGAATTCTGTGCTCTTTGACTCGGTCGATTATTACTCGGATTTTGGGTAGCTTTAAAATATCCAAAATAGTTTTTTTTGTCGATGGTAAATATATTTTCGAATTGAATATTTTTTATAGTTTCACTGAATTTTTCGATTTTTTTAAATTGGTCCTCTTGAATCTTTCCATCAATATGGTTGCCTTGAGTATCGAGCAAACACTCTATCCAAATTTTAGTTTTGTTTGCAATAGATTCAGATTTTAATGGAACAAGTTCTGAAGCATCTATGGTAGAAATCTCATTTGCATTGGGACCAAAGCTAGGACGAAAATTTGAAATATTTTGTTGCATCAAGTTTTGTTGCATCAAGTTTTGTTGCATCATCATATTCATCATTTGCATATTATTAATTGCAATTGCTGTAGCTCCGATGGTCATGTGAGTTAGGGAGTCGACTTTAGAAATATTAATTCCAATCCTCATTCGTGACAAGCTATAGAGAAATTTCGATGTTTTTTCTGTTGTTTTAATGTTATTTTGATCGAAAAAGCTACTAGTTTTGTAGTATATAGGGGTGTTTTTAATGTGTATTTCTTCCTTTTTGTCAATTTCAATCTCTTTGAGTTTAGAGTTGGTTTTTAGGTCTGTTATACAGAGTGACATTTTTTTTGAGGAAGCACCGATTTGGTATAAATAGTTGTCATAAAGAAAAGAATTGTGGCTA
Organism: Flavicella sp.; assembly: GCA_042091695.1. Lineage (GTDB taxonomy): Bacteria > Bacteroidota > Bacteroidia > Flavobacteriales > Flavobacteriaceae > Flavicella. Next base: position 53,262 of record JBELHA010000011.1, read on the forward strand.
GTTTTAAATCCTTTAAGTATTTTTTTTGAGAACCTTTGTTCACTTACCGACCAGTCATCCGTTGAAATTTTGACAATATAACTGTGTTCTTTTTTGTGGTCAAAGCTAAAGGTGAAAGCGTTATTTCTTATGAATAACTTTGATTTACGAATAGTTGACTCTAGACTAGAAGGTGTATCTTCTTCAAATTTAGGTATGTAGAAGCCATCGTCTTTAACAATAGAGTAGATATTAGCTCTGAACCCATTTTTGGCAACATAATTAACCGATCGAATCTCTATCTTTTTTACCGTATGCTTTAAATCACTATCAAATATGTGAAAGTTCAAAAAAGGTTTGTATTTTTCAATACTTATGATGTAAAACTTGTTGTTCATAAAATGTTTCTGAACGATGATCTCCTTTTCTAAAAGAAATTCCGTTTCAGAAAACGCTGTGCTTTTTTCTTTGAAATTTAAACTCAGCGTGGTTACTCTCTTTTGTTTGCTATCTAAAAAAAAGACATTGTAGTTTTCTTTTCCGATGCTGAAACCCTGAATGTATTTATGTGTTTTTGGGAGCGCTTCAATATGAATAGAATCTTTTACTTGTAGAGTTTCATCTAGTAAATATGTGTTGATTCCCTTTGATTTTTCAAGGACAAGAAAGTTTTCTTGTTTTGACTCGTTATGAGTGATATCTGCCGAATAAAGTTTGTAATTGAAACCTAATGATAGGGTCTGTTCTTGAGAAAATGAAAAGTGACTAGATGCTAAAAAAACTAGTGCAAGAAATTTTGTCTTCATGTAAATTTTTTAACAAACTTAATAAATGGTGTTAAATAAACAAGCTACAAAACGAATAATTACGAATTAAAAAAAATGATGTGTCAAGGGGTTGTTTAAAGTTCTAATTTGTAATAAGTTGCTATTGAACAGTCTCTTTTTTTAATTGAGTTTTGATAAATGAGTACTACAAATCAAGACATTTAGAAGGGGACTATATTAAAGTAAGAGTTTTTGTAAAGCATTTATATAAAAAAACACCCCCAAACGTATTGCGTATATGGGGTGAATTCGTATTTTTTTGGTAAATATGGGTTTTGAAACCTTCATAAATAGGGGTCAAAAACTTTTACAAAGAGATTCGATTTAAAACAATCCGTTGATCTGTGCATCGATCTTGTCGATAATTTTCCCAAGGTC
>JBELHA010000012.1:0-50538 GCA_042091695.1 Flavicella sp.
TCACCCTTTTTCTTGAAAGAATCAATCCGAGTTCCTTGCTGTTGCGTATCAAACCCATCGGTCAAGAAAAAGAAGACTATAAAACCCTATTGGTAAAAACCATTGAACAAGAATACGACCACAACTTGAGCCAACAAATATTTATCGACGAAGCTTGTTGGAATGTAATTGTATCTTCAAAGAATGCTACCACAAACATCATTGGCAATACTGCCAATGACAGCAACATTGAAACAGCGCAAGAAATGCGTGAAGAAATCCTAAAAAAGATGCTGCAAACAGCGCCCCCTTCAGCTACAGCACTTTCAATGATCAAAAAAGAAGTGGTAAATCTATTGTAAAAGACATTTCAAAACACAAAAAAAACGCTTTATTTCTAAAGCGTTTTTTTGTTTCTAAAACTTCTAATTGAAAGTTAATATACTAGTTAAAGTAGATTTTTGAAGCTCCTAACCCAACTGCAGAACTGTGAATTAACTCACCTACATTAGCCCCTTCAATAGCTGTAACATTCAATTGGCTTAAATTTTCAAATTCTTTTTTAACAGTGTACAAATTACCATCTTTGACATTCATTCCATATATACTTCCAATCTCCAAAATTGAAGTTGCAGGAAGCGAACTATCAGTTGTATTTACAGTATACAAGGCTTCGTCAGAAACATAATATATTTGATCACTATTGTAAGCGATGTGATTGGCTCTTTTGTTTTCAGCGAAATTCACATGCTTATCCACTGAATTGCTCTGTGTATCGATATACGTAATAGATGCTTGAGAATTCCCAATTACATTCCAAGATGCGTCGTACACTGGAGAACCTTCACACAAAACAACTAATGAATTGTCTTTTGTAAAGAACATTTCATCGGGTCTGTAATTTACTTCAATTTCCGCTACAACTGTATTTGTACTCGTATTGACAACAGATACTAGATTACCTTCTACCCAGGCTCCCTTGTGAGAAACATACAAAAACCCATCTTTGGCTACAATATGTTCTACACCATTTTTTAAAGAAATCTTACTTTCTACAGCATAGGTTTCTAAGTTTAAAACAGCGATATAGTCGTCTGAAGGGTCACCACCTTCTCCCCAATTGGTCACGTATCCTTTTCCTCCTTCAACAACCATATAGCGTGGATTTTTCAACTCCTCTAAAACGATTGTTTTTTTATCAAAAGTAACGCGATCTACAACCGCAATAGCATGTGCGTCATTAATGATGATAAAAGCATCTTCTTCACTAAACCCGATAGACTGCACCAATCCTCCTAACTGCGCATTGTTTACAGAAGTATAGATGAAATTAGTGGCTTTTCTTGACATATCCCCATCCAAAAACGCAACTGAACCGTCTTTGTCTCCAAAATTTCCTTCAGCGCTAATAATAATTCCATTGTCAAAATCTCCTTGCACTGGAGCGATGTCGTTATCTTCCGTACAAGCTGTAAAAATAATACTCAAAAAGAGCAGTCTTAAAAGTAAATTTGTGTTTTTCATTTTTTCTAGTTTTTAAAATTTATAATTGATATTTATTGAAAAGTTAATGCCTGGCATAGGTCTTAAATTGGTGAAATAATAGACCCTATTAAAAATATTATTTAGTTTTCCTCCCAAAACGAGCTTATTCGTTTTTTGGTTAAATAGTGTGTAATCCAATCCTAAATTCATTACCCTAACTGGCTGTAAGGAATAAAAATCAATTCCTATTTCATTGGTATATACTTTGCTTTGCCATAAATCTTGAATGTATGCTTCTATACGATTGACTCTGTATGAAAAAGTATAATTCAACAGATGTTTTGGAGTGTATGCAAGCTGTTTTTCAGTCTTTGTATTTTCAGCAGAAGTGTAGATATAGTTCCCTCTGAGTTGTAAAGTGGCATTTTGTATGTTTTTTTCGACAAAAAATGAAGTCTCAAGTCCTTTGTTGATTGCCTTGTCTATGTTTTTGGGACGCCATTGGTTAGAATCCACATAAGGCAACCAAATTATCTTATTGTCCATTTTTATATAAAAAAAGGTAGCTGCTATTTCAAGCTGTTTCTTTTTCAATGAAAAACCAAAATCCCCTTGTTGAGCGTATTCTGGAAGAAGGTCTAAATTACCTACCTTAGGCCAATATAGCTCGTTGTAAGTCGGGACTCTATAATTTTTTGACAGGTTTATTTTTGCCCAAAAAGAGGGGGCTATTTTACGCTCCGCAGCATACGAAAGCGAAAAGGGTAGTTTAAAATCTGAATTTGCTTCATTTCTAAAATTTACAGCACTTATAAAATTACGGCCATTATTATAGCTCAGTCCTCCCGAAAAAGATAAAACACTACGTGTTCTTGTTGCGATAACATCCGCAGTTCCTTGAGTCCGCGTATATTGTAAGAAAGAAGTTGCTTTCCAAAAATCAGTCAATTTATAAGTAAGTTCATGGGAAGCTATTGCCTGCTTAGTTTTACCATAATTAAAATTTAAAGCATCCTTAGATGCATAATACCTGTATTCTTGAGTTACATAAGCTAAATTTACTTGTTGCTTTAGCGACGAAAAATGCCATTTCCACTGCAATAAATTTCGCTGATTAAAATCTTCATTGCGCTCGCTTCCAGCGGCTGGGTTTGGCAATCCGTCTGAAAAAAAACGATTCGCATAATAGCCTGTTGTGAAAAACTGCAAGGTATTGTGTTCAGATATCTGATATCCCAAACTCAAATCCAAGCCATAGTTTTGATAGTTTCCATTTTCATTTTTCAACAAACTACCCGATGCATCTGTATAGCGATCATCAATAAAAGTATAGTCATTGTCAGATTGATTATAGGTTGCTGCTACTTTAAAAGCCCATTTTTCGTTCCCTATATTTGATTTTACAAAATTGGAAGTCGTTTGAAAGCTCCCATAAGTTGAAAAAAATTGAGACTCAATATGTTTGTCAAAATAAAGCAGATCATTTATGAGAACAACGCCACCAATAGCCCCTGAACCATAACGGACACTTGCTCCTCCACTTTGAATCTTGATTTCATCTGCAGTTGCAATAGAAAGTGCGTTGAAATCAGTTTGCCCATTTCCAACGGCATTGATATTGATACCATTCCACAATACCATAGTATTGGTTGCAGAAGTACCTCTAAAACGGGCAGTACTAACACCTCCACGTCCATAATCTTTAAAAACAATAGGACTGTTATAGCGCAGTAACTCTGTAAAATTGGTGCTATTTCTAAGTCTTGCGTTTTCTGATATTGCAAGTGTTTTTTGCCCCAAAACAGCGAGTTCTTGAAACACAGTAGCTTTTACTTCTACCACATCAATATTCTGAATCGAGTCTAATGCTTCCTGCGGCTTAGATTGCGCATAAAATGAAACATTTGCTAAAAAGCAAAGAAATGTAACCTGTATATAATTCATCATCTTAAAACCTTTCTCCCCGAAAGTTTGTTTAATGTTATGAATAAGGCAGGTCTCCTGGCTTGCGTCTTGTTGTTACCTTCCCGTAAATTACTTTACAGTGGTTTGAGTTTACAACAAGCATCCATAGTGGACTGAGCTTACAGTTGCGGGGACAGCTCTCGCTTTGAACGAGATTCCCTTTTAATCACATCACTCGAGAGCAATGCAAACCAAATTCTCTGCAAAAATAGGGAGTCTATTTGGATTCTATCCTTAATTTTTAAAATATCTTTGTAAAACATTAACTATTCTTGCACATTCATAAAAAAACTTAAATTACTAATATGAACTATTCAATTCTATTTTATTGCATTTTCTTTTTTTTTATCGCTTGTAAAAAAACAGAAAAAAGAAATGAAACGCTGCAAAAATTTGGTCTGGAATACGCAACTGGTTTCACGATTGAATACGGAGATACCTATAAAAAAATTCATATTCAGAAAACAGAAAATGAAATTAGCACCTTTCTCTTGATTCCAAAGAACAGAAAAGTTCCTAAACACACATCTAATACTCAAATTATCAGAACACCTGTTGAGAGGATCATTCTTACTTCAACAACTCATGTTCCAATCCTCGAGGAACTCGGTGTTGCGCATACCCTTATAGGTTTCCCAGATCCAAATTATATTTCTTCAAAAAAAACTAGAAAACGCATCGAAGACAACCTGGTTCAAAACATAGGGAATTCTCAAACCATAAATACGGAATTGGTGTTAGCCCTTCAACCCGAACTTTTGATTGGCTTTCAATCAGGAAGCGATAACAAAGCTTTACAAACTATCAAAAATTCTGGAATTCCTGTTCTCATAAACAGAGATTGGCAAGAAAATACCCCTTTGGGCAGAACCGAATGGATTCGTCTTTTTGGAGCCTTATTCGATAAGAATAAAGAAGCTGATAGCTTATTTAACACTATAAAAACTGCTTACCTTGAAGCCAAAAAAATAGCTAAAAAAGCAACAACAAGTCCTAGTGTATTTTCAGGAGCTCTTTTTCAAGATGTTTGGTATGTTCCTGCAGGAGAGAGTTTTGTCGCTCAGTATTTTAAAGATGCAAACACCAATTATTTATGGAAAAACTCCAAAGGTCGTGGCAGCCTAGCACTAAATTTCGAAAACGTTCTTGAAAAAGCTAATAATGCAGACTTTTGGGTGGGATGCGACACTTACAAAAATAAGGAGGAGTTATTGACCGCAAGTAAACACTACAAGCAATTCAGTGCTTTCAAAGAAAACACCTATACCTATGGCCACTTAAGAGGAGCAACTGAGGGGTTATTGTATTTTGAAATAGGTCCCTTACGTCCTGATTTGATTTTAAAAGACATTCTAAAAATTACCCATCCAGAATTACTTCCCGAATACCAACCTTTCTTTTTCGAAAGACTTGAGTAAACTGATATCTTTTGACTCTTTAGTGATTCTAAACCCCATTGATAAAAAACCTCTTTCTTCAAAACAAAGGAAACCTAGAACACTTTATTTTTTTCAAAAAAACAAACATAATATTAGTATCTTTGACGCTTTAAAAAACTTATTATAATGAAAGACGGAATTTACGCAAAATTCAATACGAGCAAAGGGGCAATCTTAGTTGATTTAACTTTTGACAAAACACCAGGAACAGTAGGAAACTTTGTTGCCTTGGCAGAAGGAAACATGGAAAACTCTGCAAAAAAACAAGGAACACCTTATTACGATGGTTTGAAATTTCACCGAGTAATCGCTGATTTTATGATTCAAGGAGGATGTCCTCAAGGAACAGGAACAGGAAGCCCTGGATACAGTTTTGACGATGAATTTCACCCAGAATTAAAACACGACAAGCCGGGAGTGTTGTCTATGGCAAACTCTGGACCTGCTTCAAACGGTTCTCAATTTTTTATCACGCATGTTGAAACACCATGGTTGGACAACAAACATACTGTATTTGGAAATGTTGTTGAAGGACAAGATATCGTGGATGCAATCGCACAAGATGATGTATTGGAAACTTTAGAAATTGTTCGTGTAGGAGATGCTGCAGAGGCATTCAACGCAATCGAAGCTTTTAGAACTTTTGAAGGTTCTAGAGAAGCTAGAGTTGCCGCTGAAAAAGAAGCTCAAAGAGCTGCTTTGGATAAAGTTTCTGCTGGTTACGAAGAAACAGCAAGCGGATTGCGTTACAAAATCCTAGAAAAAGGAAACGGTAAACAAGCAACTAAAGGTGCTGGAGTATCTGTACATTACAAAGGACAATTATTAGACGGAACTGTTTTTGATTCTTCTTACAAGCGCAAGCAACCTATCGACTTCAATGTAGGAGTTGGTCAGGTAATCAAAGGATGGGACGAAGGAATTCAGTTATTACAAGTAGGAGACAAAGCACGCTTTGTAATTCCTTCTGATTTGGCATACGGATCAGCTGGTGCAGGTGGGGTAATACCTCCAGATGCTATTTTGATTTTTGATGTAGAATTAGTTGCGGTAAACTAAGCATTATAATCCACAGAATAACCCGTCTTAATAGACGGGTTTTTTGTTGCTAGAAACCAAATAAAAAGACTAAGACCTAGGTTGAGTTTCTAAAGCAAGTATCGATCGCAAATAAATATTTACTGTATACAGTTTATCTCTTGTTTTTGTGTAACATTTATTTGAAATGTATCCATTTTCTAATGAACGAAACAATACATTTTCCAAGGACACCAATGTAATACTTGCCATAATCAAAGAAGAACGACCTTTTTGAGAACAACTGAACTCGTGTATCGATAGCATATAGACTTCAAGAACTGAACCGAATTCTTTTCTCAATCTTATTCCGTCAGAGATGGGAAATAACCGACAAAGGCTTTCTATATTTGTCTTTAAAGCAATTGAAATTGATAGTAATTCTTCTTTAACTTCTGACTCCATACATGTTATTTTTTTTTGTGAAACATTGCAATATTCACTAAACAAAGGATCGTCTTCAAGACAGCTTTATTAGTTTTTGATATAGGGAGGGAAATTTGTGTTAGCGGTAAGGCAAAGCCATCCGCTATCATTATTTTTTATGTACTTATTACACTGATAAAAACCTAAAGAGACCAGAGATAAATCAGCATACAGTAACAATGAACAATGTTTAAATATAAACATTTGAACAGGTAAAAACAAGCAATTATGTATTCCTAATTCATCATCAGTTCTAAAGAAATACAAAAAGAGTAAAAAAAAGATGCTTTGTTTGTTAAATTTAATACAGTGCTGAGTGTTTTTTTTAATAAAATACATATATTTGCCACATGTATTTTTTAAATGAAAATATCTATACTACAATGATTTCTACACCTACAGAAATCACTACTACTGCAAAATTTAGCGGTACGTTTACCCTTTGGGGTTAATCGAAAAACACTTCAAAAAAATCCAGTGTCCAATTGATTGGATGCAATGAATAGCACTGGTAAAAAACAGTTCAATTTTAGGAGTTCACTATTTTATATGGGTAGCACTCCAAACTACAAATCAAATACAATGAAAGTTTTAAAATTCGGAGGTACTTCAGTTGCAAACGCTGAAAACATATCCAAAGTAATCGATATATTAAAAAATAGCGCAAAAAAAAGTGAATTAATAGTCATCGTTTCAGCTTTGGGTGGGACCACGGACAGCTTACTAGAAGCTGGAAACCTTGCCAAAAAAGGAGAAGAAAGCTATAACAAACACTTTAAAAGTATCGAAAAAAGACATTTGGATACGGTACGAGAATTGATCGCTGTCGACAAACAATCAAGTATTCTTGGTGGCATCAAAAAAATATTAAACGAATTAGAAAGTACATTAGAAGGTATTTATTTATTGAAAGAATTCTCTGAGAAAACACACGATAAAATTGTGAGTTTTGGAGAACGCCTTTCTTCATACATCGTTTTTAACGCAATAGTACTCAAAGAAAAAAGCACTGTTTTAAAAGACAGTAGAGAACTCATACTTAGCAATAGTAATTTTACACAAGCTGCAATTGACCGTTTAGCAACTGAAAAAAATATTGTGAATTTTTTCAATAGCAATACTGCAAGAATTACAATTCTTCCAGGCTTCATTGCTGCTAATAAACACGGTGACACAACGACTCTAGGAAGGGGTGGTTCGGATTATACCGCTGCCATTGTTGCCGCAGCAGTTAACTGTGAAATTTTAGAGATCTGGACAGATGTGAGCGGAATGTTTACCGCCAATCCAAAACTCGTAAAAGGGGCATTTCCTATTGAAGAAATTTCCTACCACGAAGCTATGGAACTATCTCATTTTGGTGCCAAAGTATTGTACCCTCCTACGGTGCAACCAGTACTTCAAAAAGAAATTCCTATAGTAATCAAAAACACATTTGACGCAGATGCTGTTGGAACTTATATTTCTAAAAGTAGTGGAAATAAGGAAGTACTTATCAAAGGTATCAGTCATATAGACCAAATTACTTTGATTACTTTAGAAGGAAACGGTATGATTGGAATTCCTGGTTTTTCAAAGCGCTTGTTTGAAGCATTGTCTCAAGAAAAGATCAATGTTGCACTGATCACTCAAGCTTCGTCAGAACACTCAATTTGTATTGGAATCAACGATGAAAATGCAAGTATTGCAAAAGAAATTATCGACGAGGTATTTGCCTATGAAATCTCATTAGGAAAGTTAAAACCATTGCTCGTAGAAAGCGAATTGGCGATTATAGCCCTGGTAGGTGACAATATGAAAAACCACCAAGGAATTAGTGGGCGTATGTTCAGTACCCTTGGAAAAAACAATGTCAATATTAGAGCCATAGCCCAAGGTGCATCTGAAAAGAACATCTCTGTGGTTATCGCAAAGAAAAACATCAAAAAAGGATTGAATTCTTTGCACAATGAATTTTTTGAAAATCAAGTTAAAAGCTTGAATTTATATATTGTTGGTGTCGGTAATGTAGGTGGTAAACTCATCGAGCAAATACAAGCTCAAAAAGACTATCTCCTAGAAAAATTAGAATTGAAAGTAAATGTAATTGCACTTTCAAACTCAAGAAAAATGCTTTTTAATGAGTCCGGAATTGACCTAAGCACTTGGCAAGAGGATCTCTCTCAAAATGGGGAAACATTGGACTTGAACAAATTTCACGAAACAGTCGTTGCTTTCAACTTGAGAAATAGCATTTTTGTAGACAATACTGCAAACGATAGTATTGCAGAACTTTATGCAAGTTACTTAAAACAAAGTATCGCCGTAGTTACCTGTAATAAAATTGCTGCGTCTTCAGATTACGAAAAATATGCAGAGCTCAAAAGATTGTCACAACGCTACAACGCACCTTACTTATTTGAAACAAATGTAGGTGCCGGCTTGCCGATCATCAATACCTTAAACAACTTGGTACAGTCTGGAGATCAAATACAAAAAATTCAAGCAGTAGCTTCCGGTTCGTTGAACTTTATCTTTAACTCATTTGTTGGAGATGCTAATTTTGCTAAAATTGTTGACGAAGCAGGAGAATTAGGATTTACAGAACCAGACCCAAGGATTGATTTGAGTGGTGTAGATGTAGCTCGTAAGATTCTTATTTTGGCTCGAGAAAGTGGTACTAAAATGAACTTAGAAGATATTGAAAACATCTCATTCTTACCAAAATCAAGCTTGGAAGCTGACTCGATTGCTGATTTTAAAAAGACATTGATCACAGAAGCGAGCCACTTTGAAGCTATCAAAGAGAAAGCAGCTGCAAACAACTGTGAATTGAAATACGTGGCTGAATTCAAAAATGGAAAAGCAAACGTTTCACTACAAGAAGTAGACAGTAAACACCCCTTCTCTAACTTACAAGGAAGTGACAATATTGTACTCTTCTTTACAGAGAGGTATCCAGAATACCCACTGATTGTAAAAGGAGCTGGTGCAGGTGCTGATGTAACTGCATCTGGTATTTTTGCTGATATTATTAGAGTTGGAAGAGGATAATTGAGAACTATGGAAGAAATTAAACTATTTTGTGCAGCTACCATTGCCAATGTATCTTGTGGCTTTGATGTATTAGGGCTCGCACTCGACACTGTAGGAGACGAAATGATTGTGCGTAAGGTGGCTAAAAAAGGAGTGACTATTACTAAAATCGTAGGACAAGACCTACCAATGGCTACCCATAAAAATGTAGCTGGTGTTGCTGCCATGGCCTTGCTTTCTAAAATAGATTCGGAATTTGGATTTGAAATAGAGATTTATAAAAACATCAAACCTGGAAGTGGTATTGGTTCAAGTGCTGCCAGCAGTGCAGGAGCCGTTTACGGGATCAATGAATTGTTAGGAAAACCATTCAGCAAACAGGAATTGGTAGAGTTCGCGATGCAAGGAGAACGATTGGCCAGCGGTGTTGCACATGCAGACAATGTTGCCCCTGCCCTTTTAGGAGGTTTTACATTGGTACGAAGCACTGCACCTCTAGAAGTTATTAAAATTACTCCTCCGGAAGAATTGTATGCAACCGTAATACATCCACAAATAGAAGTAAAAACTTCAGATGCACGGGAAATTCTCAAAAATACCGTCCCTTTAAAAACAGCGATTGCCCAATGGGGAAATGTCGGTGGTTTGATTTGTGGATTGTACACCAAAGATTACGAATTGATAGGAAGGTCTTTAGAGGATCATATCATTGAACCCATTCGTTCCATATTGATTCCTGCCTACGATGCAGTGAAAGAAGAGAGTCTAAAAGCGGGAGCATTGGGTGCAGGTATCTCTGGATCTGGACCTTCTATTTTTGCTTTGAGCAGAGGTATCGAAACGGCTAAAAAAGTCGGGGAAGCCATGCAAAAAACCTATGCTAAAATTGGTATTGACCACGACATACACGTGTCCAAAATAAATGAAGAAGGAATAAAAATTATAGAAGCATAATACTTTTAAGTACTGCTTATAAATCGCTTTTACAATATCAACTAATGATACTAAAAGCATAAAACCATAGAAATGAACTATTTTAGTTTGAATAAAAAAGCTGCTGATACAAGCTTTGAAAATGCAGTTGTAAAAGGATTAGCTCCAGACAAAGGCTTGTATTTCCCAAAAAGTATTACACCGCTATCAAAGGATTTTATAGAAAATATAGAAAACTATAGCAATACAGAAATTGCATACGAAGCTATCCAACAGTTTGTAGGAGATGAAATTCCTTCAGATGAATTAAAACGTATTGTAGAGGAAACACTTTGTTTTGATTTTCCGGTAGTACCTGTAGATGAAAACATAGCCTCTCTTGAGTTGTACCACGGTCCAACCATGGCATTTAAAGATGTAGGTGCACGTTTTATGGCGCGTTGCTTAGGCTATTTTAACAAACAGGCGGAAGTAACAGAAGACGTTACTGTTTTGGTGGCTACTTCAGGAGATACTGGAGGTGCTGTAGCTAGTGGATTTTTAGGTGTTAAAGGAGTCAATGTAGTCATCCTCTATCCAAGTGGAAAAGTGAGTGATGTCCAAGAAAAACAATTGACTACATTGGGTCAAAACATTAAGGCTTTGGAGGTTGACGGAACTTTTGACGACTGTCAAGCCATGGTTAAAAAAGCATTTTTAGATACAGAGCTGACAGATGTCATGAAACTTACCTCTGCAAACTCTATCAATATTGCACGTTGGTTACCTCAAATGTTTTACTTCTTTTTTGCCTACAAGCAGCTAAAAGATAAAAGCAAAAAACTAGTATTTTCGGTGCCTAGTGGGAATTTCGGAAATATCTGTGCTGGAATGATGGCACAAAAGCTTGGTTTGCCAATTGCACATTTTATAACGGGTACCAATGTAAATAAAGTAGTACCTGAGTATTTAGCAAATGGAAGTTACGATCCAAAACCATCTATTCAGACAATTTCTAACGCAATGGATGTTGGCGCACCGAGTAACTTTATTCGTATTGAAGAATTGCACGACTATAAACTTGAAAAGCTGAGAGAAAATCTTTCGGGTTACAGTTATACAGACGAAGAAACAACTGCTGCGATGGGGCATTTGGTAAAAAGTCTTGATTATGTTGCGGAACCTCACGGAGCTATTGGTTATTTGGCATTGAAAAATTACCTAAAAGGAAAAACAAACACACAAGGAATATTTTTGGAGACAGCACATCCTGTAAAATTCATGGATGTATTGTATCCCGGAGTTGCAGAAGAGTTGGCCATACCACCTCAAATCCAGGCAGTAATTGATTTGAAAAAAGAGGCTACTTCTATCAACAACTATACAGATTTAAAAGCGTTTCTAACTAAAAAAGAAGCATGAAAAAAGTAGCCTTACACGATACACACGTCAAGCTAGGAGCCAAAATGGTGCCCTTTGCTGGATTTGAAATGCCGGTACAATACCAAGGTGTCAGTATTGAACACCAAACAGTTCGAGATGCTGTAGGAGTCTTTGATGTATCCCACATGGGCGAATTTTTAGTAGAAGGTGAAAATGCCTTGGAACTTTTACAACGTGTCACGTCTAATGATGTTTCGAAATTGAACGTAGGTGACGCGCAATACAGTTGTTTTCCCAATCAAAAAGGAGGTATTGTAGACGATTTGATTGTGTACCGAATCAAAGAGATGACTTATATGTTGGTTGTAAACGCAGCCAATATTGAAAAAGATTGGAATTGGCTATCGATTCAAAACAGTATGAATGTTCCGATACGCAATATTTCAGATGGATACTCATTATTAGCGATTCAAGGGCCTAAGGCCATAGAGGCTGTACAATCACTCAGTAGTATTGACCTATCTGACATTGATTATTACACTTTTAAAATTGCTGACTTTGCAGGTATTGAACATGTTATCATTTCTGCAACGGGCTATACAGGATCGGGTGGCTTCGAAATCTATTGTAAAAACAGTGAAGTGGGTCAAATTTGGGAACGCGTATTTGAAGTAGGAGCCTCTTTTGGAATACAAGCTATTGGACTGGCAGCAAGAGATACCTTACGATTAGAAATGGGGTACTGCTTGTACGGTAACGATATTGACGACACAACCTCTCCGTTAGAAGCTGGATTGGGTTGGATTACAAAATTCTCTAAAAGCTTTACCAATAGTGAAGCATTGACAATCGAAAAAGAAAACGGTAGTCCTAAAAAACTCGTTGGTTTTGAATTGCTTGACAGAGGCGTACCTAGACAAGGCTATGAAATATGTAATGCAGGTGGTGCTATTATTGGAAACGTAACTTCAGGAACTATGGGACCAAGTGTAAAAAAAGGAATCGGAATGGGATATGTACCTTCAGATATGTCAAAAACTGGAACTGAAATATTTATTAAGGTTCGTAAGAAATTACTAAAAGCCAAAATTGTAAAAACACCTTTTTATAAAGGATAATAACTACAAAGCATAAAAAAAGTCGTTTTATAAAAAACGACTTTTTTTGTGCAGATTTGCCTGTAAATTACTGATGAATTTGTTTGGCTTTAATATTCAAATCTGATTCTATTTCGCGTAACCTACCGAGTTCTGTAGCAGTCACAAACGATAGAGAAACTCCTTTTTTCCCTGCTCTAGCAGTTCTTCCAGATCTATGTGTGTAGTATTCTAATTGTTCAGGTAATTGGTAGTGCAATACAAATGCCAAATCTTTTACATCGATTCCTCTTGCAGCAACATCTGTAGCCACCAAAAGTCTTTTGCTTTCATTTTTAAAAGAACGCATTACCTTGTCGCGATCTCTTTGTCCCATATCTCCTTCCAAACCAGCAACAGAAAAATCGTCTTCTGACAAATACTCTGTTAAATTTTGAACCCCAGCGCGTGTTTTACAAAAGATAATACCTCTACCTTTTGGGTTTTCCTCTAAAAAGTTGACCAATGCGTTGTATTTTTCTTTTCCATTCACAAGAATGTACTGGTGGCTGATATTTTTGTTGACTAAAGTATCGACATCTACTTCCACCCTAGCAGCATCTGGAGACATATATGTCTTGACAATACGTTTTATTTCTTCTGGCATTGTAGCAGAAAACAACCATGTGTTTCTAGTTCCATTGGTATAATTTAAGATACGGTTCAAATCTTGTTTGAAACCCATACTCAACATTTCATCCGCTTCATCTAAAACAATGGTCTTTATCTTAGTCAGATCCAAGGCTCCTCTTTCAATGAGATCTATCAAACGACCCGGTGTAGCTACTATAAAATGAGTTGGGCGTTTCAAATTTTCAATTTGTTGGTCAATTTTTACGCCCCCATACAATTCCTCAGAAAATATTTTTGTCGGAGCGTATTTTGTAAATCGAAATAATTGTTTGTTGATTTGTTGCACTAGTTCCCTAGTTGGTGACAAGATCAATGCTTGTATTTCATTTTTAGAAGGATCTATTTTTTGAAGAATAGGCAAACCGAAAGCAGCGGTTTTACCGGTACCCGTTTGTGCCAATCCGATAAAATCTGTATCCTGATTTAACAAAACAGGGATTGCTTTTGTCTGTATATCTGTTGGAACAATTAACTTGTTCTCTTGTAATGCTTTTTGGAAATCATTGGAGATTCCTAAACTTGAAAATGTAGTCACAATAAAATATTTAGAATGCAAAGATAGGTTTTATTCTAGAGCTCTGACGAAGAAATAATAGAAGAAAAAATAAGGTTTTGCTAACATCTTTTAATCCTGAAAAGAATTGAAGTAGCAACTATAAAAAAAAATCTAAAAGGAGGCTCCTAAAAAGAGTTTGGATAGCTATGAAATAGTATGCGTGTAATTTAACAATAAAGTAGGCCTATAAGCCGAATTCTGTTTCCATCGAAATGGACTCTTATCATTTATCTAGTTCCAAAATTACTTTTGGAATCCATCTGCCTACCCCTTGGAATCGAGCGAGTAGCTCTCAAGCTCCAATGTACATGGCATTGCATCGTATAGAGTTTACCTGGTTTCACTACAGCCGAACTGTACTTGCTTTCTGTTGCACTTGTCCTCAACTCACGCTGGACGGATGTTATCCGCTATACTACTCTATGATGTCCGGACTTTCCTTTCTCAAATACATGAGACGATAAGACAGCCTACTTATTACTGTTAAAATTAAAAAACCCACTCTAAAGGATTAGAGTGGGAAAATTGCTATGAAAAAGATGTTGCTAACTGGGTTAACAACACTACAAATATAGAGTAATTAATTCATTAAACTACGCATCTTTTTTACAAACATATACTCTCTAATACTATGTTAAGAAAACATGTCTTTAACTTTATCAAAAAATGATTTATCCGAAGTACTTGGACTAGGAACAAAATTTTCATCGGTCAACATACTTTGGAAAAACTTTCGTTGTGCTTTATCTAATGCTTGTGGTGTCCATACATTAATATGTACCATTAAATCACCTGTACCATAAGATTCTATACTCGGCAACCCTTTTCCTTTCAATCGTAATATTTTTCCAGAATGAGTTCCCGCATCAATTTTAATTTTCACTTTTCCGTTGACTGTTTGTATTTCTTTAGAAGCACCAATGGCAGCTTCAGAAAAACTCACATACAAGTCTAAATGTAAATTGACACCTTCACGTTTTAGCGTCTCATGTGGCACTTCTTCAATTACAACCAATAAATCCCCAGGAATTGAGTTGTTACCAGGTGCTTCGTTTCCTTTTCCAGAAACTTTCAATTGAATTCCTTCTGTTACTCCAGCAGGTATATTGATGGTCACAGTTTCTTCAGTTACAACCAAACCATTGGCATCAGCCTCTTTTGGTTTGCTAGAAATCGACTGACCAGAACCTTGACATGTAGGACATGTTGCAGCTGTTTGCATTCTTCCTAACATTGTATTGGTCACACGCATTACTTGCCCTTGACCATTACAAGTACTACAAGTAGTATAAGAAACTCCTTTGGCTTGCTTTTTTCTGCGTACTTTGACTTTTTTATCTACTCCTTCAGCTATTTCTTCTAAGGTCAATTTGACACGAATACGAAGGTTACTTCCTTTGACTCTAGCAGGACCACGAGACTGTCTTCTGCCGCCACCGAAACCACCACCGAAAATATCTCCAAATTGACTGAAAATATCATCCATGTCCATTCCGCCACCGCCGAAACCTCCGAAACCACCGTTTCCACCTTCAAAGGCACTGTGACCGTATTGATCATAACGCGCCTTTTTGTCAGCATCGCTCAATATTTCATAGGCCTCTGCAGCTTCTTTAAATTTTTCTTCAGCATTTGTATCATCTGGATTTTTATCTGGATGGTATTTGACCGCCATTTTGCGGTATGCTTTTTTAATTTCTGATGTAGAAGCACCCTTAGATATTCCTAAAACTTCGTAATAATCTGTTTTCATTTGTATCTTATTTATGACTTCTTAATATCAGAAATCAATCTATCAAAATTAATTATTGTCCAATGACTACTTTAGGGTAACGAATTACTTTATCACCTAACTTGTACCCTTTTTCGATAACATCAATGATTTTACCTTTCATATCGTCGCTCGGTGCAGGAATTTGAGTAATTGCTTCGTGCAAGTCACCATCAAAAACATCTCCTGCTTTGGCAGTAACCTCTTCTAAACCTTTTTGAGTCAATGCAGCCAGCAATTTATCATTGATCAATTCCATTCCTTTTAAAAGTTCTTTGTCTTTGGCTTTTTTTATTTCTGACAAACCTCTGTCAAAATCGTCCAAAACCGGTAATATTGACACCATGATGTCTTGACCGGCAGTTCTATACAACTCTATACGTTCTTTAGTGGTACGTTTTTTATAATTTTCAAACTCAGCAAAAAGACGTAAATATTTGTCTTTTTCAGCTTGCAATAACTCTTCAGGAGTTGGAGCTACTTCTGCTTCAACCTTAGTGTCTTCGGTAGTTTCTGCATTAGTTTCTTCTTTTGTTTCCTCTTTTGCTACAGCTTCTTCTTGAATTTGAGCGTCTTCTTCTTTTATATCTTCTTTAGTACTCATATATGCCTTTATTTTATATACTACTAGTTACAAAGCAACAATACTGCCACGACATTAGAAGTGTCAAAATGTCACTTTAAAATTTTATACAAACACTATAAAAAAATCCTTTGCTCAAAAAAGCAAAGGATCTCTCTATTGTAAATGTACTACAATCTACTCTTGAATACGTTCGATTTTAGCTCCCAATGCCTTCAAACGTCCTTCGATATCTTCATATCCCCTGTCTATTTGGTCAATATTATGTATGGTACTTGTTCCCTTAGCAGACAAAGCTGCTATCAACAAAGAGATCCCCGCACGAATGTCTGGAGAAGTCATTGTTGTTGCTTTCAAGCTAGACTTGTGGTCCATTCCAATAATCGTAGCTCTATGTGGGTCACACAAAATAACTTTGGCCCCCATATCTATCAATTTATCGACGAAAAACAAGCGACTTTCAAACATTTTCTGATGTATCAATACAGATCCTTTGGCTTGGGTTGCAACAACCAATACGATACTCAATAAATCAGGCGTAAAACCTGGCCATGGCGCATCGGAAACTGTCAATATAGAGCCATCTATATAACTTTGAATTTCATATGATTCCTGAGAAGGAATGTATATATCATCGTCTCTTCTTTCTAAATTTACTCCTAGTTTTTGAAACACTCTTGGGATTTGCCCTAGATCTTTCCAGCTTACATTTTTAATCGTTAGTTCTGATTTGGTCATGACCGCCATACCTATCCAACTACCGATTTCAATCATATCTGGTAAGATCCTGTGCGTACAGCCTCCCAATGATTTCACACCTTCAATGACCAATAAATTGGAACCAATCCCTGTTATATTGGCTCCCATACTATTGAGCATTTTTGACAACTGCTGAATATAAGGTTCGCAAGCTGCATTGTAAATAGTCGTCTTTCCAGTAGCCAATACAGCTGCCATAATAATATTGGCAGTACCGGTTACAGAAGCTTCGTCCAGCAACATGTCAGTTCCAAAAAGCTCTTCTGCCTCTACCCCATAGAAAGATTCTTCTTTGTTGTAACGAAATGTAGCACCCAAGCTAATAAAGCCCTCAAAATGTGTATCCAAACGTCGACGTCCAATTTTGTCACCTCCTGGTCTTGGAATGTATCCTTTTCCGAAACGAGCCAATAGTGGACCAACAATCATAATTGAACCTCTTAATGAACTTCCATCTCTTTTAAATTCGGGAGATTCCAAATACTCTAGATTCAAGTCATCCGCCTGAAATGTATAGGTATTTGCATCGTGCTTCTCAATTTTAACTCCGAGTTCTCCAAGGATAAATATGAGTTTATTTACATCTATTATGTTAGGAATGTTTTCAATTCTTATCTTATCAGGAGATAAAAGTACTGCACATATAATTTGTAGTGCTTCGTTTTTTGCTCCTTGGGGTTTGATGGAACCTTTTAGTTTGTGTCCACCTTCAATTTTAAATGTTGCCATTCGTTTATTTTGGTTTGTTTAAAATACCAACACAAGTGTGTTGCATATTTGTTTAAGATTTTAAAAAAGCTTTTCTCTATCAGGAAATAACACTACTTAAGATTTGTTTCTATTGTGGTGTTTGTAATTTCTATTATTGTTATTGTTTTTCTTCTTGTTTTTAGGTGTAGGATTTGAACTTCTAGCATTTGCTGTTTTTTTCAATAAAACAGCACTTTCAGAAAGTACCTCTTCGGAGTTTGTAAAATCAAATACACCACCTGACAAATCAAATAAATGCTTGAATATCACTCGATCGTCTACAGTATCTTTGTTCCAATTCAAGTAACACTTTTTCATATGGTTTGCAATATTAAAAACAAGTGCTGTTTTCAACTCACCTTCCTCCCATGACAAAGCGACGTCTATCATAGTTTGAATATTGTGCCCATAAAAACGATATCTAGAAACTTGCTTTGGGTAAGGAAGTGCTTCAGGTTTTGCCTCTAACTCCTCCTTGTCTGGCTTTCCATAAGGAGAGTCAAAATCCAATTTAAATTCTGACATGATAAACAATTGGTCCCATAATTTGTGTTTGAAATCAGGCACATCTCTTAAATGAGGCTGTAAATTCCCCATGACATCGACAATAGCAGTAGCCATTTTTTTTCTTTCTTCTAGCGTTTCTAGAGCCACACAGTGGTCAACTAGTTTTTGTATGTGCCTACCGTATTCAGGAATAATCAATAAAGGTCTGTCTGAATTGTATTCTAAATCCGATGCAAAAATGTTATCTGTATCCATAGTGTATATAGGAAGAACTGTATAAATTTAATAAAAATAAGTTTGATATTTTAAAGAGTATTCTGCTGTTGGTCTCTTACTAATTGTGTAGTAATCATTAGTTATATCAGGTTTGCAAATTAACTAATTATTTCGTGTTGTACAACTATTCATTTGCAAAGCATATAAAGATAACCATAGATTTACAAATAGAGGGACTAATAGCGTTATTTGGGCACTAGCATAGCAGCACCAACAATTCCTGCATTGTTTTGAAGTGAAGCGGCTATAACAGGAACTTCAACTGAAAATTGACTTTCATATTTATGTAGCTTTTTACTCACCCCTCCACCTAATACAATCAATTCTGGTGAAAACAATGTAACTGTTAACTTTAAAAACTCGTTTAGCCTTTTCCCCCAATAGGAGTATGACAAATCTTCCTTTTTCCTGACAGAATTTGCAGTATAGTGTTCAATACGTTTGTATTTCTTATAAGGAATAGCGCCTAATTCTACATTAGGTATAAGTTTTTTATTAAAAAAAACTCCAGAGCCCAAGCCAGTGCCTACAGTCAGCATGACGACCATACCAGAGTGATTTTTAGCCGCTCCAAAATGAATTTCCGCTAAACCTGCCACATCGGCATCATTGGCAACAAAAAAGTCAAGTCCTGTCTGTTTTTGGAAGAGGGCAGCTACATGCTCACCCAACCAACTTTCAGAAATATTTCCACATGACCTTGCGATTCCATTCGCTATAATAGCAGGAAAACCACAACCTACTTTCCCTTTCCAATTAAAATGATTTACAATGATACCCACCTGAATGGCTACGTCACTCGGGGTGGCTCCTACAGGTGTTGGCACTCTAAACTTTTCAGTAAGCAATTCTCCAGTTTCTATATTTACAATAGCTCCTTTAATACCAGTGCCGCCAATATCAATTCCTAAAACTTCCATAGCCTTATTTTTAAAACACACTTCATTTACCGCTAATTGTGAGGCATGCTTTTTGATTAATAATTACTACAATATACAAAATTCGACATACAAAATTGTTCTAAAACAAATGGAATTTTATGTTCAAAACACACAAAAAACAAATGAACTTCAAAACGATAACAGGTGGTAAATTTTAAGGTTATTTCGTTTGAAAAGAACAAAAGAGTTAGTACTTTTGCCAAAACATAAGCACCATGAAACACACCAAATACGTTTTTGTAACAGGAGGCGTTACTTCATCTTTAGGTAAAGGAATTATAGCTGCATCTTTAGCAAAGCTTCTTCAAGAGAGAGGTTACTCTGTCACCATTCAAAAATTAGATCCTTATATCAACATTGATCCAGGTACTTTGAACCCTTATGAACATGGAGAGTGTTATGTTACGGATGACGGTGCTGAAACTGACTTAGACTTAGGTCATTACGAACGTTTTCTTAACATTCCTACTTCACAAGCAAACAATGTGACTACAGGACGTATTTACCAGTCGGTTATTGAAAAAGAACGCAAAGGTGAGTTTTTAGGAAAAACTGTTCAAGTAATCCCTCATATTACCAACGAAATAAAAGAACGCATCCAAATTCTTGGTAAAACTGGAGATTATGATGTAGTGATTACTGAAATTGGAGGTACTGTTGGAGATATTGAGTCCTTACCATATGTAGAATCTGTACGTCAATTGTTATGGGAACTCGGAGAGAACAATGCTATCGTAGTACACCTAACATTGGTTCCTTATTTAGCTGCAGCTGGTGAATTAAAAACAAAACCGACACAACATTCTGTAAAAATGTTAATGCAGAGTGGAGTCAATCCAGACGTACTTGTCTGCAGATCTGAACATAAAATATCTGACGATATCAAACGCAAGCTAGCTTTGTTTTGCAACGTAAAAACAGAAGATGTAATTTCTTCATTGGACGCAGAAACAATTTATGATGTGCCTAATCTTATGTTTTATGAGGGGCTTGATAAAGTGGTTTTGAAAAAATTAAACTTGTGTGACAATGACCAACCAAAATTAGTGGCTTGGAATAAATTTCTAGACAAACACAAAAGCCCAAAAAACAAGATTAAAATTGGTTTGATTGGGAAATATGTTGAACTACACGATGCTTACAAGTCTATCTCTGAAGCTTTTGTTCACGCTGGAGCTCACAATGAGGTAAAGGTAAAAATTCAATGGATTCACTCAGAGGATTTAACTGTAGAAAATGTACCTAGAAAACTTTCTGGGTTGGATGGTATTTTAGTTGCTCCTGGATTTGGAAATAGAGGTACTGAGGGTAAAATTGACGCTGTTCGTTTTGCTAGAGAAAACAACATTCCTTTTTTTGGTATCTGTTTGGGTATGCAAATGGCCGTTATCGAATACGCAAGAAATGTACTCAAAATAAAAAATGCAAGTTCTTTAGAATTTGACGAAAAATGTGAACAACCTGTGATCAACTTAATGGAAGATCAGAAAGAGGTTACAGATATGGGTGGAACAATGCGATTGGGATCGTGGGAATGTGCTATTGAGAAAGACTCAAAATCCTATAAAGCTTACAATTCAGAACTGATAGGAGAAAGACACAGACATCGTTATGAATTCAACGATGCTTACAGAAAACAAATGACAGATGCGGGACTAAAAATAACTGGAACAAATCCTAAAACTGGATTGGTTGAAATTGTTGAAGTTGCAGAACATCCTTGGTTTGTAGCTGTACAATTTCACCCTGAATACAAAAGTACCGTTCAAAACCCACACCCATTGTTTGTGGATTTTGTAAACGCTGCTTTGAAATTTAATTTAAATAAATAAAAATATAAGATTCAATATACTAATGGAAGAAAAAAAATTAGACACAAATTCGATAGTTGGTTTTTTACTAATAGGAGCTATCATGCTTTGGTACCTATATACCAACAAACCTGAAGAGGTTCAGGCAGAACAAACAACTACTGAAGTGCAAACTAGTAGTAATGGAGTGGTACAAAACACTGCTACAACTGCGATCGTATCGGACTCATTGCTTCTTGCAAAAGCACAAGAAAGATTAGGAGATTTCTCTTATTCTGCTATGTTAGAAATAGACGCAGCAGGAACTACTATTGTTGAAAACGAGGTGTTAAAACTTACTTTTGCTAACAAAGGAGCTCAACTACAGGAAGTATTACTCAAGAACTATACGACCTATGACACTTTACCTCTTTATTTAATGGAAGATGCCAATGCTTCTTTCAACATCAATTTTGGAACGACTACAAGTCGTATTTTCAACACAAAAGACTTGGTATTCCAACCTACATTGACAAAAAATGGAGAAAACTCAATTCTTTCTATGAAATTGAAAGCGTCTGAAAACTCCTATTTAGAATACCGTTACGAATTGAAACCAAACGAATACAATATTGGATTTTCAGTACAATCCGTTGGTTTGAACTCAGTAATCAATAGTTCAAATCCTATCAATTTGGACTTTGACTTGACAGCACACCGCCACGAAAAAAGTATCAAATACGAAAACCAGAGAACTGCTTTGTTTTATGAAAAAGAAAACGGGAAGTTAGACGACCTATCTATTTCTGGTGATGATTATGAAAATGAAGAAAATGTAAATTGGTTTGCATTCAAGCAACAATTCTTCTCTACAATTTTAAGTAGTACAACACCCTTTAAATCAGCTAAATTGACCTCTGAAACTTTGTTTGAAGACGAAACAACTGATTCATTGTACACAAAACACTTTAATGTAAACGCACCTTTGGCATTGACAAATGGAGAGTTAAATTACAGTTTTGATTTATTTGTTGGACCTAATGACTATGAGTTATTGACTAGCTACAATGAAGAATACGAGACGATCGTAGATTTGGGATGGGGTATCTTTGGATGGATCAACAAATACGCATTTATCCCTTTATTCGGACTATTGGGTTCTTTTATTGGTAACTATGGTTTGATTATCATTTTGATGACAATTGTAGTACGTTTGTTTATGTCTCCATTGGTATACAAGTCATACCTTTCAAGTGCGAAGATGAAAGTATTGCGTCCTGAGATGAATGAAATCAATGACAAGTTCCCAGGAAAAGACAATGCCATGAAGCGCCAACAAGAAACGATGGCACTTCAGAGAAAAGCTGGGGTTAGCATGCTTGCAGGATGTATTCCTGCCTTGTTACAAATGCCTGTATTCTTTGCCTTGTTCCGTTTTTTTCCAAGTGCTTTGGACCTAAGACAACAAGGGTTCTTGTGGGCAGACGATTTATCTTCTTATGACTCTATTTACAAATTACCATTCAACATTCCATTGTATGGTGACCATATCAGTTTATTTCCTATTTTGGCTTCTATTGCTATTTTCTTTTACATGCGTATGAGTCAAAGTCAGCAAATGAATATGCAACCTCCTACACAAGAAGGGATGCCAGACATGCAGAAAATGATGAAAATGATGATGTATTTTTCTCCATTAATGATGTTGGTTTTCTTTAATAGCTATGGTGCTGGTTTGAGTTTGTATTACTTTATATCCAACGTATTGACTTTAACCATCATGTTTGTAATCAAAAACTTTATCATTGATGAAAAGAAAATTTTAGCGCAAATTGAGGAAAACAAAAAACGTCCTGAAAAGAAAAAGAGCAAGTTCAGAGAACGTATGGACGATGCAATGAAACAAGCGCAAGCACAACAAGCTGCTCAACAAAAATCAAAAAACAAGAAGAAATAAAACCTTCTAATATCACTAAAAAAGCCGTCACTTGACGGCTTTTTTTAGTTCTTAAAACTAGAAAAAGTGGTTGACAGTTTTTAGAATGATGGCTTTGATTTCTCCCAATCATAGGTGTCAAAATCAAAACCATAGTAATGAATAACTCGTGACACATCCCAACTACTTAAGTCTTGATTGAAACTAGAGGCAGCATAAAACATATAGGACATATCAGTAACATTACTCACATTCCATGCGCTGATATCTTGATTAAAACTAGATGTGTTCCAAAACATAAAACTCATGTCAGTTACATTACTTACATCCCAAGATTCAATGTTATCATTAAAATTTGAATCGTAATTGAATAAATCACTCATCGAAGTTACTTTAGAAGTAACCACTAAAGAAAGGTTCACATCATTGCCTGATAAAATTTGTAACAATAAATTATCAACGACTGTATATAAGTTTCCATCAAACTCGTATTGTTGCCCTACTATTGCGTCTTCATGAGCTTTGAGCGTAATACCGTTTTCATCCAAATAAAGAATTGTATTGTATGTAAATTCAATTTCATTGCCATAAAAAACACCCAACTCATTGCTTGCATATGCTCTTACATAATAAGTTTCACCATCAATAAGATCTGTCAGCAAACTTTCAAAAGTAGCTGATTCCCCCTCTTCAAAAGTAAAATAGTCATCCGTTGTTGGTTGCTCTTTCAAACTCCAACAAACTCCTCTACTGAGAATTTCACCTCCTCCATCTTCGACAATAACTCCACCACTACTAACAATAAAATTTGAAACTGTATTTTCAACAGGAATAGTACTAATAACTAACTGCCCCACTCCTGTCTTAAACGTACTTTGGTTTCCATAATAAGTAAACCCTTCTGTATTGGTTAAAAAAGTTCTTAAATAGTAGGTTGTATTCTGATACAAACCTTGGATATCTTTCGATATTTCTTCGCCTGATACTTTTATAAATGCATCAGAGATTTCTGGCAATTCATGTGTAGCGAACACGAATCCTTGTGAACTGACACTGCTTTCACAAGTGGATATAATACCAGAAACAGAAGCTGTTGTATCAGTAATATCAGTAGCTTCATTAGTAAGCAACTCAGGATCGTTGCTGCAAACAAAATTAGTGTCTTCTGATTTGGTACAGGAAAACAATAGCAAACAAAACATAAAAATAATGGTACAAAACCAGACACTTTTTTTCATAACTACTTTTTAAAGATTCATAAAATCGAAATAAAAAGAGGAGGTGTCAAGCAAATAAACACCTAAATAACATATTGATATGCCATTAAATGTATAACCACAATAATAGTTAAAAAAAAACTTTTTAGTGTGTTTTAATTATATTTTAAAGTTGTTATCACAAATTAATAAATGAGAGTTCAATATTACAAAGCTGCAAAAACAAATTACAATCCTAATATCCGCATCCACAAATTTTGCAGCAAAGGCTTTACATCAGCAGGTCTTTTTACCCTTTCTTTAGCTTTAAGTATCCCGTTTTCTTCGAAGAGTTCATAGGAAAAAACAAAACGATCGTCAGAAAGAGAAACCCCCATCAATCCGAAGCGTAAATCGTTAAAATAAAGTTTTCCTTCTTTCTGGCTGATAGTATACCAACCTTGAGACATCTGCTGTAGGCGTTTTACCACAGGTGCATTTTCCCAAGCTCCTAACAGATGTATATTTTTTGGAAATTCCGCGTAAGCTACATCTTTGGAACTGTCGAAAAAAGAGTAGTAACCAATTAAATAAGAAGTCTCCGTAGCAACATTGGCAGTCCACAAAACAGCATTTAAAGGAGTGGGCTTGGTTTGAATTTCTGTATAGGCTATTTGCTGGTTTTCCAAACTATTTTTAAAAATGGTGTACGTATATGCTTTTGCTAACAAGGTGAGTAACATATAGCCGCTACTCACATACAATCCTATCAAATTCAAACGCTTTCTTTTCGTACTTTCGCGTTTGTAACACATAGCAGTCACTAAAAAAATCAAAAAAGGAAGCGTATATAACGGATCTATGACGAAGATGTTTTTATAGGAAAGTTTTAGAGGCAAAGGCCAAAACAATTGAGTTCCCCAAGTTGTATGTGCATCTAAGAGAGGATGTGTTACTAGAGAGAGAAAGAACAATTGCGTCCATTCCTTAAACGTTGCTTCTTTATTTTTATACAATCGAAAAACAAGTCTTCCCAAGACAGGTGCTACCAATACACAAAATACAATAGAGTGTGAAAAACCTCTGTGTAATTCATTGGCTGTAACTTTGTCATAAAACAAAGAAAAAACAACATCTAAATCAGGTATAGTTCCAGCAATAGCACCCCATAGTATAGCCTTGTTTCCAACTTTTCTACCTAATACAGCTTCTCCTACAGCTGCACCTAGCACTATTTGAGTCAATGAATCCATTCGTTCTTTTTAAAAGGTTTTCTTATTTGAGGCATTTCAGGAGTGATATAAAGCAATACAAACTTCAATAAAAAGTTTTTGAATCTATTGCTATGTTTGGCAAATAAATACATAGAAACAGGAACAGCTCCCACGCCACTTTTAATGGTTTCTGCCGTTCTTCCCAACCGCAACTCTTTACTTCCAGTATCTATCGCAAAACCAATAAAATCGTAGAGGATGCGTTGGTATAATTTATGAGAGGCCACAAAGTCGTAATTGACACCGATAAAATTAGCATCTAAAAAACAAGTATCTATAAAAACTGCACTAAATCCAATCAATTTTGATTGGTAAAAATAACCTGTAAACACAAACTGTTCCTGAAGCTCTTTTTTAAAATTCAAAAAAGTATTGGCTTTCAATACACCTAGATTGTAATTAGACTTCTCAAGTACATTGTGGTACAGCAATTCAATTTCAGGTAAATATTTTTCAATTTCTTGACTATTGAAATTTCTACTATGAATTTCTGCTGCTTTTTTTAAAACACTTTTAGCACGTGTTCTGTATTTAGTTTTCATAGAGAGCATATAGTCTTCAACACTATTCCATTCAGAAGGGAGTGTAATCAACATGTTTTTATCTATTGCAAACTTCTGATAGTTGTATTTTTTAAGTGTGGAGAAAATAGTAGATGATGAAGGCCAAAATTCTTTGAATACAACAAAAGAAAATGATGTCTTAAAAATATTTGTCCTCTGAGGATTTTCGACTAAGCTATCAATTAAAGAAAGAGTGGTCTTTTTTGCTATGGAACTATGATGAGCAAAACCAGTTTCACCAGAGATGAACAAATTGCCACACATCAAAAAGGACACCTCTTTTGAAGGAGCTAAACGTGAAGCTATAAAAACGAGTGGCTTTGAAGTAATTTTTTTCTGAAGGAGTTCATGTAGTGGAAATCGCAACTTTTGAAAGACAAAAGCGGCAACAGCTACCCCATTTGTATCGTAAAACAATACATACCTAAATTCAGTCGAAGCAAACATACTATCTTGATAGGCACACAAATACCTGTAAGAGAGGTACAAACTAGCTTGAGTAGTTGCGATGTTCCAAGCTTCAATGGGTACTGTACGTATGCAATCGAATACACGGTAAGAATACTTGTTATTTGATAAGAAATTATTCAATAAATAGTTCGTATTGTGATTAATTTAGCAATTCACTCAAAAAATATGTGGTGTAAAAATCAATATTTTGTTATGTAGCGATACGTAAAGCCTCAGCAAAAATATTGGGCAATTCACTAGACTCAATTGCAGTTGCAGCTCTTTCAACATCATAGGTTACCCTATTAAAAGTAACAGAAACCCCGTTTTTCTCAAATAAATTGGTATGCGCATCAAAATCCAATACAGCATAACACCCTCTGGGGTCTCCATCTTTAGGCTTCCCCAAAGAACCTAAATTAATACAATGTTTGTAGCGACCATCATTTCCTTTTAGTACTTTGTGAAACTGCTGGTGTGTATGTCCAAAACACAAGATATCTACAGCGGATTCCTCCATTAAAGAGAGTAAATAGTCGTCTTCTGTAGTTTCTCTTAAGTATTCAGTATTTTTTTTTGGACTTCCATGGACTAGCAAAACCGACAAAGGTCCTTTTTCAAAATGAAAATCAAGCTTTATATGAGCGGGTAAAGACTGTAAATATGCTTTTTCTGAAGTACCTATAACAGCGTTTGTATACTTACCTGAAGCTTTGTCTGTCGGTATCCCTATAACCGCATCGTGGTTTCCTGCAATGCAAGGAATCCGCATACTACGTATAGAGTTTACAACTTCATTGGGCCAGATATTATACCCTACCAAATCTCCCAAACAATACATACTATCGGGCTGTACTTTTTCTAAGTCCTCAACAAAAGAATCCCATGCAGGTAAATTCGAATGAATATCGGAAAACAAAACTATCTTCATGAAAAATGATTTATTACAAATATAAAATGAAAATCGTCAAAAAGCGTTAATTTTAATGAATATAAAGCACAAAAAACACGGAAGATAAATTTTATGTAAATTTACTTTAAAATAGAATTCTTATGAAATATTTGTCACCTGACATTGAAAAACTCATGAAAAAAACGAGCGATAAACTACTTGCGAAACCAGGGGTTTCCTGTGGTATTTTCCAAGATTGTCATGATACAAAAACAAAGTATACTCAAAAAGTAATTGCTTTTAACAAGAAAAAAAATGGATTCTAAAAAACGTGTTAAAATCACAGAAGTAGAAGTTCTTTCAGACAATTGGTATCATTTGAACAAAATCAGCTTTGATTATTTGCGAAGTGATGGTACTTGGGAATCTCAAATTCGTGAATCCTATGACAGAGGCAATGGCGCAGCAGTATTTATGTTCAACAGAACTACTCAAAATATTGTTTTGATACGTCAATTTCGATTGCCGAGTTATCTAAATGGTAATGCATCTGGTTTTTTGATAGAAGCCTGTGCAGGCCTTCTAGACAACGACGATCCTGAAACCTGTATCAAAAAGGAAATTGAGGAGGAAACAGGTATTCGAGTCGAAAAAGTAAACAAGATACTAGAAGCTTATATGACTCCTGGCGCTGTAACTGAACAAATACACTATTTTATTGCGGAATATACTGATGCGATGAAAATCAATAATGGCGGAGGACTGCGTGAAGAACAGGAGGATATAGAAGTCCTAGAAATCCCGTTTACAAAGGCTATAGAATTACTAAATACCGGTAAAATAAAAGATGCAAAGACGATTATACTACTTCAGTATGCCCTCATACATGGTCTTTTAAAAGAAAACAACACCTTTTCAAATTAATAAAAAAAAGCCGCTTTTCAACTTGAAAAGCGGCTTTTTGTATCGTATAAAATTGATTAGCTCAATACTTCTTGTACTTTATCTGCAGCTTCTTGAAATTCAGTTGCCGAAATAATTTCCATACCACTATTGTCAATCAACTCTTTCGCTTCAATTGCGTTGGTTCCTTGCAAACGTACAATAATTGGAACATTGATCGCATCTCCCATGTTAGTGTAAGCATCCACAACTCCTTGAGCTACTCTATCACAACGTACAATACCTCCAAAGATATTTACCAAAATAGCTTTTACATTGGTATCCTTAAGGATAATTCTAAAAGCAGTCTCAACACGTTTTGCATCTGCAGTACCACCTACATCCAAAAAGTTTGCAGGATCACCACCAGCTTGCTTGATCAAGTCCATAGTTCCCATTGCCAAACCAGCTCCGTTTACCATACAACCTACATTTCCATCTAGATCCACATAGTTCAATCCAGCAGCCTTCGCCTCTACCTCGATTGGGTTTTCTTCGCGAATATCACGCAATTCAACATAATCCTTGTGACGGTACAAAGCGTTTTCGTCTAAAGTTACTTTGGCATCAACAGCCATTATTTTATCGTCTGATGTTTTCAACACAGGGTTGATTTCAAACATAGAAGAATCTGATTTATCGTAAGCTGTATACAAAGCAGTGACAAACTTGATCATTTCTTTCAATGCATTTCCTTTCAAACCGAGGTTGAAAGCAATTTTACGTGCTTGAAAAGGTAAGATTCCTAAAGTAGGATCAATTTCTTCCGTAAATATTAAATGTGGTGTTTCTTCGGCAACAGTTTCAATATCCATACCACCTTCAGTAGAATACATAACCATATTTCTACCCGTAGCTCTGTTCAACAAAACTGAAATATAAAATTCTTCTGGCTCACTATCTCCTGGGTAATAAACATCCTCAGCAATCAATACTTGGTTTACCAATTTTCCTTCAGCAGAAGTTTGCGGTGTTACCAACATCATTCCTAAGATATCATCAGCAATCGACTTTACTTCGTCTAGGTTTTTCGCCAATTTTACACCACCACCTTTACCTCGTCCACCTGCATGAACTTGTGCTTTCACTACGTACCAACTTGTACCTGTTTGTGCTGTCAATTCTTTCGCTGCAGTTACAGCCTCCTCTGGAGTTTGTGCAACGATTCCTCGTTGAATTCTAACACCAAAACTATTTAAAATTTCTTTTCCTTGATATTCGTGTAAGTTCATGTATAAGTTCTTTTTAAAAAAATAAAAAATCTACACAAAAATAGCAATCCATTTGAGAATAGTCCCTTTTTTGAAAAAAAAATCAACTTTTTATGATTTCTCTCAAACTAATTACAGATTATTATTGAGAAAGCATACATTCAGACATTTTATTGCATTATTTTTTTCTAATTTTGGAACTCAAGTAAACAAAATGATCAAAGCACAAAACATTCATAAATTCTACGGTGATTTAGAAGTCCTAAAAGGGGTAAATTTACACATAGAAAAAGGGGAAGTAATTTCTATTATTGGTCCATCAGGATCGGGAAAAACTACACTATTGCAAATTTTAGGCACCCTCGACAAACCTAGTAAAAACAAAAACTACAAGCTAGAGATAAACGGCACACAGCTTCAAAATATCTCCGATAGTACCTTGTCTAAATTTAGGAATGAAAATATTGGTTTTATTTTTCAGTTTCACCAATTATTACCTGAATTTACAGCCATTGAAAATGTTTGTATTCCTGCTTTTATTGCCAAAAAAGGCAAAAAAGAAAGTGAGGAGAAAGCAGAAAAGCTATTGGGGTTTCTAGGACTTAGCAGTAGATTACATCACAAGCCCAATGAATTGTCAGGTGGAGAGCAACAGAGAGTTGCAGTTGCAAGAGCCTTGATCAATGATCCATCTGTGATTTTTGCAGACGAGCCTAGTGGGAATTTAGATTCTAAATCTGCAGAAAACTTACATAATTTATTCCTGAAATTGAGAGATGAACTGGGGCAAACTTTTGTTATCATTACACACAACAACAAACTTGCTGCTATGTCAGATAGAACCTTGAGAATGAAGGATGGCAATTTAATTGAGGAAAAAGAAGCGCATATAGACATACAATAGTGACAATCGCCATCTAAATATTACACCATGCACCTAGGAATTATCAGTGCCATGCAAGAAGAAGTGTTTACCCTTGTTACAGCACTTAAAAACACAGAAACAATTGAAAAGGGAAAGCGAACCTATCATACGGGACTTTTTAACAATCATACCGTAACCGTTGTATATTCTCGTATTGGAAAAGTGGCAGCTGCAGCCACCACAACTCAAATCATCAATGATTACCCTATCGATGAAATAATTTTTACAGGAGTAGCTGGCTCTATTGATCCTTCTGTAGTAGTCGGAGATGTTGTAATCGCAACAGAATTGCTTCAACACGATATGGATACTAGCCCACTTTTTGACCGTTTTGAAATTCCCCTGTTAGGAAAATCCTATTTTGAAACGAATCAGAACGCATCACTTCACAAAGCTGTGACTGATTTCACAAAAAATATTGAAAAACACGTACATCCAAAAGATTTACAAGTATTTGACATTCAACAAAGTACAATTCACAAGGGGTGTATTTTGAGTGGAGATCAATTTATAGCTTCCAAAGAAAGAATAAAAGCACTCAAAGCACTAATCCCAAAAGCACTTTGTGTAGAAATGGAAGGTGCTGCAGTAGCTCAAGTTTGTTATGAGTACACAATCCCTTTTTCTGTAGTTCGTATTATATCTGATGCAGCCAACGAAGCAGCTCCAATAGATTTTCCAAAATTCACAGCAGCTATTGCTTCTAAATATGCAAAAGGCATTTTAGAAAACTACTGCAATTAAAATTCTTTATGTATCTTTGAAAAATCTTAAATTTTTATGCAGTTAAAGTATCTATCTTTTTACTTTTTAAGCTCGCTAATAGTGCGAGCCTTGCAACTATTTACTTTTTTTTACATTTTCACATCTGTTTATTTTTCACACATCGTAGTCAAGATGCGTGCTGATCATATGTCTCTATTTTTAATTCCAACTCCATCATGAAAATCTTACTAAAAGCTGCCACTATACTAGATAAGACTAGTCCATTTCACAAGCAACAAAAGGACCTGCTTATTGAAAACAATCTATTCGTAGAAATAGCAGACCATATTGTATGTCCAGAAGATTGCAAGGAAATTGAACTCGAGAATCTACACGTTTCTAAAGGGTGGTTTGATAGTAGTGTTTCTTTTGGGGAACCTGGCTATGAGGAAAGAGAAACCATCGCTAAGGGATTAGAGGTTGCTGCAAAATCTGGTTTTACAGAAGTTGCAGTCAATTCAAATACTTTGCCTTTTATAGATTCAAAACCAAGTGTATCATTTGTCAAAGGTGAAGCTATCGGTAAAGCGACAAAACTGCACCCTATTGCAAGCCTAACACAACAATCCAAGGGAGAAGAAATGGCAGAATTGTACGACATGCAAAAAGCAGGTGCCATTGCTTTTGGAGATTATAACAAGCCAATGACAAGTGAAAACATGATGAAGGTTGCACTTCTATACGCTCAAAATTTTGATGGTTTGGTCCTGAGTTTTCCTCATAACAAAAAAATTGCTGGAGGAGGCATCGCAAACGAAGGCATACAGAGTACCCTTTTAGGTCTGAAAGGTATTCCAAATCTTGCAGAAGAGCTTCAAATAACTCGTGATTTATGTATCCTAGAATATACAGGAGGAAAACTTCACATACCAACGATAAGCACTAAAAAATCAGTAGCTCTGATTCGCGAGGCAAAACAAAAAAACCTACGGGTCACTTGTAGTGTTACAGCACACCATCTCAACTTGACAGATGCTGAATTGAATGATTTTAATGCTAATTTTAAAGTAATGCCACCATTGCGCACAGAAGAGGACAGACAGGCATTGATAGAGGGGGTAAAAGACGGCACTATAGATTGTATTACGTCTGACCATAACCCAATAGACATCGAAAATAAAAAAGTCGAGTTTAGCAATGCAAACTTCGGAACAATTGGATTGGAAAGTCTCTACCCTAGTTTAGAAAATGTATTGGATACAGAAACGATTGTGGATTGTATAACCGATAAAGCCAGAGCTGTTTTTGGCTTAGCGTCTTCGAGCATAGACACCAATCAACCTGTAGCTATCTCCCTTTTTAGCACTTCAGGAAAAAGTATTTTTACAGAGAAAAATATTTTATCGAGTTCTAGAAATGCTATTTTTGAAAACAAAGAAGTACTCGGTAACGTGTATGGTATTTACGCAAACAATCAATTGATCTTAAATTAAAAACAGCTCTTCAACGCTTTACATAATGGACACTACCTTAGAATATATAGAAAGACTTCCTACGAAATTGAGTGACGCACCTGCCCCACTTTTAATTTTATTACATGGTTATGGAAGTAACGAAATGGATTTGTATTCATTTGCTGAAGAATTACCTGACACAATGCACATCATTAGTCTACAGGCTCCTCACAACCTTGGAGGACAGAGTTTTGCCTGGTACAGTATCAATTTCGATGCAGACCAGAATAAATTTTCAGATTTGGACGAAGCACGTGTTTCTTTAGAAAAAATTGAAGCCTTTGTCGAAGAGTGTATTGCATCTAAAAATATAAACCCAGAAAAAGTCTTTGTATTAGGATTCAGTCAAGGCGCTATATTGAGTTATGCTCTGTCACTTAAGACTCAAAACATACAACACGTAATTGCACTGAGTGGTTACTTAAATGAAGAATTGATTCCTAAAAACATGGAAGCTGGCACTACTGAATATTTTATCTCTCATGGGAGTGTAGACCAAGTAATACCCGTAGAATGGGCACGAAAAGCACCTGCTTTCTTTAAAGAACACGCTATTGAACACAGCTACAAAGAATACCCTGTAGGTCATGGTGTACACCCTCAAAATTTTTACGATTTCAAAGCCTGGATTGAAGAGCGTTTGTAAATAATAGTACTACAATTTGGCTTGAACCTCCAGACCATCATAACTTAAAAATACATTGTCCGGTAATTGTCTGCTAATTTCTTCGTGAAATCCCAAACGGTGGCTGATATGTGTCAAATAGGCTTTTTGAGGTTGAATTTCAGCAATAAAAGCAAGTGCTTCTTCAAGGTTAAAGTGGGTTGGATGCGTATCTATTCTCAGTGCACTTACCACTAGTACTTCCAAATTTCTAAGTTTATTTCGCTCGGACTCTTCCACATGTTTTACGTCAGTCAAATAAGCTATCGTACCAAATCTATATCCTAATATTGGCAATTTTCCATGTAATATTTGGATGGGTTGCACCGCTAGCCCATGCAATTCAAAGGTAGTTTTATCCAAGATGTTTGGAACGACTTGTGCCGCACCAGGATACCTGTTTTCTGTTTCAAAAATATAGGCATAACGTTGTTCTAAGGAGGCCATTACACGATTGTCTGCAAAGACATTCATAGGACCATTTTGATAACAAAAGGGTCTGATATCATCCAATCCAGCTATGTGATCTGAGTGTTCGTGGGTGAATAAAATACCATCAATTTTTTTTATCTCAGCTCTCAAAGCTTGGTACCTAAAATCAGGTCCACAGTCAATTAGAAAAGAACTGTTATTCCAAGAAATAAGGACAGACGAACGTAATCTTTTGTCTTTTTTATCTTCAGATTTATTGACAGGCTCATCGGAAAGAAGCATCGGAACACCTTGTGAAGTTCCCGTTCCTAAGAAAGTTAATGTAATAGTGGAACCTGTCATAAAATTTTATAATTTAGCATCAATTGTTAAGACAAAAATAAGATTATATTTATCAAAAGTTTGTCTAATTTAGTACATTTGTTTTACACACAACACTAATATTTATTATATAAATGGCTGTAACTTTAAAAGGTGATAAAGAAATTAGTAACATTCCAACTATAAAAGGAAAATCACTAAGAATCAATTTAAACCAAAACATCTATGGTACCTTCTCTGAAATTGGAGCAGGTCAAGAAACTGTTCGTAATTTTTTTAGATCTGGTGGAGCCTCTGGAACCATTGCCAAAGCGATGAGTGCTTATGACAAAGACTTTTCTGATGCTATTTACGGTATTGAAGAAGATCGTAGGTATGTAACAGAAACACGTTTGAAGAAAATGTTACGTCATGAAATTGAATTGATGGAAGAGCGATTGGATCGATCTAAACATCCAGACAAATTTTTCTTTAGTTATGCCAATACCGTTGCAACTATTGATTTTGCTAAAAAATTTAAAGGTCATGGATGGGTAGGAATTCGTTTTCAACTAGACCCATTAGAAGATTACAATGAGATTGTTTTGCATTTGCGTTTTAAAGAAACAGATGCGACCCTTCAGCAAGAAACACTTGGTAAATTGGGTGTAAACTTGATTTATGGTGCATTTTATATGAATGACAACCCTAAGGAGTTACTTGCATCTCTCTACGACAACCTACAACAAGACCAGTTAGAAATTGACATGATCAATTTTTCAGGACCACGATTTATGTATGTAGACAACCGTTTGATGAGTTTGCAACTGGTGAAAAATGGCATGACAAATGCCGTTATGTTTGACTCTAGTGGTAGAAATAGATTGCCGGCGCAAGTACTTTACAAAAAGAATATACTCGCATTGAGAGGTAGTTTTAGACCTGTTACGAAAGTAAACATGGACATGTATGAAAACTCTAAAAAACTATTTTTTAATGAAAATAAAGTAGACAAAGAAAATACAGAAATTATTTTTGAGATTACTTTGGCAAATTTACGTTCGGAAGGAAAAATCAACGAACGTGACTTTTTAGATAGAGCAGAATTATTGTGTTCATTGGGACAAAACGTAATGATCACCAACTTCCAAGAGTACTATAAACTGGTAGAATACTTCAATGAATTTACCAAAGCAAGAATGGCATTGGCCATGGGAGTTGAAAGTTTGGTGAATATCTTTGACGAACAATACTACAGAAACTTAAGTGGTGGTATATTAGAAGCCTTTGGGAAACTATTCTTCAAAGATTTAAAAATATATATGTATCCTTTAAAGGATATGAAAAATGACAAAATCATCACAAGTGATACCCTTACAGTACATCCTAGAATGAAAGAACTGTACAAGTTCTTTAAATACAATGGAAAACTGATTGATATCAAAGAATACGATCCTAAAATACTAGAAGTATTCTCAAGAAAAATTCTAGACATGATTACAAGGTCAGAAGCTGGCTGGGAAGAGATGCTTCCAGAAGGAATCTCAGAATTGATCATCAACAGACGTCTTTTTGGTTATGCAACCAAAAAACAAAAAAAATAAACGTACAAATTGATTGACGAAAAACTGTTCTTACAACAACTCACAGACCCTAAAACCAAAGAAAAGGCTTTTAGGGTTTTGGTGAGTACCTACAAAGAGCGGTTGTATTGGCATTTACGTAAAATACTACTGTCCCATGAAGACTCCGA
The DNA here is from genome assembly GCA_042091695.1 of Flavicella sp. Classification (GTDB taxonomy): domain Bacteria; phylum Bacteroidota; class Bacteroidia; order Flavobacteriales; family Flavobacteriaceae; genus Flavicella. The sequence goes on from JBELHA010000012.1 coordinate 36,141, forward strand.
TGATGTATTACAAAATACTTTTATCAAAATTCACAAAGGCATTGATAATTTCAAGGGAGATTCAAAACTTTTTTCATGGATGTATCGCATCGCAACCAATGAGGCCATAACCTTTATAAACAAGCGGTCTAAACAGTTGCAATTGACCAATGAAGAATATCAATTCAACAAACTACAAAGTCTTCAAGACGATGTTTTGTACGATGGTGATGAGATTCAACTGATTTTACAAAAAGCATTGTTAGAACTTCCAGAAAAACAACGTATGGTTTTCAATATGAAATATTTTGACAATCTAAAATACGACGAAATTTCTGAAATATTAGGTACTTCTGTCGGAGCATTGAAAGCCTCTTATTTTCATGCTGTCAAAAAAATTAAAAAAATTATAGAAGCACATTAAACCATTCAGAAAAATCAAAGTCATAGAAACATGGACAACGAGGAAAGACAAGATGAGCAAGGACTGAGAGATCTCTTGGGAAGTCGTCAAAATTTCAAAACTCCAAAAGGATATTTTGAAAATTTTGAAGAAACTCTTTTCCATAATATCGATAATGAAAACATCCCTAAAAAAAGTGGTTTTTCTGTTCCTGACAACTATTTCGAAGAATTTGATGATAAGGTAATACCTGTAAAAAGTGAAGTTCATGATGTACCTCTAAATTTACAGCAGAACCCATTCAAAACTCCTTCAAAATACTTTGAAGGTTTTGATGAAAAACTGATGCACTCATTTGCTTCTAAAGAATCCTCAAACCTTACATTAAGTAAATCAAAAGTTAAAGTACGAAAATTAATTGTTGGGTTCAGTACAAGTATTGCCGCCGCTTTTCTTTTGTATGTAGGCATTCAACAAGGGTCTAATGAAGAAAAAAACAGTATAGAAACTATCTCTGAAAACGAACTAAATGCATGGATACTTGCAGGTAATATGGAAATTGACAGCTATACTATCGCCAGCATAGACCCAGAATTAGATGTTAGTAGTACCTTTATGTATGACGAGATTAGTGATGAAGATTTAGACAATTATTTAGATACCGTGGATACGGAATTATTATACTAAAGCATAGCAATTATGAAGCAGAAACTCAATACATACATTCTTATATTCTTTCTAGGAATATCTTTCGTGTCAGCTCAAAAAAAGAATAGTTTTTCAAAGATCAAAACCTTGAAAGTAAATTATATTTCCGAAGCCCTAGATCTTTCCCCTGAAACGGCTCAAGTCTTTTGGCCTATTTACAATGCCTATCAAGAGAGTTCCAAATTGTATCGTTTTACGGAAGTAAATAAAATAAAAGAAAAAATAAATTCCTTTAGCAGTGTTGCTCAAATAAGTGACAAAGATGCGAAGAGTATTTCTAAAGACTTTTTAGAAATAGAAAAACAACGCCTTCAAAATAAATTGAATTATTTTGAAAAAATACAGAAGGTGCTGTCTCCACAACAAATCTTACAGTTGTATTTAAGCGAAATAGAATTCAATAAAAAAGTGTTGCGACGTCTTCAGAAAAAAAATAGGCAAGCAAAAAAATAAGCATTGATTGAACTTGGTTTGAAAAAGTCGTATTTTTACAACATTAAAAATAGGCACTATGCAAACTTTGACACACAAGCACAATTTTGACGAGAGACAATTAGACCGCATCATTGAAATGGCTTGGGAGGATCGTACTCCTTTCGAAGCCATCAAATTTCAATTTGGTCTCCCTGAAGCGGAAGTCATCAAAATAATGCGACGAGAGCTCAAGTTAAACTCTTTTAAATTGTGGCGTAAACGTGTTCATAGTGGTACGAGTCAAAAACACACACAAAAAAGAAGTTCTGAAATAGATCGCTTCAAATGTACACGACAACGAGCCATATCAAACAATAAAATATCTAAAAGATAATATGTTTGAAACAACACTCGCTGACATAGAAAAAAAAATCAGGGCTATTGATCCTGTCGCCTACGGAAAAACTAGAAACTTTGAAAAGGGAGCCGTTACAAAATTAAGCCCTTATATATCTAGAGGGGTACTTTCTACTAAGCAAGTGATGCAACACATTCAAAGCTTGGATATCCCTGCTTACAAAACTGAAAAACTACTCCAAGAACTCGCTTGGAGAGATTATTGGCAACAAGCGTGGATTGCCAAGGAAGATGCTATATTTAGCGACCTAAAAAGACCGCAAAGCGAAGTCGAAAACCATGAATTACCTACCGCTATAGTTGCTGCAAAAACAGGTGTAGAAGCTATTGATAAAGCCATTAGAGAATTGTACGATACAGGCTATATGCACAACCATATGCGTATGTATGTGGCTGCCATTTGTTGCAATATCGCCAAATGTCATTGGTCGACTCCTGCAAAATGGTTGTACAGTCATTTATTAGACGGAGACTTGGCAAGTAATCATTTGAGTTGGCAATGGGTAGCTGGTAGCAATGCCAATAAAAAATACGTGGCCAATCAAGACAATATCAACAAGTATTTTAACAGCAAACAAAAAGACACCTTTTTAGATATAGACTACAGTGCTTTTGAAACCCTTGAAATACCCGAAGTTCTTAAAAGTACAGAAAGATTCTCAATGACCACAGTGCTTCCTATCTTGGAAAAACCAGTATTAGATGCAACCCAAAAAACCTTGATTTATAACTATTACAATCTTGACCCTTATTGGTACAAGGATGCAACCATACAAAGAGTACTATTATTAGAGCCCTCTTTATTTGAGAAATACCCAGTAAGTCAACAAGCAGTTGATTTTGTGTTGGCACTTTCTAAAAATATTAAAAATATTCAGGTATTTGTTGGAGAATTTGATGCATTGAATGCGCTAATTCCAAGCGAAAATCTGATTTACAAAGAACATCCTACCAACAAACACTATAGCGGTAACGAGGAATCGAGAACGTGGATGTTTGCTGTGAAAGGCTATTTCCCTTCTTTTTTTGGTTTTTGGAAAAAATGCAAAAAAGAACTCAAATATGGCGCATAAAAAGCCGAATTTGCCTCAAAAAATATGCCCCGTTTGTGGCCTTCCCTTTTCTTGGAGGAAAAAATGGGAAAAAAATTGGGAGACGGTAAAGTATTGTAGTGAAAAATGTAGAAGAAATAAATAAAACAATATGAATTCAAACATAGGGATCCTTTTTCCAAACCAATTAGTAGAAACAGTACCATTTGCCAAGGAAGTCACAAAAATCTATTTGGTGGAAGAATTCTTATTTTTCAAAGAGTTCAATTATCACAAACAAAAAATTGCTTTTCACAGGGCTAGCATGAAGACCTATGAGGCGTTACTCATCTCAAAAGGCTTTGAAGTAATGTACATAGAGAGTACAAGTACAGATTCAGACATAAGAAACTTATTAGATACACTTAAACAAGAGGATACTGAAATTTGTATACACTATATAGATCCTACAGACGAGTGGTTGTCACGCAGAATTAACAAGGGACAAGATGGCTTTAAAGCCTCATTTATTCGTTACGAAAACCCTTCATTTTTGTCGACAGTAGAGGATTTAAGTTCATTTTTCAAAAAAGATAAAAAATCATTTTTCCAAACTACTTTCTACAAACAACAGCGTAAGAAATGGAATGTACTTCTAGAAGAAGATGGAAGTCCACAGGGAGGGAAATGGACTTTTGACATAGAGAATCGTAAAAAATATCCCAAAGGAAAAACACCTCCAGTAGTGTTCTTTCCTGATGCAAGTGCTGAATGGAAAGAAGCTGTTGACTATGTTGCCACGCATTTCCCAAATAATCTAGGTTCCGTAGGAGCTACTCCTATATATCCGACGACACATAAAGATTCACTCGAATGGTTTGAACAGTTTTTAGTTTACCGTTTTCACGAATTTGGTGCTTATGAAGACGCTATCGTAAAGGAAGAATTGATACTCAACCATAGCATCCTCTCTCCACTGATGAACAGCGGCTTGTTATTACCACAATACGTGGTCGAAAAAGCGTTGGAATTTGCTGAGAAAGAGAATGTACCTATCAATTCTACAGAGGGTTTTGTGAGACAAATTATAGGTTGGAGAGAATTCATTCGTGGCATGTACCACTGTAAGGGGAATATTTCAAGAACGACGAACTTTTTTGGTTTTGACAAAAAGATCCCTCAAAGCTTTTACGATGGTACGACTGGAATTGTCCCTATAGACAGTGTCATCAAAAAAACCTTACAAACCGGATATTGCCATCATATAGAACGTTTGATGGTCTTGGGTAATTTTATGTTGCTCTGTGAGTTTGATCCCGACGAGGTATACCGTTGGTTTATGGAGTTATTTATCGATGCTTATGACTGGGTGATGGTACCTAATGTATATGGCATGAGTCAATTTTCTGACGGTGGATTTTTTGCAACCAAACCTTATGTAGCTGGTTCCAACTACTTAAAAAAGATGAGCGATTACCCAAAAGGAGAATGGCAGGCAACTTGGGACGGTTTGTTCTGGCGTTTTTTAAACAAACACCAAGAATTTTTCAAGAAAAATCCAAGAAGCGGTATGCTTATCAATACCTTCAACCGTATGGCAGAAGAAAAAAAACAGACACATCTCAACAATGCAGAGGTATTTTTAAAAAATTTATAAAGACCAGCATACTATTGAAATATTTAGCGTTATTCGATTAAAATCATTTGTTGAGAATTGAGATCATTTGAGTTTACTTCCAAAAAATATACTCCTTTCTTCAATGCTGCTTTTATTTTAATTTCTTGGGTTCCTTTTTCTAGAGCTACTGTTTTTTCATAGTATACATTTCCCTGTACCGTTCGAATTGCAATATCGATAGGGCCAACTACTAAATTTTCAATGAGAATTTTGAACTGCCCTGATTCGGAAGGATTCGGATAAATTTTCACAAGTTCATTTTCAAAATAATTATCAGCATTATTTTGATTTTCTTTTGTATTATTTCTATTTGAAGTATGATGCTTACTCTCCAACCATTCTTTTGCAAAACGCTCTCCCAACTTTCTGTAAGATTCGTGATCCCAATGTATCCCTATATCGTGATTTTCAGGTTTTCCATCAAAAGTTGTCAATCCGTCTACAGAAATGACATATACATTGTCATTCTCACTAGCTGTCTGATGTATCTCCTCATTAACTTTGGTATGGCCCCATTCTTTTCTGTCGGGTTCTCTGTAGGTAACCTCAGCAATTAGAAAGGGTAAATTGGGAAGACTGAAGTCAGTGCGTAATGAATTTATAAATTTGGAAAGTTCAGCAGAATAGTCTAAACTGTTATTGTTTACATTTGTTGCGTCTGATTCTCCATGCAACCACAAAACGCCTTTGAGTTTTGCATTCGGGTAGATTTGTAAAGTAGTATGTACACGTCTTTCAAATTCTTCATAAAGACTACCTCCTTCGTATCCATACGAATACATTCCATATAGTTGTTGTTCTTTCGCAGTGACATTGTGTTCTTTTTGCCAATTCTCCATGGATGTTCCACCTCTTGAATTCACGATCATTCCTGTTTTGATTCCCCTGGTGTTGCTTATGGTTTTCGCAAATGTCCAACCGATTCCCAAGCCTGCCATAAAGGGTATTTTTTCTACTGAGGAATACCTAGCAAAACCATAGGTAGCTTCTTCAAATTCTCCCAAATCATTCAACAAATATACCTCATCAAGTACTCCTAATTCATTTGGATATTGTAGTATCAAATCATCTCCCTGTGGAAAGCCTTTGTCAAATTTCCAACATAAATTTCCGGGACATCTTCCCGTTGCATTCGATTGTCCTAATACTAAAAATAAGTCAAGTGCTGCATTTGGGTTTTCTAAAGGTGCTCCTCTTTTGTTGTAATAGTTATTTCTATAACCTGTCAGATAGAATTCATCTTTTTTATCGCCCTCTATGCTTACAAACTCAAACCTTAAACTTTGTTGTGTTTCAGTTGCGGTTAGCACACCAAAATTATCTGAATAATGAGTGTTAGGAACATATTCGTCTTGCTCTAGGTGGTTCGTTTCATCGATATCCATTCCACCCAAACCTACATTTACATGAGGAACCCCATCCACATCGTGACGCTCGTAAAATGCACCTCCTGCTGACAGATACATATCCGCGCCCAATTCCTTAAAATTCAATTCCTTTAAAACATTTGAATTTTGACCACTTTGGTAGGCAGCATGATGCCCTACAACTATTTTATATTTCTTGTTAGATGCATTTAATTCATGCATCAACCAATTTTTAGTATTTACTACCTCTGTGTCTGTAATAGGCCCCAAATGCAAGCCCCCTCGGTTATTTGTATTTAACATAAAGAAATCAATTTCTCCAATTGAATATTTATAATTTATATTAGGCAATGCTACTCCACTTCTAAAAATTGCCAGCCAATCGGTTTCTCCCTCAGGTGTGGTATAGTCTAAATTTCCCAAAACCGAATGGTATTTATCAATGGAAAGCATGGAATTATAATAAAAGTCATCTTTGCGAAGTGGATCGCCACCTCGTTTATAACTATCGTTACCAGCGGAAACGAGTACATCTGGTTGCACTTTATCTCTTATAAAATTTGAAACACGTTTGGAACCACTTTCTCCTTGATAACCACAGTTTCCTATAAATGCAATTTTATTTAAACTATTAAAATAGTTTTTAGGGTGCCAAATTTCTAACCCTGGTATTTTAATCGATTCAATATCATCCAATAATGCCCCCTTAGTTAGCGTAATCTTTAGAACAATATCCAGGGTACCACCTATCGCAGAAAAGCTTGGGTTTTTAGGTGACAAAAATTTATTTCTCATGAACAATGCCTTTTTCAACAATCGCATATCATTACTTTCTGCGTCTATAAAATTTGTTGTGGAGTAAAAGGAAGAACATTTTTTTTCATCATCTACACGATAGCAATTCCAATTGTTTCTGTCTATCAAACCAAATGATTCGTTATTATAGATGTTATGGGTATCTCCTACTGATTTGAAACCGTACAAGAAAGACTGATTTCCCATAACTCTATCGTAAATATATTTGTCGAAGACCTCAACTCTTACCGTTCCATTGCCAGTTGCTCTTACACCAAAATCATCATTCTTAGATAATAACTTTAAGCTTTTTAAGACATCTATTTTAGTGTGAATAGCGATATCATGTACTGTTTCATCAACCGCTTCAATACATAATTTTGGTACATTCCAATACCCTGTGACAGCAATTTGTTCCCATGTACTACTTTTGTGAATACTCGCTTTTAATTGATAATAAAAGTTAGTGTCCAAGCTCTTTGAAGGCGACGTATCACCATTTATTTCTAAAGATATGACACCTATCATGCCTATCCCTGATTGTTGACTTTCCATAGACTTCTGAGCAATTGTAGCTACCGGCTCGTTGTTTCCATTGAGTAATTCTAGTGCAACATATATATTATTACTCGTTGCACCGTACTCACTAGAATACTTAAACCTAACAGTAATTCGTCCTCCATTACTAACATCTAATAACAAAGGGTTTTCACCAAAAGACATAATCTCTATAGACTGTGCAAAAAGAGTTTGTGAAATTAAAAACAAAACGTTCAAATAAAACTTTTTCATAACAATAATTTTTAAATGGTTTTAACATCATTTTTTTAGGCTTTTGGGGTTCGTATTCTGTTATAGTTGTAAATGCAGTTATGCGTTTTCTAAAATATAGTACATACTTTAAAACAAATTAAGTTAATAGCATTATACCCTAAATAAAGGAGTTATACAGGTTACTTATTAGTAATACTTGTAGTATAAACTAGTAATACAGAGGATAATAAAATTAAAAAACAGACTTGACATGAATCGACAGGAATATTTTGTCATTTTTTTACTTTCTGAAAAAACACAGAAAAACCATTATTGGATTTTAAGACATACAGTCCCTGTGCAAGCTGAGATATATCTATAGCTATTATCGAGTAGTCACTTTTAATTTTAAAAAGTTGAATACCTAGCATATTGTAGACATAAAAAGAAGTATGATTACAATGGTTAGATACCATAAGTAAACTATCTGAAGTTGTTTCGATGGATGTACATTCAAGTTCTAAGTTATTTTTTGTGTTTGGAATTGAGTAAGTAGAGAAACTGTCAAAAAATGCTTCCAATGCTATGCTTGGAGTTCCGTCAGTATTCCAAGCGCCTTTATAGTAAGACTTCCAACCTGGATACGCTATAGGTTCCCAATAAAAAACCCCCAAGGCGTTGACTAATTTTGTTTTTTCTATTAAATACCGTAAAAGTTGATACGATAGTTGTGTATTGAAAACATCAAAGCCTACCTCAGCTACAAGTACATCTTTGCCATAACTTCTTTGCAATTGTAACATATTCTCAGTTAGAGTATCCACACTTTCCTTCCAATTTGTTGTGTTAGGATATAAGGACAAACCAATGACATCTAAGTCTTGTATTTTCATCCCATTAGCAATAAGGCCATCAATATTCCAGGTACATAAACCATTATCAGTTCCAGCTCCCAAATGCAAAACAGTACCGATTTCTTCACTAGTATCTTTAACAGCGCGCATCCCTGCATTTACAAATGTGGCATAGTTTTTAAAACCATTGGTTTCGGATGCTTTTCCATGTTCCCACAACATACCATTATTTGTTTCGTTGCCTATCTGCACCCATTTAGGGATACTATTTTCTAGTTTTAACGCATCTAAAATATCAAATGTATGATTGTAGACCGCTGCCTCCAATTGGTCCATAGTAAAATCAGCCCAAGCTCCAGGTACTGTTTGATTTGCAGGGTCTGCCCACCAATCACTATAATGAATTGAAAGCAACACATCCATACCGTTTGCAGCTGCTATTTTTGCTTTCTCAACCGTATCCTCAATGGAACAATAACCATTGGCTTCTGAATTAAATGGTGCTACCCAAACCCTAAGACGTACCGCATTGAGTTGATACTCTTTCAATATAGGAAACAACTCTGATGTATTCCCGCTCTTATCTTTCCATACAAAACCAGAATCCTCCATTTCTGTCATCCAACTTACATCTACTCCTTTAGCTATTTCATTGATACTAAACACATAACCACTAGAATCTACAAGAATCAAATCATCATACAAGTCTATTGCGATAGCTTCCCAAGATTGACTTCTAGATAAAATAGCTTTTACCTTGTAGGAATACCCTGATGGTAAATTTTCAGTCAATGCATGCACACTGCCGACAAAGAGCGTTACAGACCCCTCAAGCCCATTCCCTACAGTTTGATTTTGAAGGGTTTGTCCACTTAACACAGATAAAAATGAACCAGAAGCATCAAAAAGCTCCAAACCTATATAAATATGATTGCCTTCCGCATCAGGTTCACTCGTATAGGTATAGTTTATTACCAATTCCCCACCTGTCAATGGATGTATCTCTAGTGGATTCTCTCCATAAGACAAAACTTCAATAGATTGGGCTATTGTAGCTTGAAAGAAGAGAAGACACAAAAAATAGGTGTAATGATGTTTCATAAGTAATTAGTTCGTTGTTGTATCAATCAAACACCTCTATTACAGGAAGGACTCGACCATTTTCATCAAAAAAAGTACTGTACGAAAAGGATTTATTCGGAGCTGCAGGTTCCCACCAAAACAATCCTTTACCTCTATTATTTGGTGTTTTTCGAACGATTGCAGCAACTGCCTCTAAAAATTTTTTTTGCCCTTCAATACTTTCAGGAAAAGGCCCTGTTTTGTCGATAAACTTAGCAGGTTTAAAATGGTAAGATGTTTCAACTAGTACAATATCTTTGTCATAAGAGGTTGCTATAAAATCCAAACAATTTTCTAAGTCACTCAAATTCCCGTGCCATTCGGGGTAGTAAGATTGCCCTATAATATCGTAGTCAAGTGCATAAGCATGAAGGGAGTCAAAAAAATATTTGGTAAAACCCGCATCGCCTCCGTTGGCGATATGAATCATAATTTTCGGTAAAGCCTCTCCCTTAGCGCTGCCATGAACCCCAGAGATTCCAGCCTTTATAAAGGAAGCAAAATTATCCCAATTTTCAGGCAAGCTTCCGTGAGGCCATAACATCCCATGGCTAATTTCATTTCCAATTTGAACCATATCAGGATAGACAGCAGCAGCTTTAAATGCAGTGAGTACTTCTTCTGTATAAGCTTGTATCTCATGTTCTAATGCTTTCGCTGTTTTCCCAACCCAGGCCTTGGGTATGTTTTGACGCGAAGGATCTGCCCAAGTATCGGAATAATGAAAATTAAGCAAAATTTTGAAGCCCTTATCTTTTGCCTTTTGGGCAGCATCGATTGTATATGCTAAATTATTAGGCAAGTCTGTGGGATTGTGAAACAAACGCAAACGTACCCAAGTATAGCCGTGGCTTTTAAAAATTTCTAAGCCAGAAGTTACCTTGTTATTTTCTTTAAATTCAAAACCTGCATCTTCTGCTTCTTTTAAAAAAGATAGATCCGCTCCTACAATAAATTCTTGTCCTCCTATTGAATTGGCCATAAACACACACAAAAATAATCCAACAAAAAATTGTTTTCTTTTTAAATTCATCGCTATAATTTTAAAATATATTCGCTTTAAGTTCTTGAACTGTTACAAACTCATAGCCTAGGCTTTTTCCATACAGCAGCATTTTTTCTAATGCCATTAAAAGATTGGATTCATTCCCATAAGCTACGTCATGAAGTAAAACTATTGCTCCATTGTGTAGGTTCTTTTTAAATGTCTCAAAAATTGTATTTGTGTCATTTTTGCTAGGATCCCAATCTCTTGTTGTCAATGACCAAAGTACCGTCTTAACATTTTTTTGTTTTAAAAAGTCAACTTGCCTTTCCGTTATAGCACCATAAGGTGGTCTAAATATGCCTGTGTTTTCAATCCCGTGTTTTTTAAATGCGTCAAATGTCTTCTGTAATTGTGTTTTCCAAAGTACTTCGTTCAACACCTCCCAACCGTTGGAATGATCCCAGCTGTGATTCCCTATCAGATGTCCACTTTTTTGGGTTATTTCTATAGTTGCTTCATTATCATTCAGGGCATCTCCTTGCCAAAAAAAAGTTGCCTTTGCTTTATGTGTATTTAAAACTTGTATTATTTTTTGCGTAAAAGCACTCGGACCATCGTCAAAAGTAAGGGCTATCTGCTTTTTATACTTTGCACCTCGCACCAGACAATAGTCTTTGTATTTATTTTGAAACTTCAAAAAATGCTTTGGAATGTGAGGTAAACTAACAATTTCTTTGACTTCATTCATAAATTTAACTTCAGCGTTTTGAGTACTTTTAAAAGATTCTAATTTTTCTGAAGTAGCTTTTATTCTTAGGGAATCTATAGCAACGCTCGTTTTGACAAGTATAGACGCAATCCCCGCTTCACTAGCAACAAGATTTTCACCTATAAATTCAGCATTTCCATCCCCTTCTAAAGAAAATAGAATCTCTCCAGTAAAGTTTGGCACTAGCGTTCCGTGTATATCTTTCGCTACTGCATGTACAATATATATATCTGAGGACTCCTTTTTTAGGTTTTTATAGGCATTGTCTATTTGTACTTCTATGCGATTGGGAGCTTCTGGAGTTTGCACGCTGTGACTTGCCACCAACGAATCCTTTATATAGGCACGTGCCTGTAAAACTCCTTTCTTAAATTTTTTAATTTGAAAAGTAAAAGGCGGGTGCTTTAGATGGGTTGTTGTACGATTGGAATCGGGTTTTTGTAGGCCCAAATTTTCTCCATTTAATAACAATGCAACGGCATCACAATTGCTAAAAACCCGCACCTCCAAGGGACTCTTTTCCGTCCAATTATTTGCAATATGTACTATGGGCACTCCCATAAACTCATCAGAACTCCGTTGGCTTTTGAAAAAATAATAAGAAGGTTTGGGAATCCTATAAATATCCATAATACCTGAAGCTTCCAAGTCATCGGCATAGCCTCTATTATAGTCAAACATAGCCCAATAACCATCTGCAAATGCTGGAGTATTAAAATTGTCATTGTGAGCTTCTTGTATGTTTGTTGCCTGCTGTAACAACGCTATCTCTCCCGCAGTCCTCAATTGCCTACTCGACCGTTCTTTTTGCAGCAGTCCGTTCCAAGTATCTTGTTGCAATCCTGCATTCATAGCATAGTACTCCCAATCTCCATATTCAGAAACATTGTAGGGTTTTTGAATACTAGAATCATAGTGTTGTAGCCGGTGTTGTCGTGCTTGCAGATACATATCATAGCCGTAAGATTGCCATCCCGCAGTAAAACATTGTTTTCCTGGATATTCTCTATGTGCAATGGCTGTTAAAGAATCAATAAATACTTCTGGCATCCAAGATTCATTCAAAGACACTTCCCAAGCCAACACAGAGGCATGGTTGCGATCCCTACGAATTAAATTTTTAGCTGTATGAAAAACCTGTTCTTGAAACTTTGGATCTTCGCTAAAATACTGCCAGCCTAAAATGGCGTCAATGGTGAGTAATCCCAATGCATCGCAAGCTTCCATAAAAGAAGTACTGTGAGGATAATGCGACAAGCGCACATAATCAAAACCTGCTTCTTTGATTTTATAGGCATCTCTGTATTGGGCATTGTCTGAAAGTGCATAGCCTATATGTGGATATTCTTGGTGACGGTTGACCCCTCTTAAAAAGGTTTTTTCACCATTTAGGTATAAGTCTTGTCCCTTAAATTCGATGTTTTTAAAACCTATTTTTTGTTTTTCTCGGTCTACAACAATTCCATTTTCAACAAGTTCTGTTATCAATGTATACAAGTTTGGATGCTGCGGCCCCCATAATTTGGGTTTTTTTACTTCTAAGGTCAACACCAACTCATTGTCCCTATCTGCGCCAATGGAAACGCTTTCTGAAACTTTGACAAAGCTATTTCCTTCTTGATCAATTAAGGTATTTCGTACTGAAAATACAAGTGCCCTTTTGGAAGTATTACGCACATGAGTTTGTACCCTTGCAATCGCACTTTCTTTTGTTACTTTTGGATACCTTACAAATACACCTCCACTTGCTATTTTATTTTCTAAAATAGGATCCGTAATGTAAAGTTGGTTTTTAGCTACCAACCAAACATTTCTATAGATTCCTCCATAGGTATTAAAATCCAGTGTATGCAAAGGTTTGGGTCCTGTAATGGGGTTGTCTCTGTTGTCCAAACGAACTGCAATGGTATTTTGTGAGTCAATATCCACCTGTTCCGTTATGTCAATTACAAAAGGTAAATAGCCCCCTTGGTGTCGGATCATTTTTTTTTCATTGACCCATATTTCAGCGATATTCATAGCTCCTTCAAACTTTAAAAAGAGACGCTTCCCTTCCATTTCAGAAGGGATACTAAAATTTTTACGGTACCAAGAAATCCCTTGCCATTGCTTTTGTACCACTTTAGGCTCTAATTGAGTCGTGTGAGGCAAGGTGACAGAAGTCCAATCTGTTTCAATACTGTTTCTATAAAATAAAGCAGTATCAGAAGGTGTGTCTAGCCTTTTAAAAACCCAGTTTTCATTGAACTTTTGTTTATTTAAGACCGTCTGTGACTTTTTCCTACAAGAAGTATAGCACATAGCTATTCCCAACAAATACAGTATCAAAAACTTATTCATAATATCGTTTGTTTTATTCTTATTCACGAAAGCGTATATACCTCAAAAGTGTTAGTTTTTCTTGCTAAACTTTAATGTTTTGTGCTGACTTCCATTTGTAACTCTAAAGATATACATCCCCGTTTTCAGACGAGAAATATCAATGATTGGAGTTTCCAATTGCTGTTTTAAAACTTGCATACCTGTTATATCAAATACCTGTACTTGTAATTTTTCTCCCTCTGTAAACCCTTCAATTTTTAAACTTTCTGAACTAGGATTTGGGTAAACTGAAATTGTATTGTATTTTTTTACAGCTTCGCCTCCACTTAAAGAAGTTCCGGTAACGATAAACTCATCTTCATCTACTACGTATTGATAAGTTTGGTCAATATATTCTCCTATCAATGCAATGATAAACTTGTAGTACTCCCCTGATTCAAGATCAGCAGTTGGAGCTATATAGGTACTGGAAGGAATCGTAAGACTGATCAATTCATTAGAAAACTCTGTTACTTGAACTACTTCTTTTGAAAATGAGGTTATGTTTTCTTTCACGGAACCGTCACTGTTACAAAGACTTAGTGAACATGAAACGGTAGCATCAGTATTGGAAAAATAGGAATACGATATGTCAAAACGCAAGCCTGCTGTTAATTGGCTTGGTGGAAACTCAGTAAAACTAATAGAATTTCCTTGCTCAAGGGTAACAGCAGTACTCGGGTAATCTCCTGACATCCAGGTATCTCCATTTTTCAATTCAATGACAAATTTATAATAGTCTCCATCAGCTAGAGCTGT
>JBELHA010000012.1:50638-53932 GCA_042091695.1 Flavicella sp.
TTGTTTATAGACTCCACCACTATCGTAAAGATTCAATGCAACGGAAACGGTAGCGTCAATATCGGAAGCATAGGTATAATTGATGTCAATTGTTTCACCAGTAGTTGCTGAGCTTGTCAATGGTGTGTCAAAACTAATAGAGTTCCCTTGTTGAAGGGTAACAACAGTAATTGGGTAATCTCCTGCCAACCAATTTACTCCATTTTTCAATTCAATGACAAATTTATAATAGTCTCCATCAGCTAGAGCTGTACTTGCGTCGGCATCCGATGGAATATCTAGTGCAATCGAAGTCGGAACAGCAGTACCTGCGATAACATCTGCTGAATTATAATTTACTGTTTGTTTATAGACTCCACCACTATCGTAAAGATTCAATGCAACGGAAACGGTAGCGGCAATATCGGAAGTATAAGAAAAATATAAAATTTCACTTGACCCTGTTGTAGCAGTGAATGCTGTAGCACCACTAAACTCAATCGAGTTAGTACTTTGAACTTCTTTGATAAGTTCCTCTACACCTGCCAACCTCTCACCTTTAGAGTCGCTGAGTTGGATAGCTATCCGGTAATGGTCATTCGCAGCTATGTCGTTAGTAGTCTCCGTTTCCTCTGGTAGTTCCAAAGAAATTACATCCACTATGTTGTCTCCAATAACACTTGCTTTTTTTTCGCTAATTATGGTCTTTTTTAAAATATCCTCCTCGTTGTAAAGGTTGAGGGCAGATTCTACAAAACCCACTACTTCAGATGTGTACTCATATTCTAAAACAAGCACCTCTTCTTTTAGAATATGCAAGGGATTTGTTGTTTCTAAACTTACTGACTGCCCCTGAATTGCTTGCAGTAAAAATGCGACTAGTAAAAATATCTTTTTCATAATAATTTGTTTTAAATGATTCTTGTTTTTTTAGTTTAAAGAGATGGGTTTAGAATCTCCAGCACGCCATGTAAAATCAGATTGATTTTTAATTTCTATTTGCAACACATAACGATGTTTAGCTTTTAAGTCGGAAGACTTAACAGTGTTTTTAGGTATTTTTAAATAGAGTTTCGTTTTAATGTCATTATCAGGTTTGACGTTTGATATATCCTGAGTTGCAACATAGCGGGTCCAATTATTACTTGCATCATATTCATTTATAGCACAATAGACATATGCCTCTTGATCCATTGAATACGTATACGAAATTGTGATCGTTTTTCCGACTTTAAAATCGGTAACATTTTCGAGATTAAATGCTATAGATTGAGCATTTGTAGGTTTTATGAATCCTATAAGGATGATAAATAGTAGTTTTCTCATATGGAATAGTTTAAAGGTTTGTATTGTTCTGATTGTGTTGTTCTTAGGTTTATTTTTGGTTTATCTATCAGTAACTAGCGTGTACTCGCGTTGTAAAATCCTATTCTGACACAACAAAATCTTGAATTTGTTGTTGCCATAGTTGGTAGCCATTTTCATTCAAGTGAATTCCATCCCATGACAAATCCTGTTTCAAAGTGCCATCTTCCAAAACAAAGGCATCGTGTAAGGGAATGAGAGTGTAAGGAGCTGTTGTTTCTGATTGTAACAAATAGCTATTTGTCTGTTTGATTTTTTCGATTAAAGTCTCATTAGTAGTTGGTAAAATTGTTTGTACAAATATTTGTGTCGTTGGGCTGCCTATTGCTACTTTATCTACAATAGTTAGTATATTTTGGTGAATTTGAGAAGCTGACAAATGCTCATGAAACATATCATTTACGCCAATTAAAATGAATAATTGCTTGGGTTTGTAATATATAATTTCATCCAATCTTGCCAATACACCTTCGCTAGTATCTCCTGAGATACCTCTATTTTCTGCAGTAGAAATATCAAGTCTCTCATTCCAGTCTCCTGCTTGTTCTGTGATACTATTTCCTAAAAAAACAATAGCTCCCCGTTGTAATGGATTTTGTTTAAAGTGTGCTATTCTTTCTTGATAATGCGAACGCGACCAATCTGTGTGTGTAGAAATCTGTAATGAATTGCTGGGATACAAATCCTCTATAGACTGAATTACGATATCAATGGAGTGATTTTGTCCCTGCGTAAAAAAAGAAGAAAAAAGAAGAAAAAATAGGTAGTGTAGTGATGTAGGCCTGTTCATAGTTTATTTTTGAGTTTAATTATTCGTTCTATTTTAATAGTTCTTTAGAAAAACATGCAAACACTGCTGCTACTTTTCATAGGTTTATCGCTATTATTGACTTATTTATAACCTAGCTAATTATTGATACTGAACCAGGTATCAAAATCCTGGATTTTGTTCTAACAAGGGGTTTGCTATTATTGCATTTGCTGGAATTGGCAATATGAAGTAGTTTTCTACTCCTCTAGTTTCCCAATCTGAGGACACCGATTTTATATGGTCCTTTAACATTTCGGGTTGCATTCTTTTTAGATCTCTTTTTCCATGTCCTTCAAAATAAAATTCCCATCTTCGTTCCTGTACTATGTGTTTTGCCAATGCCTCTTGACCGTATAGAGATTCGTCTAAAGCAGCAAGTCCTGCCCTACTTCTTACTTTATTCACTTCAACAATTGCCTCCGATTGATTTCCTAAATTATTCAATGCCTCTGCCCGCATTAGCAATATGTCTGCATAGCGTATGAATGGAAAATCGTTACCATTTCTTGACCCTGTAGCGTTTTTATCTGCTGGGTATTTCAACAACATTACAGGGTTATCAATCCCATATAAAGCTGCAGTATTCGAATAAAACAAACCGTTTTTACGCAGGTCACCCTGCTCAAAAGACTCATAAAATTCACTCGCAATACGTATCGTACCTCCCCAATGATTGAAGTGATTGTAACTCGTTATTTCGGGCGCTTTAAACAAATACACTTGAAGTAGTTGTGATTGTTGAGGTTCGGCGGTTGATGGAGTTGTAAAAGGGACCGTCCATAAAATTTCTGTATTGGAGTAGCCTTCGTTCTCCATAGAAAAAACATCCAAATAATTCGATTCTAATGTATATTCGTTGCTATCGATTATTTCTAAAGCCAATGAAGCGGCATCCGACCATTTTTGTTGCTCTAGATACACCTTTACCAACAAGCCTTGTACAGCGCCTTTTGATAGCCTTCCATATTCAGTCTCTCCCATAGTCATCAAAGCTGATTTTGAAGGCAATAAACTAATTGCGTTTATCAAATCTGTCTCTATCAATTTAAAGTTAGAAGCGAGTGTTCCTCTTGGAATTTCAAATCGTTTCTCAGATGCAGTTGTAATTTCAGCTACGGGACCAAACCAATTCAATAATG
>JBELHA010000013.1:0-53914 GCA_042091695.1 Flavicella sp.
CTGAAATGGACGGCCTTGAAATCGAACTCGCTCCAGAAAGTGATTTTTAAATTTTTGAACTAATTTTTAATAAAACACCCTTTTACATCTTGTAAAAGGGTGTTTTTGTTTTCGTTCCGACAAGTCACTACTTTATTTATTCCCTAAAAAAATAAGTAGAATAAGCTATCAAAAGTGTACTTTTGCACTACAACTGTATTTTTTATGGAAAAAGATTTTAAAATGGTAGCGACTACCATGTTTGGTTTGGAAGAAGTTTTGGCAAAAGAACTTACTGATTTAGGAGCCAGAGAGGTACAAGTCGCAGTGAGAAGCGTGAGCTTTAAAGGTGACAAAGGCTTTATGTACAAAGCAAATATTTCTTTGAGAACCGCCATACGTATTTTAAAACCTATCCGTAGATTTAAAGCTAGAAATGAAGATGATTTGTACAATAATTTGCAAAAGATTCGCTGGGAAAGCTTTCTAGATGTAGACGGTACGTTTGCGATTGGATCTGTTGTAAATTCTTCTTTCTTTACGACTAACTCACATTATATTTCGTTGAAATCAAAAGACGCGATTGCAGATTATTACCGTCATAAATACAGCAAACGTCCTAATATTGATTTGAAATATCCGAACCTAAAAATTCATATACATATCAAAGACGATTTATGTACGGTTTCTTTAGACAGTTCTGGAGATTCTTTACATAAAAGAGGGTATAGAAGTTCCACCAATATAGCACCAATCAATGAAGTGCTAGCCGCGGGATTGGTATTGCTTTCTGGATATACAGGGGAAGAAAATTTTATCGACCCAATGTGTGGTTCTGGAACCATCCTGATTGAAGCGACGATGATTGCCTGTCGTATCCCAGCAAATATTAACAGAAAACATTTTGCCTTTGAAAATTGGTCAGACTTTGATGAAGATTTGTTTTTTATAATTCAAGATTCTTTGTTGAAAAAAATCAGCTCTTCTCATTTTAAAATTATGGGCTTTGATAAGGCACCTTCTGCAGTTCAAAAAGCCAAAGAAAATATTGAAAATGCTAATTTGTCCGATTTTGTGGGAGTACACCACGTGAACTTCTTCAATTCTAAAAAGGAAGTATTTGGTAATACTACAATTATGTTCAACCCACCATATGGAGAGCGTTTGGAATTAGCAGATATTGAAGGTTTTTATAAAAATATTGGCGATACCTTGAAGTTTGGTTATCCAGGTTCGACTGCGTGGTTTATTACTTCAGATATACCTGCACTCAAACATGTAGGACTAAGAACCTCTAAAAGGATTGCACTAAAAAATGGAGATTTAGATTGTCGTTTTGTACGCTACGATATGTACGAAGGTTCTAGAAAGCCTCAAAAAACTGAATGGGGAACTACCGAAGAGTAAAAGATTACTCTTCTAGGTAGCTACTTATTTTGGTGCTGTTAGGTTTTGTTGTCGATAAAAAATAGTCAATAAAATAGCCGTTTTCATCCACGAGGTATTTTTGAAAATTCCATTTAACAGTTGAGTTTCTATTTCCGTTAAGTGATCTGTCTGTCAACCAAGTATATAATGGATGTTGTTGAGAACCTTTGACGAATACCTTTTCTGTAATCGGAAAGGAAACCCCATAATTAATAGCACAGAATTCTTGTATTTCGCTATTAGTTCCTGGTTCTTGTTTTCCAAATTGGTTACAAGGCAGTCCTATGATTACAAGCTTTTCCTTGTGTTTTTGGTACAGACGCTCTAGACCTTCATACTGGGGTGTAAAACCACATTTAGATGCAACGTTTACAAACATTATTTTTTTCCCTCTATACATACTTAAATCGAGTATTTTACCTAGAGAGGTAACTAACTCTATTTCGTAAATAGAAGTTTTAGAAGCTTCTAGAGATTTTTTCTTAAGAAATGGCATGGTTATCATAAGCCTTATATTCTAATTTTTGGTTTCAATCTAGATTCGAATTTCTTTTTAATTACTGTCAATCTCTTCATGATTTCCATAATTTTTTTATCTTTTGATTTTTTGTAAAATTCATTCAGTGTAAGAATCAATTCTTTTGCTTTGAGCGATGCCCAAATTCTCTCATCTCTACTTCTAAATGATTTTACATTCGTTTCAAACTCCAATGCTTCTTGAATAGTTTCCATGTGTTTGTTATTTTAGTGTGTAAATTGATTTTATAAATAGTTTTCTTTTAATGTATTTAATTTTGTAAAAAAGCCTTTGTTTGCTTTGTAATTGTTATTGCAAGACACAGCTAAAAAATTACCCTGTGCATGTATGCTAAATTCTTCTGATTTAAAAAAAGCTAGTTGATAATAAGGAATTGCCCATGCATAATTTTTGAGCCCCTTCGTCAAATGAACTAGTATCCCTTTTGGACGTAACTCTATGCTAACATAATTTATATCAGCTACCTTATTTGTAAACTGTTCAAAGTTTTTGCTAGTCCTTTTTAAAACCATTCTTCTACTACCAATTCCTTTCATTTGAATTTTCTTCCACAATGTGAACCTTTTCCCAAGTGCAGTATCAATCAATTCTTCTGTTTCTGGATTTTTATGTGTAGTATCGTGCATCATACTTGTCTAATTATAGGTCAAATATACAAAATGTTTATCAAATCATATTGTTAGTTAAACAAAATTAACAAATCTCTTAACACTTTGATATTTAGTCATCAAATATCACCTGTACTTGGGTGTAATTTGCTTTTTAAGAATTCAAGAAACTCTAATGAAATCCATATATTTGAAACCTAATCAAACACCTTATCATTTTTTGGCTGCACTTCCTTTTGACAATTTTTTTATCAATGTAATTCTACCCATTCCTTTGCAAAGGATGTTTACCTACAGTATTACAGAAGCAGAGGCTGCTTTTTTAAAGCAAGGGATGCGCGTAGCTGTACCATTCGGTAAGACTAAGATTTATACAGCCTTAGTATATAATATACACAAGGAAGCTCCTCAGGCATACGAGGCAAAACCGATACATCAAATATTGGATGATAGCCCCGTAATAACTGAAATGCAGTTACAACATTGGGAATGGGTTTCTGAATATTACCAATGTTCTTTAGGGGATGTTTATAGGGCTGCGATGCCTTCTGCTTTTTTATTAGAGAGTGAAACAATTATTTTGCCTAAAATTGATTTTCAAGATGCTTCTGTATTGTCCGATGAAGAATTTTTGGTTGTTGAGGCCTTACAATCCCAGTCCCAACTCTCAATCCAAGAAATAACTTCTATACTTTCAAAGAAAAATGTGTTTCCTGTATTAAAAGCACTGATTGCAAAGGAAGCAATCTTATTAAAGGAAGAAATCTACGAACAGTATACACCCAAAATGGTCAAATACATTCGTTTAAATGCTATCCATAGTACTTCCAATGCTTTGGAAGAAGTGTTGAAATTGGTGAATAGAGCTCAAAAACAACGACAAGCACTCATGACTTTTTTTTCTTTACAAGCAAGTACAAAAAAACCTATTGCTTATAAGACATTACAAGAAAAAGCCTCTGTTTCTGCTGCAGTAGTAAAAAGCTTGGTTGACAAAGATATTTTGGAGTTGTATGAAATCCGTACGGATCGTGTGAGCTTTGAAAAGGAGACTATTGGGCTTAAAACATTAAATCCTTTTCAAGAAACAGCCTACCAAGAGATACAAACTTCTTTTTCCTCTAAAGCTGTAACATTGTTGCACGGTGTGACGAGTAGTGGAAAGACCGAGGTCTATGCTAAACTCATACAAGAGCAGTTGGATCTTGGTAAACAAGTTTTATTCTTGCTTCCGGAGATTGCACTGACTACACAACTTATCGATCGTTTAAAGCTCCATTTTGGAGGTAAAATATCGGTTTTTCATTCCAAATATTCAAGCAATGAAAGGGTTGAGGTTTGGAATAATGTACTGCATCAAAAAGCAAAGTCTCAGATTGTTTTAGGAGCTCGTTCTGCACTCTTTTTACCTTTTTCTAACCTAGGGTTGGTAATCGTAGATGAAGAGCACGAAAGCTCGTACAAGCAATTTGATCCTGCACCACGCTACCACGCTAGGGATGCGGCTATTTTATTGGCACATATTCACAAGGCTAAAACACTATTAGGATCTGCAACACCTTGTTTGGAATCCTATTACAATGCTACCTCAGGGAAATACGGATTGGTGACACTCAACAGACGTCATGGAGATGTTCAGATGCCCGCAGTTGCGCTTATTGATATCAAAGAAAAACATCGTAAAAAAAGAATGAAAGGACATTTTTCAGATGTTCTTTTGTCACAGATAACAGAGGCAGTAGAAGCAAAAGAACAAGTAATTTTGTTTCAAAATCGACGTGGATATTCTCCCGTTGTGGAATGTGAAACTTGTGGTGTTTCGCCACAATGTCCCAACTGTGATGTGAGTTTGACCTACCATAAATTCCGCAAAGAACTCCGTTGTCATTATTGTAATTACAGACAAGCAATGCCACAAAGTTGTGGTGCTTGTGGTTCTTCAAAGTTATCTACTATTGGTTTTGGGACAGAACAAATTGAACTCGAATTAAATACTCTATTCCCGAACTATAAGATTGGAAGGATGGATTTGGACACGACACGCGGTAAATATGGTTATCAAAAAATAATATCCGCATTCCAAGCCCACGAAATTGATATCATGGTCGGTACTCAAATGCTATCCAAGGGATTGGATTTTGGCAATGTAAGTCTTGTTGGGGTTTTAAATGCGGATAATATGTTGAATTTTCCTGATTTTAGAGCACACGAACGTACGTTTCAGATGTTGGTGCAAGTAGCAGGAAGGTCGGGAAGGGCAAAAAAACAGGGAAAAGTATTGATACAAACTTTCAATCCATACCATCAGATTTTACAACAAGTATCTACCAATGATTACCAAACTATGTATAAGGAGCAATTAGATGACCGCTGGCAGTTTCATTATCCACCTTTTTATAGGGTCATAAAAATTGTATTGCGCCACCGTGATGTATCACGAGTAGAAGAGGCAGCAGTTTGGTTTGCAAAATCTCTTGGAAATGCATTCAATGAGAATGTTTTAGGACCTACTGAACCCAATGTATCTAGAGTACGGAATCTATACATCAAACATATTATTCTAAAAATACCACCCAAGCAATCGTTAAAAGCAACGAAAAAACACTTGCAAAAAATTCAAAATAGTTTTGAAGCAATTGCAACCTATCGATCGGTACGATTGACGATTGATGTGGATGCGTATTAATTTAGATTACGGAAGGGATTACCTTCCGTAAAGGTTTTCGTATAAGTCAGTATATATTTTTTTTATGACTTTTCGTTTCATTTTTAAGGTCGGAGTCAGTTGTCCTGCATCAATACTCCAAACATCAGGTGTCAATTTGAAGGTTTTGATTTGTTCCCACTTCCCAAAATTGCTGTTACATTGCGTAACTTCTCTCTGAATTCGTGCTATTACTTCTGGGTTTTCACTGATATCTGCAGTAGTATCTCCCAGGTTTATATTCTTTCGAGTCGCCCAGTCTTTGATAAAATCAAAATTAGGTTGTATCAATGCGGCGGGCATTTTTTCTCCTTCACCTACGACCATGATTTGTTCGATAAAGCGCGATTGCTTTAAGTCATTTTCAAGTAGTGCAGGAGCTACATATTTTCCTCCTGATGTCTTAAACATTTCCTTTTTACGATCTGTGATTTTTAAGAATCCATCATCGTTAATTTCACCAATATCTCCTGTGTGAAAATAATCTCCGGTCATTACTTCGGATGTTTTAGCTTCGTCTTTGTAGTATCCCATCATGATATTTGGGCCTTTGACAAGAATTTCTCCATCTTCTGCAATTTTAACCGTTACACCTTCTATCATTCTTCCTACCGTTCCAATAGAGATTCCTCTGTCATAAGGGCAATTTACGGAAACTACAGGTGATGTTTCTGTCAAACCATACCCCTCCAAGATAGGCATTCCTGCCGCTGAAAATACACGAGTCAATCTCGGTTGTAGGGCAGCCGAACCAGATACTAAAGTTTCCATTTTACCTCCAAGCGCTTCTTTCCATTTACTGAAAATCAATTTTCGAGCTAGTTTCAATTGTGTTTCATACCACCAACCATTGGCTCCGTAGGGCTCGTATTTCAATCCTAAATCCACGGCCCAGAAAAACAACATTTTTTTGATCCCTGTCAATTCAGAACCTTTGGCAACAATCGCGTCGAACATTTTTTCGTACAATCTCGGTACTGCTGTCATGATTTGAGGGTTTATTTCCTTCAAATTATCACTGATTGTTTCTTGTGCCTGTGCAAAGTAGATCTCGACACCACAGTGCATGTATAAATAGTGAATGATACGTTCAAAAACATGGCATACTGGCAAAAAGCTCAATGCTTTTGCTTTTCCTCTTTCAAGAGGAACTCTTGGGGTGCTACTGACCACATTCGTTACTAGGTTGTTGTGAGAAAGCATCACACCCTTAGGTTTTCCTGTAGTACCTGAAGTATAAATGATGGTAGCTAAATCAGATGATTTTACGGCATCTTTTGCTTTCTCTAGGTCGTCTTGATTGCTTGGGTCTTCACCCATTTCAAGTATCTCTTTCCAATTTTTTTCACCATCGATTTCGTCAAATGTATAGACTCCTTTTAACTTGGTATTGCCTTTTATTTGATTGAGTTTCTCAAGTATTCCCTTGTCTGAAACAAAACAATAGGTTGCTTCAGAGTGATTCAAGATATATTCGTAATCTTCTTTACAAATTGTAGGGTAAATAGGAACGTTTTGTGCGCCAATTTGTAATACTGCTATATCCATCACATTCCATTCGGTACGGTTGGTTGTCGAAATGACCGCAATTTTTTCATTAGCTTGTATGCCTAAACGAAGTAGTCCTCTACTAATTTTATTGGTAGTATCTAAAAATTCTTTCGTAGAAAGGCTCACCCATGTGTCACCGTATTTTGTAGAGAAGGCTTTGTCTAAGTTGTATTGCTCTAATTGGTATTGAGGAAATTCAAATACACGAGTGATGTTTTTCATGTGTTATAGGTTTAGTTTCGGTTAGTGTAACTCGATTTATTTTTTTAGGTTTTGCAAAATAGTAATTTTTACGACATTCACAAAAACATAAATATAAAGAATTTAATAGCATATTTCAAGATAAATAGCCCTTTAAAATAGGGCTATCGCAATTCTTTTTTCGCTTTTACGTATGCTTTAAATTCTCTTCCCAATTTATGAAAATTTGGTTGCTTCCCATTTTCCATAATTTTTACGATTTCAGGTCTTTCTTTGTTAAGCCATTCTATCATTTTTGGAGCTTTGGGGGGCGGGCAATTTTTCCATACAATCGGTTCGAAACCATAATCGTGGTATTGTTGCTGCCACTCTCTATAGTAGCTTTTCATTTTTGAGAGTACCTGGCTGTATGCTGGGTCGTTGATCAAGTTGTTTTCTTCAAAAGGGTCATTTACGATATCATAGAGTTCTTCTTTTTCTTTTTCAGGAAGAAAGAAATGGGCTTGCAATGGACTGAGTTTGTCTTCTTTGTACAAGGTTCTCATCACGTGTACAGCAGGTCTGTGAAACTCTAGGTAGGCCTGATGTGCATCCAATGACTTCGTAGGTATGTTATTTTTTATATAGCGGAATTTTTTTGTAGAAATAGCTCTAGATTGTTCTAAGATTTCATCCCATAAATCACGTGCTGAATACACATATTCTCTTTCTTCTTTTATAGGGTTAAGAATAGACTTCGCTGTCATATATTCGGGCAACGATACACCTGCGGCATCCAATATAGTTGCTGCAACATCAACAGAGGCTACCAAACGTTCGTCTTTTATTCCACCAGAAATCTTTGCAGGCCAATTTACGAGCAAGGGCAGTCTCAATCCTGGATCGTATAAATATCCTTTCCCTCTAATATTACAACGTCCATTGTCTGCCATAAAAATTATGATGGTATTGTCACGCATTCCTTTGGTTTCTAATTCATCGAGTAGGATACCAACCTGATCGTCCATCTTCTCTACTTGATCTAAATATTTTGCCCAATCCATACGTATTTCAGGAGTGTCTGCATAGTGTGGAGGCAATACTACCTCTTTGGGGTTCACTTTGTGTGTTGATTGATTTCGAGTATCTTTCCACCAATCTCCTCGATGTGTTACGTTGAGGGTAACTTGTGCAAAGAAGGGTTGGTCACTAATTTCTATGATATCTTTTTTGTCAAACAAACCAAATTGTTGGGTACCATCCCAGGGACCTAGCATGTTATGTTTGAAATTTACATCTATCTTTTTACTCGTTTTATTGATTTTTTTATTTCCAATAATACAGGTATAGCCTGCTTCTCTTAAATAGCTAGTTATTGGCTTGTAGGGAGCTTTTAATGGAATTTTTCTATTAGATCTATGGTGTTGCGCATTGATACGATTCTGATGTACACCAGTCATCATATTCGAGCGGCTCGGAGAGCAGATAGAATTGGTTCCAAAGACATTCATGTATTGTATACCTGTTGCTGCAAGTTCATCCAAAACAGGAGTTTTAACTGCTTGCATGCCATAACATGCCAAATCAGTACTCATATCTTCAGAGAGAATAAACAATATGTTGGGTTGCTTTTTTTCTTGCGCTTGACAAGAAACAATAAAAGTCAAACCTAGTATAAGAGGTGTTTTTTTTAAGAAGTTTAGGATCATTTTAGTAAGGTTTTGGACTTCTCGGTTCTAGAAGCCAGTGGTTGAGTTCTTTTTCTAATTTTTGTGATATTTCTCTGTGAGATTGTACCAAATTCCAACGTTCATAGGGATCTTCTTCGAGGTTGTAAAGTTCGTGAGCTACGCCTTCTATGGCTAGTAATTTCCATTTACCACTCCTAACAATCTGATTCGTTTTTGGAGTTTTTAGTATGTCTGTCGTTTTTTTGTAGTTGTGATTCTTCTTATAGGATGTTGAGATTTCCCAAAACATCGTTTTACGTTCGTTTTTTATTTTACTCCCAGTAAGAATGGGTGTAATATCCATTCCGTCTAAAGAAGTATGTACCGTTTTCTTTCCAGTGGCAACACCTAGGAATGTGGGTAATAAATCTATAGTATTTAATAAGGCATCACTCTCTGAACCTGCTTTAATTTTTCCTGGCCACCAAGCAATCGTTGGAACGCGAATTCCTCCTTCGTGAAAATCTACTTTTCTACCTTTAAAATATCCTGGGCTACCTTGGTAGGCAGGTCCATTGTCACTGGTGAATAACACCAAGGTATTTTGGTCTATATTTAGCTTTTTAAGTTGTTCTAAGATACGGCCGACACCTTTGTCTAAGTGTGAGACCATCCCTCTGTATAAGCGATCGTCCCCTTTTTGTTCAGGATACGTATCTAATATGCTTCCGGACGCCTCTTCATAGGGGGCGTGAGGTGCATCCAAACAAAGATGTAAGTAAAAAGGTTTTTTGGTTTCGGTTTGTTTTGCAATGAATTCAACTGCTGCATCAAATTTGATGTCTGTCCAATGTTTTGGGTTTTCTGCGAGTAGAGAATCGTTATAAACAAGGTGTTTTCCAGCATCTTTGTACAGTCTTTTTTCGCGCATAAGCACCCCTCTATAAGCGGGGTCTTCAAGCATCGCGAGATAGTTGTCAAACCCATGCTCTAGTGGTCCCGGCATGCTGTTTTCTCGGTTTTTAATGTGGGCTTCGTTCAAGCCTCCCAAATGCCATTTTCCAATATGCATGCTTTTGTAGCCTTCTTTGTGTAAGGCTTTCGGAATGGTTAACATGTTGTTGTCCAAAAACATTTCACGATCGTTGAAATGTTTAGATACGTTGAAACGCAATGGATATTGTCCTGTCAATATGCCAACACGAGTAGGAGTGCAAACTGCAGAGCTTGCATAGAATTGGGTACACTTTTTCCCTTCATTGGCCATCTTGTCTAGTGCCGGAGTTTGAATACGTAAGCTACCGAAGCACCCCAAATCTCCATAGCCTAAATCATCTGCCAAAATAAGGATGATATTAGGCTTTTCTTGGGCTTTGCTTACAAAGTGGTTCAAGCAGATAAAAAGGCTCAGAAAAAAATATATACGTTGTGTTTTAGACATTTTTAGCTTTCTTTTTTTTAGCATTGGTTACTTTTTTCTTTACCAAAGGAAATTCAGGATGTGGAGTTCTGGCTTTAGCAAGCGTATTTTTTAGATCTTCAAACACTTGTAATTCTGTAGTTTTTACATTTTTCTTCTCTGAAGGATCATTTTTTAGATCGTACAATTCATACCTGTTTTTACTTTTAAAATACACCAATTTCCAATCTCCTTTTTGTAAGGCTTGTATTGGTCCTGCGCGTTCGTTCATTTCCCAATACATGTATTCGTGTTTTTTTTGTTTGTTTTTATTTCCTTTTAAGGCAGGTAAAAATGAGACACCGTCTGTTTTTCCTTCCAAAGAAACTCCTGCAATTTCACAAAAGGTCGCTTTTACATCCCAAAATGCAGAGGCGTGAGAACTCGTTGTACCTTTTTTGATATGTCCAGGCCAGGTGGCTACAAAAGGAACGCGAATTCCACCTTCATATACATCTCTTTTTTTTCCTCTAAAAGGACCGTTGCTATTAAAGAATTCTGACTTCGTGTTATCGTATTCGTGTCCATTGTCACTTGTGAAAATAACCAAGGTATTGTCGTCGATACCCAATTTTTTGAGTGTAGTAAGTATGCGTTGTATGTCATTGTCCATTTTACTGACCATAGCAGCATAGGTCACGTGCCCGTCGGGATCATTGTAATAATGCCTGCTTTTCATTTTACGCAAAGGCCATCCTTTTGTACGGTAGACCGTTTTGTGTTTTTCTGGCAGTGTCAACTCGTAATGCGGTGTCGTAAATGGCAAGTATAGAAAGAAATTGTTTTTGTGTTCTCGCTCTATAAATTCAATCGCTTTTTGTGTGAACAATTCCTGTACATGGGCTCCCTTTTTTGCTTTGGTATTATTATTTGTGAGTTGTAGCAGCTTTTTGTTTTCCCAAATTTCCTCTGGATAGTAGTGGTGAGCAGTGATATGTTTGTTAAAACCGTAGAAATAGTCAAACCCTTGATTGTTGGGTTGTGTTTCTGCAAGGTTTTCAGCCAAAGCCCATTTTCCGACAATTCCTGTTCGATAACCGGCTTTTTTCAGCGATTCTGCAAGTGTTATTTCTTCGTCATTAAAATCTACGGGCAAACCGCTTTTAGTCCATTTTGGGTTCGCTCTTACCGAGGAATGTCCCGCGTGTAAACCTGTCATCAAACTCGCTCTTGAAGGACCACAAACCGCACTACCAGCATAATGTTGTGAAAAGGTAATTCCATCCTTTGCCATTTGATCTAGGGTCGGAGTGTTTATTTTTTGCTGACCATTAAAGCCCACATCTCCATAGCCTAAATCATCTGCCAAAATATAGATGATGTTTGGTTTTTTTGTTGTGTGTTCTTTGATGACTTGTCCTTTGCATTGTAAAAAGAACGTGCTTAGTAGAAGGCAAATGTATAAGTGTTTTTTTTTCAAAATAGTTTTTTTGTAGTTTAAGAGTAGTATTATGTGGTTGCTTTCTTTTTTTTATTCTTTTGCTGTAGGAGACTTTTTGTAAGTAGGCTGTTTCTCAGAGCTTCACTATCGCCGTATTTTTTTTGTAGTTTTTTTAAGTTAGAATGTAATTCTTTCTGAATATTTTTGAAATTATTTTCCCCATAGATATTACGCATTTCCTGAGGGTCATTTTTTAGATCGTAGAGTTCCCAGGTATTGATGTCATGGTAAAAGTGTATGAGTTTGTAACGTTCAGTTCGGATACCGTAATGTCTTTTAACATCGTGACCTCCTGGGTATTCGTAATAGGTATAGTAAATAGCTTTTCTCCAGGGTTGGTCTGGGTTTTCTAGTAATTGTTTAAACGATTTTCCTTGTGTATCTTTTGGTATTGGACTCGTAGCATACTCCAAGAGGGTAGGGAGGTAGTCTATATTTTGCACCATTTTGTCTATGACTATTCCTTTTTTTATTTTTGATGGGAAACGCATTAATAGTGGTGTTTTAAAGGATTCTTCATACATGAATCGCTTGTCGAACCAACCGTGTTCTCCTATATAAAATCCTTGATCTGAGGTGTAGATAACTATGGTGTTTTCTGAGAGATTGTTGGCATCCAAATAGTCTAATAGGGTACCCACTCCATCGTCTACGGATTGAATCGTACTTAAATAGTCTTGCATATAGCGCTGGTATTTCCATAGTGCCAATTCTTTTCCGGTTCTTTGCTCTTTTTGAAAGTCTGCAATGATAGGATTGTAATAGGTATCCCAATGTTTTTTTTGTACCGAATCCATTCGGAGGTACATTTTTTCAGCGTTTTTTCGGTATCTCGCTTTAATTTCTCCTTTTTTGTCTAACATTTTGAGATCATAAACTACGCTCATGTCTTTTGTGATGCTCATTGCTTGTGTTTGTGCAGCTATTCTGCCCTCATACGTGTCAAAATAGGTTTCGGGTATAGGGAAACGGATGCTGTCAAACAAGTCAAAATATTTTGGTTCTGGCATCCAGGTACGATGCGGGGCTTTTTGGTTGTAGATTAGAAAAAAGGGTTTTTCAGGATCCCTTTGGTTTTCTAGCCAGTCCATTGCAATATCAGTTGTGACTTTGGTTACATAGCCAGGGTAATTTTTCTTTTTTCCATTCTCTATAAAATCTGGATTGTAGTACTGACCTTGCCCAGGTAAAACATTGGAGTAATCAAATCCTTGTGGCCTTCCTTTGAGGTGTATTTTACCCACAAGTGCTGTTGTATAGCCGTTTTTTTGCAACTGTTTGGCAACATTGTCTTGCTTCCAGTTAAAGGCATTTCTATTGTCTATTTTTCCGTTGATAAAACTATGTTTTCCTGTAAGCATAACCGCCCTGCTTGGCGCACAAATAGAATTGGTCACGAATGAACTTTTAAACAAGGCTCCATCAGTGGCTATGCGATCAATATTGGGCGTATTGTTGAGACCATAACCATAGGCACTGATGGCTTTATAAGAATGGTCGTCAGACATCATAAAAATGATATTGGGTTTTTTCCTTGTTTTGTGCTTTTGTTTATTTTGACTCGTGGTTGTAAGTATACAGAAACAGAGATATATTGATAATAACAGGGGAGTTTTCATTTAGTTCCAGTTGTAGTTTTTTGGGACCTCATGGGTTAGTGCAGGTCCATAATTGACGTCTAAAATACGGAGTTTTGGGTATTGATTTTGTACTTTTTTGTAAAATCTTTCAAAAGTAGTTGCAGGAACTTTGGACCACATCTGTTCCGAAATAGCAAAGACCCTTGGAAATACGCGTTTGTCTATCATGTGTTGCTCCACATTCCAATCGGTCCACAAGCAGGTACCCATACCCAAAATATTACCGGCTTTTTGGATTGCTGTCTTTGAGAGGTTTGAAGGGTTGTGTAGGTATATTTTTTTAAGATCAAAGGTTCTGTTTTTCTTGTACTTTGACCATGGTGTCACCGGGAAATTGAGATAATTGTAATAATTAGTACCACAGATAAGAGGGATGTTCTTAGCAATACTTGCATCCAAGGCTTTGGTTTTGTGTCGTCTCCAATTCCACCAGTAGACTACGATGTTGTCTTCTAGTTCAGGTCCTTCTTGGTGTAGTACATCGCCCCAACAAATCGCTTTTTTTCCTTTTAACTTTAGGAATCTGGCGATGCGATTGCTAAAGTATATTTGCAGTTCGTGTTCATTTTGTAATCCTTCAGAGTGAATTCTCTTTTGACAATGCGGACAAGTTTTCCAGATTTGTTTTGGGGCTTCATCCCCTCCAATATGAACGTATTCTGAAGGAAATAATGCACAAACTTCTTCAAAAACATTGGTGAGAAAGGTATAAGTTGATTCTCGTCCTCCACAAAATAAGTTGGCTGAAAATGTCATTTTAGGATTTGGCGCTTTTTGCAAACAGCTGTATTCTGGATAGGCAATCAATGCGGCTTCGCTATGACCGGGAACATCTATTTCAGGAACTACCTCTATATGTCTAGCTGCGGCATAAGCCACTATTTCTTTAATGTCTTTTTGGCTGTAAAACTTTCCTTTAGAGCTTCCTTCTCCTATATTGGCACCAATACTTGTGAGTTTAGGGTATTTTTTAATTTCTATTCGCCATCCTTTGCCTTCGGTCAAATGCCAGTGGAAGATATTCATTTTTAGAAATGCCATATGATCCAAGTACTTTTTGATAAAGGCAACGGATTGGTATTCTCTTCCTGAGTCTAACATAAAACTCCTCCATCGGTGTTTTGGAGCATCTTTAATGTCTATTTGCGCAAGGGTCCATTTGGTTTTTTTTTCCTTGTTTCTTCTGTATATTTCAGGTTCGATTAGTTGTACAAGACTTTGCAAACCGTAAAAGAAACCACTAGAACTATTTGCTTTTATTCGAATGTTTTTTTTGTTTATTTTTAAGGAATAGGCTTCTGCGGTTTGTGTCGTGTCAAGTTCAAAAACTACTGTGTTTTTCTGTATTCTTTTTGTGTATTTTAGCTTATATCCACTTGCAGTTGATAGTAGTTCTTGTAGAAAAGTAATAGCATTTTCAGCTTTTGGGTTTTTTACAATTCTTGTTTTTGAATTCAGTTCAAAAACTCCTTTTTTTATTGCAATGTACTGTGGAGTTGGCAGTAGGTTTTCTGCCCTTGTTTTTGTTTCAGAATATAACTCATTCTGGGCTTGACTGTGCATCGATAGCAACAACAACACTAGTGTATATGTATTTATAAAAAATCGCATTGTTAGTTGTTTAATTTGATGATTTTAAATTGTTGAGGTGCCTCTGCTAGGTTAATTTTTAACACATAAGTTCCTTGTGCTATGTTTTCTAGACCGATTGTTTTTCTATCAGCAACTCCTTCCTGAACTATTTTCCCATTGTAAGAAAAGATAGTGTAAGGGAAATTTTCGTAGGTGTAATTTTCTATTTTGATAAATGAAGTGGCTGGATTTGGCCATACGAATGGCATTTGACTGATTGTAGGTTGTTCAGTTTCCGTTTCTTTTTCAATGGTACAGCTTTTTGAGATATAGGCTGCTAAATCGTATTGGTCATGTGCTTGTGTGTAATGCAACTCTTTTGCCAGTGAAAAGTTGGCACATGCTGCATCAAAATTACCTTGCTTGAAATAAATCACACCTAAATTTCTGTAGGCATATGAATTCTTGTCATTAGCATCTAGGGCTTTATCTAGGTCTTCAAATGCACTGCTGTCATCTCCTAATTGATGGTAGATATAGCCTCGCGTGGTTCGTAAATCTCGTTCACTCCTTCCTGTATTTCTTTTTTTGATCCCTTCTTCTCTTTGAAAAGCGACTTGAATTTTTTCTAGCGCTAATTCGGGCATGTCAAGGTCTGAATAAGCAATTCCTAGCAACCAATGTGCAAATCCATGTTTGGGATGGATTTTTATCGCTTCTTCTAAATAGTAGATCCCCAAACGGTACTCTTTGTTTTTAACTAAATAAGAACCTAGATTGTGATAGAGGCGACTTTCATTGGGCGCACTTATAATGGCTTTGAATTTGTATTCAATGGCCAAATTATCCATTTCATAAGAAGCATACAGACTTCCTAAAGCATCGTATGTATTTGACAGTATTTTAGCTGTTTTTTTATTTCCTTTGTCTCGTGTTTTTTCTAAATAACTTTCAAAATATTTAAAACCATGAACAGCCAATATCTTGTAATTCAGTCTGTGAAATAGTTGCGTTCTTCGATACTTGTATTTGTTTATCTTGGGGTTTGCTCTGTTAAGTGAATCAATAGATTGAAGCTGCTTAAAATAGCGAAGTATTCTTTTTTTGTTTTTTTGGGTGTAGGCAAGTTTGTAATTTGTTGTAGTGAGAAGTGTACCTTTTTCAAAATTCCAAACAACTGCTAAAGTTCCATCCGCATTGTATTTTTTGCAAGCACCGTGAAATTTGTTTTTTTGATAGTAAAACGCTTCGTCAATAGCTCCTGATACATAATAGGTTCTCAGACTGTCGAGCTGATGGTTCTCTCCAAACCACTTTTCCATGCTCACGATACTGTCCTTGTAATAAAAGCGTTGTAAAGTATGCTTTTTTTTTGTTGATCTAGCCTGTAGTGCCGTGCAGCAAAGTAGGAATAGTATAGAGAATTGAATTTTTTTCATAGTATTCGTAAGGGTAAAGAAACTATATTTTTACTAAATAACGATTTTGAAGGTTTTTTTCTCGTGTTTTTGGGTTGAGAAAGCCTGCCTTTAACCTTGTGATTCGATAATGTTTTAAAGCTATTTTTTCCTGTAACACAAGACCTCTTTGCAAAAGGGCTTCCAATTGCTTTTCAGTAAGGTACAACCATTTGTTATTGTAATTTTCAACAGGACTATCAGAAGCAAGTGTTGCTGTCAGGTGTTGGTTGTTGTAGTCCAAGGACCAGGTGTGTATATTGTCGATTTTGTAGACGCTATCGATAGCAATATTCTTTTCTTTGATGATTTTGGAAGCTGTCAATCCACTTTGGTATTGCAATAGGTTTGGATAAAAATGTCCGTTTAAGAAAATATTGATAGCAATACTTGCGAGAATGCTCGTATGTAGTATTTTTTGGGAAAAACTAGGTTGGAATTTGAAGTTGTAAACTGTTAAGATGCTACCGATACAAAACAAGGCGACTATAGTTAGATTGGGGTTCGGAAACACCATTACAAACAACACACAGATCAATAGGTAGCCCAATGCTAGTATACCCAAATGAGAATAGCCTAGAATTTTTCTTTTAGCAGTATCTATAGAAGCAATGTTTCCAGCAACTAAAACAGCAGCCACTGGAAGGATACTGTTGAGGTAATGTGGTAGTTTTGTCTTGGAGGTACTGATAACTAATAAAACCAACAAAACCCCAAGGGATGAAAACAATTCTACTTTTGCGATTTTTTTAAATTTAGAAGTAATAAGTGTTTTAATGCTTTTGAATGTAAAAGCATAATAGAACAAGGCCCATGGGAAAAAGGCCCACAATAGGGTGTGGAAGAAAAAGAAATAGTCAGGACTGTTTTCACGATATCCTGTAGCCGTAATCCTGTTAAAACTTTGGTCCCAAAGAATAAACTGAATTCCTTCTGTTCCGAATTGTAGGTAGTAAGCATACAAAACCGGAGCTATACTTAAAGATAGTACAATAAATGCCAAAAGGATCTTCCAACTAAAAATCAGTTTCAATTTTCGTTCATACAGCACTTGAGTTCCCACCACGGTTGCGATGACAAAAACACCCAATTGTCCTTTACTTGAAAAAGCCAATCCCATACCGATGGCAGCCAACAAGGCATGTTTTAGTTTTTGTACGTTGAGGTATGCGAGCCATTGCCAGATTGAGAAGATAGTTGCTCCTGTCAAAACCATATCGGTACGGACATCGTGGTTGGCCAATAGGATGGCTTGAGCGGTTAAAAATACAAGTGCGGCATAGCTTCCAGTTTTTTTTGTGTAGTACAATTGTGTGAGTTTGCTACAAGAAATTGCTCCCAAAACAGTAAATAAAAGAGCAGGCAATCTATAAGCCCATACATGTATGCCAAAAAATTTATAGGAGAGTGCTGCCAACCAAAAATGCAAATGTGGCTTGTCTTTGTAAGGTGCGAAGGCCTTGAACAAATGTGTGAAATCGTTTCGCAAGTACATGTCCATTGCCATGGTCGCATGCTGTGCCGAGTCATTTTCCATCAAGGGGAGAAACAGCCCCAACCCGTAAACTACTGCGAGGAGTACAAATAGAAGCGTTACTGAAGTGCTGTATTTTTGCATTTGAATGTTTTAAGACAAACTTACAGATAAATATAGCATTAGCGAAGGAGAAAATTCATTGTTTCAATATTTTTTTAAGACATAAAGTTACTCTCAAAATATTAACTTACTTTTGCTTTTTTAACGACCTATTTTATGAGTAAAACAAGTCTATTGTCAATAGTTGTACCAATGTACAACGAAGAAGAAAATGTACAATTGCTAACAGACCATATCGAACGTGGTTTGGAGGGGTACCTGTATGAAATCATTTATATTGATGATTGCTCCTCCGACAACACGAGAAAGGCCATCAAGTCATTAAACAATGAAAAAGTGGTATTGGTAGAATTGCGAAGAAACTACGGACAAAGTTCTGCGATTGCCGCAGGGATTGATGTTGCCAAAGGTGACTATATCATTACTATGGACGGTGATTTGCAAAACGACCCAACGGATTTACCGAAAATGTTGGACAAATTGATTGAAGATGATTTGGACATGATTACTGGAATCAGAGCCAAGCGAAAAGATAATTTTGTACGAACGCTTCCTTCAAAAATTGCCAATTTTATCATTCGTAAAACTACAGGTTTGAATATTACAGACCACGGATGTGCCATCAAGATATTTACGAGAGAAACGGCTAAAGATTTGAATTTGTATGGAGAAATGCACCGTTTTATTTCGCTTTTAGCATTTATGAATGGGGCGCGTATATCGGAGGTGCCTGTAAAGCACCACGCACGCCAATTTGGGGTGTCTAAATATGGATTGGGAAGAACTTTCAAAGTAGTCAACGATTTGTTGTTATTGCTCTTCCAAAGAAAATACCTACAAAAACCTATTTACCTTTTTGGAAACATAGGATTGCTGACCTTTGGAACAGGAATGGTGATTGAGATGTACTTGACCTATGTAAAGTTTTTCTGTGGTGAAGATATCGGTTCGAGACCACTCTTCACGGTAGGAGTGATGATGTTGATCATGGGAATTCAATTCTTTACAATTGGTATCGTGATTGATCTTTTGATGAAAACGTATTACGAATCTCAGAACAAGCGTCCTTTTAACATTCGAAAAGTAACTTCCTTTGAGTCAGAAAAATAAAAATAAAACATTAAAAAAAACGCTGAGTACTGTTGTCAAAATAGGAGTCAGCGTTTTTTGTTTGTACTTGGTTTTTACCAAAATACCAATGACAACAGTTTGGGCACGATTGGAAGAAAGCAACAAAAGTTTTTTGTTGTTGAGTATCTTGGCCCTTTTTTTATCCCAATGGCTCTCTGCTTTACGGCTCAATGCCTATTTTCACGCTGTTTCATTTAATTTGTCTTCCAAAAGCAATCTGATACTTTACTTTATCGGAATGTTTTACAACTTTTTTATTCCTGGAGGGATAGGAGGAGACGCCTATAAAGTATATGTATTGCATAAACAATTTGATTGGAATGCAAAGAAATTGACCGCAGCATTGTTTGTGGATCGTTTTTCAGGATTGACCGCTATTGGAGTTTTACTTGTAATTTTGGCTTTTGCATTTTCAAACACCGAGTTACTTCCAGTTTCATTATGGCTTTATAGACTGCTGTTGGGAATCGTTTTGATGGCTGTTGTTATAGTGTCCTGGCTATTTACCAGACAGTTGTTTCCTTCTTTCAAAGCTGTATTTACAAAAGGTTTGCTGTTTTCTTTGGGAATTCAATCCTTACAATTGCTCAGTATTACATTGTTAGTATACAATTACGAAGCACAGGAACATTTGTTTGCCTACCTTTTCGTGTTTTTGGTTTCTGTGGTACTTTCTATCATTTCCTTTGCAGGTATCGGGATTCGAGAATTTGTATTTTACAAGGCATCTGCATGGTTGCACTATGAAGCAGGTACCTCTGTGGCCATCGGTTTGTTGTTTACTTTTGCTACTGCTTTGATTTCATTAGTAGGGGTGTATTTCCAATTTCGAAAAATCCCTTTGGAAAAAGATACTTTATAGTATTGTGAGACTTATATTTTTGGACTTAAAGCATGATTTTTTGAGATTACGGTGTTAAGGGAGGGTATCTTATGAAATTTTAAAACTAGACGTTTACTTATATAATATCTAGCACTATAAGTTCTTTAGAAATAAGAAAAGAGTTGTTAGCACTCATCAAAAGTGAGGAGGATGTTAGTTTACGTGAATTGTATAAACTGATAAAAGGATACAAAAACAACATGTTTTAGAGCAAATGATTGCTGCAGGAGAAAAAGATATCAAAGAAGGTAATATTTACAGTCAATCAAAGGTTCAAAATATTATTGAACATGGGACTAACTTACAAGCCCATTGAATTACAAAGAGGGCTTTTATTTGCGTATTAAAAGTCATCAGATTTAATGAGGTTCTATACTGCAAACCATTCAATTATATATTAGCGAACTAGTGGAAAAACAAAAAGCCTTACTGAAAATCAGCAAGGCTTTTTTGATATATAGTACTGTGACTTATTTTTGAGTCAACCAGTTTTTAGCATTTACAAAAGCTTCCAACCATGGCGATACCGCGTCTTTTCTTCCGTCTGGGTAGTTGGCCCAGTTCCATTGGAAAATAGAACGTTCGATATGTGGCATCATCACAAGGTGACGACCGTCGTTTGAAGTCATCATAGCTGTGTTAAAGTCCGAACCATTTGGATTGGCAGGGTACCCTTCATATCCGTATTTTGCAACGATATTGTATTGGTCTTCAGCATATGGCAAGTTGAACTTTCCTTCTCCATGAGAAATCCATACACCCAAAGTACTTCCTGCAAGACTGTTTAACATCACAGAATTATTCTCCTGTACTTTTACAGAAGTAAAGGCACTTTCGTGTTTCTGAGAATCGTTGTGTCCCATCTTAGGTTTTTCCTCGTGATCAGGATTGATCAAGCCCAATTCTACGAACAATTGACATCCGTTACAGATTCCAATAGAAAGCGTGTCCTCTCTTTTAAAGAAGTTGTCTAAAGCAGTTTTTGCTTTTTCATTGTATAAGAAAGCTCCGGCCCATCCTTTGGCAGATCCCAATACATCAGAGTTAGAGAAACCTCCCACAGCACCAATAAACTGAACGTCTTCTAAGTTTTCTCTTCCTGAAATCAAGTCGGTCATGTGAATGTCTTTTACATCAAAACCTGCTAGATACATGGCATTTGCCATTTCTCTTTCAGAATTAGAACCCTTTTCACGTATAATAGCTGCTTTTGGTCTTTCAGAAGAAAAGTCGTTTGCAGGAAGTTTTCCAGTAAAGTGTTTTGGGAATTCAAATGCCAACGGCTGTTCTTTGTAATTGTTAAAACGCGCAATGGCCAAACCATTGGCAGTTTGCTTTTCGTCCAACAAATACGAAGTTCCAAACCAGATATCTCTCAAGTAAGCGATATTGAATTCTTCAACATCTTCATTGTTCTTGATACTTAAGTTATCTCCTGCTACCGCTTCACCAAGTAAGGTGAATGCTATGCCATTATCTGATAATATTTTTTCAACATCAGTACCTGCAGTTTGGATTACTACACCACTGTTTTCAGAGAACAAAGCTTTGATAGTATCTGTTTCCTCCAATTTTGTAATATCGATGTTTGCTGCGACGCCATTTTGAGGGAAACACATTTCCAACAAGGTTGTGATCAAACCACCTGCGGAAATATCATGACCTGCCAATATGCGTTCTTCTTTGATCAGTTGTTGCAAGGTGTCAAAAGTTGTTTTGAACTGTGCTGCATCTTTGATGGTAGGACTTTCGTTTCCAATACCAGCAACTGCTTGCCCAAAAGAAGAACCTCCCAATTTGAAAGCATCTCCAGAAAAGTCGATATGGTATATTTTGTTGTTTGCGACATTTTTCAATACCGGCTCTACTACTTTGTTGATATCGTCACAGTGTCCTGCGGCAGAAATAATTACGGTACCTGGTGCAATTACGTCTTCGTTTGCGTATTTCTGTTTCATGGACAAAGAGTCTTTTCCAGTAGGAATGTTGATTCCTAAAGCAATAGCAAAGTCAGAAACAGCTTCAACTGCATTGAACAATCGAGCGTCTTCTCCTTCGTTTTTACAAGGCCACATCCAGTTGGCAGAAAGGGATACAGATTTTAATTTGTCTTCCAAAGGAGCCCATACCAAGTTAGTCAAAGCTTCAGCAATAGCAGTTCTAGAACCTGCTACTTCGTCGATCAAACTCGCCACAGGAGCGTGCCCAATACTCGTCGCGATTCCTTCTTTTCCTTTGTAGTCTAAAGCCATTACTGCTACATCGTTTAGAGGCAGTTGTAAAGGACCTGCTGTTTGTTGTTTGGCTACTTTACCACCTACACAACGGTCTACTTTGTTTGTCAACCAGTCTTTACAAGCGACTGCTTCTAGTTGTAATACATTTTCTAGGTATTCGTGGATGTTAGAAGCCTCATATTGCAATGCTTCGTAGTTTCTTTCCACGGTAGTATCGTTCATTATTGTTTTGGGAGAACTACCAAACATGTCATCCATTGACAAGTCCATCGGTTTTTCACCTGTCGTTTTTGATTGGAACGTAAATTGATCGTCATTGGTAACTTCTCCAACAGTATACATAGGGGAGCGCTCTCTATCTGCAACGCGTTGTAAAAAGTCGATGTCTTTTTCGTTGATGACCAATCCCATTCTTTCTTGAGATTCATTTCCGATAATCTCTTTGGCAGAAAGGGTAGGGTCACCTACAGGTAATTTGTCCAAGTCGATTTTTCCTCCTGTATCTTCTACCAATTCAGACAAACAGTTCAGGTGTCCACCTGCTCCGTGATCATGAATAGATACAATTGGGTTTTTATCACTTTCTACCATACCACGAACGGCATTGGCAGCTCTTTTTTGCATTTCTGGGTTGGAACGTTGTACAGCGTTCAATTCCAACTGACTGTCCATGTCTCCAGTGTCTGCAGAAGATACTGCAGCACCTCCCATACCGATACGGTAGTTGTCACCACCTAGAATGACAATTTTATCTTCTTTTTTAGGGGTATCTTTCAAAGCTTCCTCAGCTTTTCCATATCCGATACCTCCTGCTTGCATGATGACTTTGTCAAACCCAAGTTTTCTTTCCCCTTCGTCAAATTCAAAAGTCAACAAAGAACCTGAAATCAAAGGTTGTCCAAATTTGTTTCCAAAATCAGATGCTCCGTTAGAAGCCTTGATCAAGATATCCATCGGTGTTTGGTACAACCAAGGACGTTCTTCCATTGTTTCCCAAGGTCTGTTTTGAGATAAACGAGAATAAGAAGTCATGTATACTGCAGTTCCTGCAAGTGGTAAAGAACCTTTTCCTCCTGCCAAACGGTCTCTGATTTCTCCT
Source organism: Flavicella sp. (assembly GCA_042091695.1). Taxonomy (GTDB): domain Bacteria; phylum Bacteroidota; class Bacteroidia; order Flavobacteriales; family Flavobacteriaceae; genus Flavicella. The sequence goes on from JBELHA010000013.1 coordinate 23,175, forward strand.
CCAGACCCTGTGGCAGCTCCGTTGAAAGGCTCTACTGTAGTTGGGAAGTTATGTGTTTCTGCTTTCAATGAAATTACAGAATTATAGTCTTTTGTCTCGTAAAAATCAGCTTTGTCAGCAGATTTTGGAGCGAATTGCTCTACTCTAGGTCCTTTCACAAAGGCCACATTGTCTTTGTAGGCAGAAACAATTCCGTTGGGATGTGTTTCTGAAGTTTTACGGATCATTTTAAAGAGAGAAATGTCTTTTTCTTCTCCGTCAATGACAAAATTCCCGTTGAATATCTTATGTCTACAGTGTTCTGAGTTGATTTGGGAAAAACCAAAAACTTCAGAATCTGTCAATTTTCTTCCAATTTTTTCAGCAAGACTTTCCAAGTACGCCACTTCTTCATCGCTCAACGACAGCCCTTCCTGTAAATTAAATGCTGCAATATCTTCGATGGGTAATACAGCTTCAGGTGTCGTATCTATTGTAAAAATATCTTGATTCAAATCTGTGTACATCACTTGCAACATAGGATCTATTGTTGCGTCTTTGCTTTCAACCTGTGTCAGTTCCTCGATACGTACAATCCCTTCTATACTCATGTTTTGAGTGATTTCAACGGCATTGGTACTCCATGGAGTGATCATCTCTTTACGTGGTCCCGTAAAAAAACCTTTTACTTCTGTTGCGTCAATTTGTGAAGCATTTCCGAAGAGCCATGTTAGTTTTTGGGTGTTTTCTTTAGAAAGTTCTTGAGTTTGAACCGCAAATACGGTAGTATTGCGTTGAAAAAATAGAATCATTGAGATGAAAATATTGTATGCTTAGAAGCATTGGTTTTTGAAAGGACAAAGCTACAAAATTAAGTTTAATTTTTATACTTCGTTTAAGGGAATATACCGCTAGTTTTTAGCTTAAAGCCCACGCTTTTAGATAATTTTTCAGGATTGAAAATTCTACTGCAGGGCTGTATTTCTTTTTTTATTTAAAAAACGATCTATGTAGTTTTTAATACAGCTGAGGTGTTTTGCCAGTAGTACAAAAGTAAAAACAAATAGAATAGCACCCGAGATTGCTGTAAAAGGAGTCAAAGATGCTTTGAAAGGGGTGATAAAAGGAATCCCTAGAAAACCTTCGTATAAAAGGATTACGTGTACTATATAAATGACCAAAGTGTTTTGACCTACAGCGTAAAACAAGTTTTTGTTCCATCCTATGAATTTTCCGAATAAGAGTACTATTGGACTAAAAAAGAAGAAATAACAAGCTAAAGTTAGTCCGTAATGTTTGTTTTCTTGACCATACAAAAGCATCGCTAAGAGGAAACTCAAACCAATACCTATATAAAAGCTATTTCGTAAAAATATAGTTCTGTGGATAGCAGGTATTTTTGATGTTACCTTGTATAAAAGTAAAACCGTTGCGATGCTAATACACACTTGACCCACTCTCGCAATTTCATACACGGAAAGAATACTTTCAAAACCTAAAGATTGAAAATAGGGGTTGCAATATTTTAATAGTTCATAGTAAGAAAAATGTAAAGTACAACCGAGTACCAAAAGCACAATTGCAAAGCCATAACTATTTCCATACTCCTTGATTTTATACAAAACACTTCCAATGACCCCTCCAAAAAAGTAATAACCACTCCAAGGGAACATGGGAAATACAGATACTTTTTTACGGGTGTCAAGACTGGTAACAAGCACATTTTCTAAAAACCGTGGGATACCACTATAATCCAAAGTACGTAGCGTTGGAGCAGCTATAAATGCACTTATGCACAGTAGAAATAAGAATAGACCCAAGGGTATTTTGAAAATATAGGTTTTTAGCAGGTAGCAAAAGATAACTACAAGCATACAGGTTCCGATACAGTGTAATACATGGTAGATATAGAAGAGCTCAGTAAACAAAGAAATGTCTAAAAAGATTACTTTGAAGATTTTAATCTGCAATAAAAATCCTATAATAATTAACATAAAGCCTCTTTTCGCACCTTTTTGCAAGCGTATATTTGCAAAACCTTTGTGTTTGTTTTTAAGCAGTAAATAAGTGAAAATAATTCCTGATATGGAAAAAAATATTGGAGCGGTAAGGCCTCGTGTAAATTTCCAAAAGGCATAAACAGGATGGTTATCGTCCCTGTATATAGATGCAAGTGTATAGGTGATAAAATGCCCTTCCAACATCATTAGAATTGCGATAGAGCGAATAATGTCTATAAAATAAACTCTTTTAGAAGGGGACGCGTGATGGGCAGTAATAGTCTTCACCTAGGACTTTTTTTTGCGTATTTTCATGTTCAGCGCTTCTACTCCCAAAGAAAAAGCAATTGCAAAATACAAGTACCCTTTTGGGATAGCACCGATTTCCTGTTTGAAAATAGTAGTATGTGCCAAATGAGCTCCCTCTGTAATCAGCATAAACCCGATCAAGATCAAAAATGACAAGGCAAGCATTTGTACTGAAGGGTGTTTGTTGACAAACTTCCCAACGGGATTGGCAAACAACAACATGATCAACATGGAAACAATCACGGCAATGATCATAATAGTCAATGCACCTTCTGTACCATTGGTCATACCGACTGCTGTCAGTACGGAGTCAAATGAAAATACAATATCGATCAACACAATTTGTAGTATGGTCTTAGAAAAAGAGCCTACTTTTAGGCTAGGTCCAGTTTCTCCCTCTACATTTCCTTCTACCTTATGGTGAATTTCACTAGTACTCTTATACAATAAGAACAATCCTCCTAAGAAAAGGATGATACTCTGTCCTGTAATGTGTGTCGTAATCCAGCTATTATCAAAGGAAATTATAGGGTCTTTCATCGCAATCAAATAGGAAACACCTAATAATAAGATGATACGAAATACCATAGCGAGCAATAAGCCCAAATTAGTCGCTTTCTTTTGATCTTTTTGTGGCAGTTTGTTGGTCGCAATAGAAATGAAAATAATATTGTCAATTCCGAGTACGATTTCTAAAAAAGTAAGTGTTAATAGGGCTACCCAAGTATCAAATTGCGAAAATAATTCCATGTGTATTAGTTGTTGTTTATTTTTATTGTCGTTCCTTTCTGCTTGAAATTACTATTGCGGTAATTGGCTTGAAATTCGTATGAGTTGTTTTTGATTTTTGTAATCTTCACTACAAATTTTGTACTGTCTAATTTTGTTTTAGGATGCAGTTTTAAAAGATGAAATTCAAACTTATTTTGCCATTCAATCGTGAAGGTGTCGATTTTATTTTTGTAGTTTTCAATCTGATAGTTGTCTACCCTGTAAAAGGTGGAACTGTCTTTTTTATTTTCTAAATAGGTTATAAATACTCCTTTTTCAAAAGAAAAAGAACTGCTTGTTGTGTCTTTTTTACACGCGCTAAAAAGGAGCAAACACAATACCAATAAAACTATAGTTTTATACATGCGTTAAAAGTACTTAAAATTTTGAGGTTGTTCTAAAAAAACATATAAAAAAAAGCCTATTTCCAATGATGTGAAAATAGGCTTTGTGTTTGTATGAGAAACGATTAAATTCCTGTATAATTACTTGGAGTAATCACTTTCAGTTCTGCTTTTATGGCGTCAGAAACTTCCAATGTATCAATAAAATCAGCAATTAGCTTTTGGTTGATTGTTGCATTGGTTCTGGTCAATCCTTTCAATGCCTCGTAAGGGTTTGGATAGGCTTCTCTTCTCAATATTGTCTGTATTGCCTCTGCAACTACCGCCCAGTTGTTTTCTAAGTCTGCCTCAAACGCTTCTTTGTTCAACAACAATTTATTCAATCCTTTTAGGGTTGCAGCGAATGCAATGAGTGTATGTCCAAAAGGTACACCTACATTACGCAATACTGTGGAGTCTGTCAAATCACGTTGCAATCGAGATAGAGGTAACTTAGCAGCCAAGTGTTCGAACAACGCATTGGCTAGGCCAATATTTCCTTCAGAGTTTTCAAAGTCAATAGGGTTTACCTTATGAGGCATTGCCGATGACCCTACTTCTCCTGCTTTGATTTTCTGTTTGAAATAGTTATTTGAGATATAGGTCCAGATATCTCTATCTAAATCCATAATGATGGTGTTGATACGTTTCATCGCGTCAAAAATTCCTGCCATGTGGTCGTAATGTTCGATCTGTGTGGTAGGGAAAGAATGGTGCAATCCTAAAATGTCTTCTACAAAGTGAGTTCCGAAAGCTTTCCAATCAATATCTGGATAAGCTACTTTATGAGCATTGTAGTTTCCTGTAGCGCCTCCAAACTTGGCTGCGTGTGGTGTGTGCTGTAAATGCAATACTTGTTGATTTACCCTTTCTACAAAAACAAACAATTCCTTCCCTAAACGTGTAGGAGAGGCAGGTTGTCCGTGAGTTCTAGCCAACATAGGAATGTCGCTCCATTCTTCAGAAAGATCGGCTAGCTTGGCTGTCAATTCATCGAGAGTAGGATAGTATACCTCTTCCAATGAATCCTTGATAGACAACGGAATAGCGGTATTATTTATATCTTGAGAAGTCAAACCAAAATGAATGAATTCTTTGAAAGCCTGTAAAGATAAAGCGTCGAACTTTTCTTTGATAAAGTATTCCACAGCTTTTACATCGTGGTTGGTCACACTTTCAATTTCTTTTATTTTTAAAGCATCTTCAGCAGTAAATGCGGTATAGATTTCACGCAATGCTGGGTACAATGCAGCATCAAATGAGGCTAATTGTGGCAAAGGAATTTCACAGAGTGCAATAAAATACTCAATTTCAACTTTTACCCTATATTTAATTAGCGCTTCCTCTGAATAATAAGCGGCTAATTTTTCTACTTTTCCCCTGTACCTTCCATCTATAGGAGAGATCGCGTTTAAACTTGTCAATGCCATATTGTTAAATTGAAATTAAGCGCCAAAAATAAGTAATTCTAAAGTATTTATGCAAACTAGTTTGAGAAAGTTCTAAATTTTTATAAAATCAATGCCAATTTTTCATTTGCTCCTATTTGATGTTTCTTTTGTATCGTGATTTGGTTAATTTTTGTGCTTCAAAAATGTTTTTTATTTACGAATTCACACTTTTTATTGAGTTTTTTTAAATATAAAGTGTTGTTTTTTAAGGGTTTACTGACCTGTGTAAAAATGCTAATTATTGAAATGTAAGAACGTTTTTTTTCTGATGTATCTATTTAATTTTACAGTAAGAAAATCTAATAATTATGAAATTTAGAAAAATTGTTTTTTGTTTTCCATTACTATTTTTGCAATTGTTTATATGCCACTTGCAAGCACAAGAAACTAATACCGCAAAAAAACCAAATATTATTTTGATCATGGCTGATGATTTGGGCTATGGAGATGTTGGGTTTAACGGAAACACTATTATCAAAACCCCCCATATGGATCGTATGGCCGCTTCTGGAATGAAATTCACAAATTTCTATTCAGGAGGTCCTGTATGTTCTCCAACACGTGGTACATGTTTGACGGGAAGGCACTATTATAGGTACGGGATTTTTTCTGCCAATATAGGTCATTTACCGACAGAAGAAGTTGTTTTACCTGAGTTATTAAAGGACAACGGATATGCCACAGGGCATTTTGGAAAATGGCATATCGGTACTCTTAGTAAAGAACTTTCATCAAAGGGAGCTTCGAGAAAGCCTGCAGAGAACTATTCTGCACCTTGGCACCATAGTTACGATGAGTCATTTGTGACAGAATCATCTGTAGCAACTTGGAATTTTTCAAATGGAAATAGTAGTAAAAAGAATCCATACTATTACAATGGAAAAGTAGCTACTGAAAATTTAAGTGGTGATGATTCTAGAGTAGTGATGGATCGAGTAATTCCGTTTATAGAAAAAGCATCTCAAGAAGATAAACCTTTTTTATCTGTTATTTGGTTTCATGCTCCTCATGAACCTGTGGTTGCTGGTCCAGAATACCGTAAAATGTACGCAGACTATAGTGAAGGAAAACAACACTACTATGGATGTATTACGGCTATGGATGACCAAATAGGTCGCTTGCAAGAAAAATTGGCTGCTTTGGATATTGATGACAATACAATTATATGGTTTTGTAGTGACAATGGTCCTGAAGGTAAAGTATTGACTGATGACCATCCTGGATCTACAGGTGGATTGAAAGGAAGAAAGCGTAGTTTGCACTCTGGAGGTGTCGGGGTACCAGCCTTTGTAGTGTGGCCAGGAAAAGTAACTCCGGGTACTACGTCTAACTATATGAGTGGTACACTTGACTACTTACCAACAATAGTGGATCAGTTACAACTAACAATGCCAGATGCACGTCCCTTAGACGGGGTGTCATTAGTGCCTATGTTAGAGGGTAAAGAATCAAAAAGAAAACAACCATTGCCTTTTATGCATCGTGGTAAAGTTTCTTGGATACAAGGAGATTTGCGTTTTATGACTGGAGGAAAACGAGTGACTGAAGTGTATAATTTAATCGAGGATCGATTTGAAACTACGAACGTTTATGACAAGCATCCTGATAAAATAAAAGCGATCAATGACCATATAATGGAATGGAACCTTTCTTGTAAGAACAGTCATTCGGGTGGAGATTATACGGGTACTTTTAGTCCAGTAGACACTTGGGTTGGTATTGATGTAAAGAAATCTGACCTTCCAAAGAAAAAGAAAAAAAACAAAAAGAATAAAAAGAACAAGAAGAATAAAAAAAATAAAACCAAAGAATAACATGATTAAACAAGCCAAAATAACCAGCCTTATTGGATTATTGTTGTTATCTGTTGTTGCCAAAGTGGTAGCTCAGAAACACACAAAAAAGCCAAATATTATTTTTCTGTTAACTGATGACCAGCGTTACGACGCGCTTGGTTGTATGGGGAATGATGAAATACAAACTCCCAATATAGACAAGTTAGGAAATGAGGGGGTGATCTTTAAGAATTTTTACAATACTACGTCTATCTGTATGGCCAGTCGCGCGCAAATGATGACAGGTATGTATGAGTACAAGACAGGGTGTAATTTCTCACATGGACCATTGACGCAAGAAAAATTTGATAAATCATATCCTAAATTATTGCAGAAAGCAGGGTATAAAACAGGTTTCACAGGGAAGTTTGGATATGCTGTTCGTGCAGAAAAGAACCTTTCAATGAAAGGAGCCTCCAATTATCATTCAGATGATGCCTTGCCAATTGACCAATTTGACTGGTGGAAAGGATGGCCTGGACAAGGGTATTACCAGACCGAAAAAAACAGTACTATGAAAGAGTATGCTGCTGAATTTCCTCATGTATCTAGAGCATTGGGAGCTTCCTCTCGTGATTTTATTAAGCAGTATGCTAACAAGAAAGATCCGTTTTGTCTTTCTGTTAGTTTTAAAGCACCTCACAGTCCTGTATCTCCTGATCCAATTTACAATGAGGTATATGCAGGAAAAACTTTTAAGAAGTTTCCGAATTTAGGACAAAAGGGAGGTGCTCATTTGCCAGAACAAGCGAAATTGGGAAGACAATATATAAAATTAGGTAAGAGATGGGAAGGTGCCGAATATGACAAAGCAGTCGCAAAGTATTACCAATTGATTCATGCAGTTGACGTTGCTGTGGGAATGATTTTAGAGGAAGTAGAAAAACAGGGAATAGCAGACAATACCATTATTATTTTCACCACTGACAATGGCTACAGTACGGGAGCACACGGTTTTGGTGGAAAAGTATTGCCTTATGAAGAAGGAGCTAGAGGACCTTTACTGATTTATGCTCCAGGGTCTAAATCTATCAACAAAGGTTGGGTCAGCGATGCTTTGGTTGGAAATATAGATATGGCCCCGACAATCTTAGATTTTGCAGGTTTGCCAATCCCAGAAAACATGGACGGGAAGAGCTTGGTTTCTTTGGTAGAAAAGAAAGGAGCAACCGTAAAAGAAGATCAAGCGATAATTCAAGCGTGGGGTGAAGATCCTACACATGCTTTGACCATTGTAGCAGGAGATTACAAATATTTGTACTGGTTTTACGGAGAGGGAATGCAGCCTAAGGAGGAATTGTACAATCTAAAAAAAGATTTGTATGAAATGAACAACTTGGCAGGTGATTCAAAGCATGCTAAGAAGTTAAAAGAGATGCAAGGACGCTATGATGCTTATGTGGCTAGATGGAAAAGAGATGCAGTTCCAACTGGAAATTACCCAATGTATGCAGCATTGTATGACCGTAATGTTTCATGGAAAGTAAAGCGAGAACTCTTGCAAATAGACAAAAAGAAACAGATTGCACTTAAAAAAAAGAAAAGAGAAAAAGCTTTAGGGATTTCAGAAGCTGATAAAAAGAAGGCCAAAAAAGCAAAAAAGGCAAAACAAAGAGCCGCTAGAAAAGCTAAAGCTAAAGCCAAAGCAAACGCTGCTTAACTATAAAATTACGAATTGAAACCAATCAAATATTTAAAAAAAAATCAATGAGAAAATTATTTTTTTTCACCTCTTTATTAATAATTACGGGTCTGTTTGCTCAGAAAAAACCCAATGTAATTGTCATCATGTCTGACGATATGGGGAACAACTTGGAATCCGTAGGAAACCCTTGGTTAAAAACACCGAATGTAGATCGTTTGCACAGTCAGGCTATACGATTGACTAATTTCCACCAAGCCATTATGTGTACTCCTTCTAGGACTGCAATGATGACAGGGAAATACTCCTTGAGGACTGGTGCCTGGAGAACGAGTGTGGGAAGAAGTCATATGAGAACTGAAGAAACAACCATGGCTGAAGTGTTCAAAGAGAATGGGTATGCAACAGGTCAATTTGGGAAGTGGCATTTGGGAGATGTATGGCCATTTAGAGCCTCGGATCAAGGTTTTGACGAATCGGTAAACTTTAAGTGTGGAGGAATCAGTCAAATCTCTGATTATTGGGGGAATGATTATTTTGACGACACCTATTACCACAATGACAAACCACAAAAATACAAGGGCTATTGTACAGATGTGTTCTTTTCTGAAACTATGCGTTTTATCAAAGAGACAAAAGATGAAAAGCCTTTTATGATTTATCTAGCACCAAACGTAGCCCATTTACCTGCCATTGTAGCTGATAAATATTCCAAACCTTGGGAAGATAAAGGTCACAGCAAAAAACAATCTATATTCTATGGTATGATTACCAATTTAGATGAAAATATGGGACGTTTGATGCACTTTTTAGAGGCTGAAGGTATTGCCGACAACACAATACTTGTATTTACTACCGATGATGGTACTGCAGGCTATGCTGCGCAATTCGACAAAGAAGGTTGGCCGTTAGAAGATGGTTTCAATATGGGACAAAGAGGAGGAAAAGGTGCTGCTTACGAAGGAGGTCACCGCGTATTCTCATACATCAAATGGATAGATGGAAAATTAAAAGGTGGTACTGAAATGGGGCAACTGACTTCTGTCATGGATGTCTTCCCAACTGTAATGGATTTATGTAAAATAAAACCTAAAAAACCTTTGTCAATTGATGGTGTTTCGTTCAAGGATGGTTTGTATGGGAAACCGATCAAAGGAAACAAAGAACGTACTATTTGTCTTTCTAAGTTGACTCCTGATAAGCCATTGAATTTTAAGAGAAATAAATACTGTGTCATTCAGGGAGATTGGCGTTATGTCAACCGTAAAGAGTTGTACAATGTGAAAAATGACAGAGAACAACGCAATAATTTATACGATTCAAATCCAGATATCGTAACTCAGATGGAAGAAAAATTGCAATCTTTCCTCAAAGAAAATGCTCAAGATAGAGAAACACCTGTGCGTTTTGTTTTAGGAGATGAAAACCACAAAAAAATAGATTTGACAACACAAGACCTTTGGGGAAATTCTGTTTTTACACAAGGTCAAGTTGAAAAACACCAAAAAGGGAGTGGTCCTTGGAAAGTACAGTTTAAAAATTCAGGGAAATATCATATAACACTTTCCAGATATCCTTTACATACTGGATATTCCTTTTCTAGAAATAAAGGAAAAAAAGTAAGTCCGTTTACAGCTAAAGAAGCTATCCTAAAAATAGGAGAAAAAGAATATTCTAAGAAAATCAATGTTTCCGATTCAAAAGTAAGTTTTGATATAGAAGTAGCTGCATGTAAAACCGACTTGGAAACTTTTATTACATCTATGGAGGGAATAACAATTCCTGCATATTATGTTTCAGTTAAATTAGTCAATTAAATAAAATTAAATTTAAATACAATGTTAAAAAGAATTTCGATGGTTGCAATGTGCTTGTTATCAGCATCATTGCTAACGGCCCAACAAAAAATTGACTTAGATAACTTGCCTTTTCCGACAGGAGGAGAGGATTGGGGTACAGATTACTCAAAAAATTGGAACTCTCTTCAAAATAGAGAAATTCCTGAATGGATGATCGACGCCAAATTTGGGGTATATACCCATTGGGGTGTCTATTCTGTTCCTGCAAAGGGTGGACCTGACTATGTCAATGAATTGTATACTGCTAAGGATGCATATGACAGAAAAGGAGTCAAAGAATACCACAGAAAAAAATATGGAAAAATCGCTGATTTTGGTTATGCAGATTTTATTCCTCAATTTACTGCCCCTAAATTTGATGCAACCGAATGGGCGGGTATTATGAAAGGAGCAGGAGCTAAGTTTGGAGGTATCTGTGTGGTACACCATGATGGTTTTTGTTTGTGGGATTCGAAAGCAACGCGATGGAATTCTAAGAACATGGGGCCTAAAAGAGATATTTTTGGTGAAATTGCAGCTGCTGTAAGAGCAGAAGATATGAAAGTGTTAGCAACGTTCCACCATGCACGTACCTTTGGTTATGCCTATGATAAAAAACATATGGATGAATACACGAGCTACCAAAAGAAAAATTGGGATTTGTTCGACCCCAAATTTGCGGATTTTTACAGAAATGATGAGGTAGAAAAACAAGAAAGTTTCGGAAATGAATGGTTTGCAAAGGTTCGTGAGGTTATGAACCAATACGAGCCAGATATGCTGTGGTTTGACGGTTTGTCTGGTGCTATGCTAAAAGGGATGTTGCCAGAAGAACGTGTTATCAATATGTTCAATGACTTTTACAAGCAAGGAGAGCAAAATGTAATCAGTAATAAATTGCCAGGTTCTGGTGTGTGGAATTTTCCAAGAGGCGTAGGAATACGTTGTTATGAGGGAGGTCGTGATATGGAGCCAAATCCAAAAGGATACTGGTTAGTAGACAGAGCTATCAGCTATCCTTGGTCTTGGGTAAATGATAAAAAATATAGAGATCAAGATGACTTCCATGTACGTACTATTGTAGATGTTGTGAGTAGAGGAGGGGTATATTTACTTTCTTTAACTCCAAAAGGTGATGGCTCAATCTCAGAGCAGGAACAACGAATCATGAAAGGTATTGGTACTTGGATGGATACCAATGGTGAAGCAATATTTTCTACTAGAAAGTGGAGAACTTACGGTGCAGGAGATGCGCAAATTATCAAAGTCAAATACGATAAAAAATTAGTTTGGTGGGACTTTAGAGCGATCAAAGAAAACGAAATCAGATATACACGTAAAAAAGACAACTCTGCTGTGTACGCTATTGTAACAGGTTGGAAAGAAAATGGAAGTGTGACTTTTAAAGCGTTGTCTAAAGATCAGAAGTTCGCAACAAAAGGAATCAAAAAAATTACCATGTTAGGAGTAGAGGAGCCGATTAAATGGGAACGAACTTCTGAAGGACTCGTTGTGCAGTATCCTAAAACAAAACCAGGGAAACATGCTTATACATTTAAAATAATACCTAACGGGAAACTGATAAATTACGATAGAGAATAGTATATTAGCTAAGCATACTGAACGTTTTTTATAGCTTCAGTATGCTTTTTAAATAACCAACAATCTATTTTATTACTTTATGAGGTATTTGTATTTTATTTTTTTTATGTGTTTTCAACTGTCTGCTCAAGAAATTTCCTTAATACCTTATCCTTCAAACTTGGAGCGCTTGGATCAAAGTTCTTTTGAGCTTCACAAAAATAGCTGTTTGCATTTTGATACAGCAATAGCAAAAGAGGAACTCACCTATCTTCAACAAAAGTTACAGGTTGTTACAGGTTTTAGCTTGCCATTGAAGGAAACAACAAAAAATCTTAAAAAAGGTGCTATCGTTTTTGAACTTATAGAAACGCAAGACACAAAAGAATATTACAGTTTACAAGTAGAAAAAGAAATATTATACATTAAAGCCGCTACTGGGGCAGGTTTCTTTTATGCCATCCAAACGTACTTACAATTATTACCTATGGAGGTGTATACAACTTCTTTACAGGAAAATATAGATTGGAAGATTCCTGCAGTTGTTATTCAAGATACGCCTGCTTTCCAATGGAGAGGGATGCACTTGGATGTCGCAAGACATTTTAGATCCATAGATTATGTCAAGCGTTTTATAGATTTAATGGCCCTCCATAAATTGAATGTATTTCATTGGCATTTGACTGAAGATCAAGGATGGCGTATTGAGATAAAAAAATACCCAAAACTCACCCAAGTTGGTGCTTGGAGAGACTCTACTTTGATTGGACATATGAGGGACAAGCCTCACCAGTTCACAAAAAAAAGAGTAGGGGGTTTTTATACACAAAAGGAAATCAAAGAGGTGGTGGCCTACGCACAAAAAAGACACATAACAATCGTTCCTGAAATTGAAATGCCTGGGCATGCGCAAGCAGCTATTGCAGCGTATCCTGAGTTTGGAAATGCGGGAGTTTCTCCTGGTGTCCGTTCAAAATGGGGGGTGAGTAAGGAAATTTACAATCCTAAAGAGTCTACAATCGATTTTTTAAAGGAGGTATTGGAAGAAGTGATAGCCCTTTTTCCGGGTGACTATATTCATATTGGAGGTGATGAAGCACATAAGGACCAATGGGAAGAAAGTGACGAGGTACAGCAATTGTTAAAAGAAAGAGGCCTACATGATATGCATGAAATGCAGAGTTGGTTTATTTCTAAAATTGGAACATATCTTCATGCAAAAGGTAAAAAATTGATTGGTTGGGATGAAATATTAGAAGGTGGTTTGGCTGAAAATGCTGCCGTGATGTCTTGGAGAGGTACGAAAGGAGCAATCAAAGCAGCAAAATCAAATCATTTTGCGGTGATGGCAACCAATAAATATACCTATTTTGATAAATATCAGTCCAAAGACAAAGCAAATGAACCTCTTTCTATTGGCGGTCACGTGCCATTGGCAAAGGTGTATTCATTTGACCCTATTCCTAAACAGCTTTTAGAAGATGAAAAAAAATATATTCTTGGAGCGCAAGCACAGTTGTGGTCCGAATACATAGTTGAGGACAGCCACATGGATTATATGGCATTCCCAAGATTGTGTGCGCTCTCAGAGGTAGTATGGAATCATACTGAAAAAGGGGAATACGCAGTTTTTCTAAATCGATTGAAACAACATTTAAAACGTCTGGATGTACTTGATGTAAATTATCGTATGCCCGACGAATACACAAATAATTTAGTAACACATGAAAACTAAAAATTTTACACAACTCGCTTCAGCACTATTACTTGTTTTGTCGTTGGGAAGTTGCACTTCAAAACCACAAAAATCAAATGCTGATCAAAAACCAAACATACTATGGATTATGTGTGATGATCACACAGCCAATACCATCAGTAGCTATAAAATGCGATTTGCAGAAATGATGCCAACGCCTAATATCGATCGTTTGGCTGATGAAGGGGCTTTGCTCAACAATTGCTTTGTAACCAATTCAATCTGTACACCTTCAAGAGCTACGATTATGACAGGGCAGTACGGACATGTAAATGGGGTACACACCTTGTGGCAAGACCTTCGTGAAGAAGATGAAACAGTTGCCACTTTGTTGCAAAAGAATGGATACGAAACAGCCATTATTGGTAAATGGCACCTACATACTGAGCCACAAGGTTTTGATTATTTTAGTGTCCTGCCAGGACAAGGAGTTTATTTCAACCCTATTTTTAAAGAAAAAGGAACAAAATGGACCCATAAAAAAGAGGGGAAAAAGTACAATGGATATGTGACGGATGTAATTACGGACAATTCTTTGGCTTGGTTACAAAACCGAAAAGAGGAGAAACCTTTCTTTTTGATGTTGCACCACAAAGCGCCTCATGGTTTGTGGGAATACGCACCAAGACATGAACATTTATTCGATAGTTTGACCATTCCTGCTCCTGAGAGTCTGTTTGAAGACAAAAGCCACCGTTCTAATGGGTCTAGGCCATACGGAAGAGACCTTTTAGGTTTATCAGGTAGGATGTATGAAGGTAAAAGAGGTAAAGACTACCCTACAGGAAAGTTGCATACGGAAGGCATGACGGATACAGAAAAAATCAATGCTGCTTATCAAAAATACATGAAAGATTACTTGCGTGTGGTAGCTGCAATTGATGAAAATGTAGGAAAGGTACTCGACTACCTTGAAACTTCTGGATTGGCAGAAAATACAGTTGTTGCCTATACTTCTGATCAGGGTATGTTTTTAGGAGAGCACAGTTATTACGACAAGCGTTGGATGTACGACGCTTCTCTAAAAATGCCTTTTTTGATCCGCAAACCTGGTGAAATTAAGCCAGGAACACAGGTAGATGCAATGGTTACAAATTTAGATTTTCCTGAGTTGATTTTAGACTATGCAGGGGTGGCTGTTCCAGAAAGTATGCAAGGAAGAAGTTTTAGACCGCTACTAGCAGGTGAGCCTACTCCAAAAGATTGGAGAACTTCGATGTATTATCAATATTGGATGCAATTTCAGCCATCTGCTGTACCGGCACATTTAGGGGTTAGAACTGAGGATTACAAGTTAATTTTCTTTTACGGTCACGGACTTGGCTTAGAGGGTACTACTGAGTCATGGCAAACACCTGTTACTTGGGAGCTATACGATCTTAAAAAAGATCCTAAAGAGTTGCACAATATATATGGGCAAGAAGGCTTAGAATCGGTAACAAAAGCATTAAAAGACGAGATTTTATTACTTCAAGAGCAATATAGCTTAAAAATAAGTGCATATCCAGCGCTTAAAGAAAGAATGGAGAAACATTGGAATGACTAGTACTTATTTTCTTGTATTGAAAAGCCCTTCAGTTTTGTACTGAAGGGCTTTTTTTTAGCAAAGACCTATATAAGTATCCGCAATTTTATCGATTACTTTTTGAAATAATTTCAACTCTTCAGGCCAAATTTCTTTTCCTTTCCCTTGAATGATTGTTCTAGATTCCCCGTTTTTAAGAGTCACGCATACTGTGCAAGTTGGTAAATCACTAATTTGAATATCACTGTATGTTTTTTCTAAATCAAAAAACATGAATCTTTTTATAGCATCATTGAGTACATTGATTGTTTCTTTCTGAATATTCCATTCGTGTTTTCCTAATTTATCGACAAACATATCTCCGATAAAACATACGGTTCCACTTTGGTTAATTTCCAAAGAGTACATCGGGCAAAAGCCATAACACGAACCCCGTTCAATACGAATAGATTTAAAAGAGGAGTCAATAATAGTTTTTTGGACTGGTTTGAGGGAGCTACTTTCTGAATTAAGTAGTTCTGACAATTCTCTGAGAGATGTCTTGGAGTTTTTTTTCATAGGGGTATAAAATATATCTATTAAATTTACTGCTTTTTTTCAAAATAAGCAACTGATTGTAATATGTGTATTTGTTAATATATACGTAGTTCATCTATCAATACTATAGTAAATATTGAGAACAATTATTCTTTTTCCTGTAAATAAAAAAGATGTATTGCTAATTATTATATCTAATTACTATATTAGCTTAAAAAAAAGCTATTCTAAAAGAACTACGATATACTCATGCCCCAGAATAAAAATTTCCAACAACGAATTACAATTTTAGATACCTGTTTTGCAAGTCCAACAGGAATGTATACCCTTGATAAATTGCAAACTGTTATTTTTGAAAAACTCGACAAACATGTTTCGAGGCGCACCTTGCAGGACGATATCAGTCACATTTTGAATATTATTCATGAAGACCACTCCAATACGTATGATTTGGAGCGATTTCCTGTTTTTAAAAAAGGTTTGAAAGACGGGAAAAAAAAAGTTTTTCGTTATACCAATCCAGATTATGCTCTGGGAAATCATTTATTGTCTAAAAGCGATCAAGAACAATTACAGGATACTTTATCAATATTGTCAAGATATAGAAATCGCGAAGAGTTTTCTTGGTTAGATGATTTGTTTCCGCGTATAGAAGCTGCTTTTGATTTGGTACATGAAGATTACAATGGTTGGATCAGTTATCAAAATAATAGAGATTATAGTGGGCAACCCCTTCTAGGGAAGTTGTATAACCAACTTATTCAAAAAAAAGTAATTCACGTTCAATACAAGCCTTTTGAATCGGAGAGTTACCAGCGTACGCTTCATCCTTATCATCTAAAACAATACAACAATCGTTGGTTTTTGTTTGGATATGAAGAGGGCTCTCGGTATAAGGGAATTACCAATTTGGCTTTAGACCGCATAGAAAGTTTTTCAGAAACCATCATTCCTGTAAAAGCAAATACAACTGATTGGGGAGATTATTTTGATGATATTATTGGGGTGTCACGTCCAGAAGGTAAAAAAGCAACCACTATAGTGCTGCGATTTACTAAAAAAACCATTCCATATGTTATGACCAAGCCTATTCATGGAGCAACCCAACGTTTGGATAAATCTGATCCCGAACAAAGAACGATCACTATAGAACTTATACCCAACAGAGAGTTTTATCAATTACTATTTTCCTTCGGGAAAGAAGTAGAAGTAATAGCACCATTAGAAATTCGCAATCAATTTAAAAAAGAAGTTGTAACAATGTTGACTCAATATACCTAAGCATCGTTGTTTGACTTGAGAATAAAGCGCTACTAAAAGGGAAAGAGTCCCTCATTTAATCATTGTAGTTTTCTCTCATGTTCTCCACTCTTTGTCGGATACTTTTTCGAAATTCAGGAGGGCTGATAATCTGTAATTTTGCTCCATATGAAAGAATCTTAGCTTCTAAAGCATTGTTGGGACAGAGGTTAAGTGAAAGTTGAAATAGACCGTTACTTTTAGTGCTTATTTCTTGAGAACTATGTAGGGGTTTTTGTCTGAGCTCTTCCCCTAATTCAGCAGTTACTTCACATACTATATCTATAGGAGGTGTCGTTGCTGTTAGACCGTAAATAGTGTCAAAATAAGTATCAAAATTAATTGAATGATCTTTATAGTATGAAGCTGTATTTTCAATGTTTTTAATCTTTTCTAATGGGATGCTAGTCAATGCAGTATCTTCTGCTATTTTGCCGAGTAAGTACCAGCGTTTTTCAAACTCTTTGATATAAAAAGGACGAAAGTGATCTATGCTATCTGTTACAGTATTATTTTTAAGTATTTGTATGTCAACGATGTTTCTTTGTTGAATGGACTTCAGCAAGTGACTACAGTTTTCCCAAACATCCATCCCTGTATTTTGCTCGAAAGAGATAAAAGAGTTTTCTGATTTACTATTTTGTACCTGCAACTCTATGTGTGATACCAAATGCAGTAAGGAGCTGTTTTTTTCTTCTTTATTGATTTTTTGACACAATAGGAGAATATTGTTTTTCGTAGATTTTTTCGAATCTTCCCAAGCTTTTTTATGAATAGAAAACCTAGAGTCAGCATAGCGGTAATATACTTTTTTACCATCTTTAATCCGCTCTAAAGGAATTGACCATCCTTGATTACTTTCCATAAATTTAATGTCGTCGAACAATTGTCTTTTTTGAATTCCAGCAGTATCTGAATTGAAAGTTTCTAGTGCCTGGTTACAAGCATTGAGTAAGTCGTCAATATAATAGTTTCTACCACTATTTGAAAAGCAAGCGTCTAAGGTTTGGTAACGTATCAGTGCGTGTTTGTTGATTGGCAATTTAGCTTGTTTTTAGGATTTTAACTAAAAATTTTAAAAATCAAAGTAACAAATGTAATTGCCTCCTATGAGGTCTATCTGCATAGTATTATTTTTTTCTCATATAAATTTAATTATTTTATGTTTTTTTATAGTTAGTGTGTAATCTGACTGCGCACAATAAATCTATACTTGTATTTTGAAAGCAACAATCAAGTTTTTTAAAAATTGTTTGTTAAATGAGTTACTATGCACAATCACTGCATTAGTAGCTACTATATTTGCATTCGTTTATTCGACTTCGTAGAAAGAATGAAAATAAGTAGCAAAGCGTAAGATTTTAAACCTGATTGCTATGAAAAAGGTTTAAAGGGAAATTTGTAATGAAAAAGAAAAAAACACGATTTATCGTATTGCTTTGCTGCTGTTTTCAAGTTCTAAAATGCAAATAGCATATAGGTATTAGTCTTTAGTTACCATCCAAAATTCTAATTTTTTTCTAGTAGTAAAACCTAATTTTGAATACAGTTTATTGGCTTTGGTATTTATTTCATCTACATGGAGAAAAGGAATCTTTTTTTCTTTAAAGACCATATCCGTTGTATATTTCATAAGTTGTTTGGAGTAGCCCCTACGTGTGTAGTTAGGGTGTGTTACGACAGAACTTATTTCGGTATATCCATCCATTTTAATTCTTTCACCACAAACTGCAATGAGTAAGTGATCTTTATAAATACCATAATAACGCCCAAGGTCTGTTGTCTTACTCTTTATAAACCCAGGCATTACCAATGTAACAAGTTCGTGTAAGTCCTTAATTTGTGCTTCGGTAACCAAAGGTATAATAGGTTCTTCAATAAAAAATTCCATGGGTGTTAGCAACCACATTTGATTACAGACATGTGCTTTTTTTATTTTTATAGTATTGCTACAAATCGGTTTGGGACCAAGAATATAAAAAGATGATGTCAGAAGCGTATATTTTTCAATAGCTTCAGTTCCATCAAATCCTTCTTGTATACTGCCGAATCCACAATATTGAGGCTTGTAGAATACACCTCTTTCATCTGTCTGACAAAATGCTTTGTGTACTTCAAGAGATGCGTATTTTATTGGAGTGTCGAGTTTGTGAGAAGCTAGCATATAGTTTGCATTAATAATAAAAAAAGATACAAAAATCATGGCATAAAAAAAAAATATTGCAATCTTCCATAAAATAGAACTAAGTAATAATAGTAGTTGGGGTGACTGATTTGAAACTGCGACCACACGACCCAAGATGTTTTGGTTGACCTGACTTTACTAAGTCACGAATCTTATAGAAGTATCAGAAGATGAATTGAATTTTAAACCAAATTTTCATGGGTTTTTTTAGCACGTTTTTCTTTTGATATTTAAAACCATATTGATATTGTGTATTTATATTTTAGACACAATAAACCTTTTTTGTTGAGTTATAGTGTCTTTTGGTTCGTATGTTTTGTTGGTGCGTGTTTTATAGCTTTTTAAATACCTGTTGTTCTACTGGCTTTCATAATTGAAATATTTACACCAATTATTGCTAAAAATAAACCCTTGAGTAGCTTTTTTACTTTTGTACTTTTGGATTGACGAAACGTTTCTAACAAACCGCATATATAAGATTACCAATTTAAACCCCTACTATGATATTCAAAAATTCATTTCAAATTCTCTTTGTTTTCCTTGCTGCTACAATTGCATGTACAAGCTGTAGTTCGGAACATAAACAAAAATCACATAAAGAAACCCCTGAGGTTTTCGAACCTACATGGGAATCTTTACAAAAAGCCAAACCGGCGCAATGGTGGCAAAATGGAAAATTTGGTATTTTTATTCACTGGGGGCCATACAGTGTTGCTGGTTACAAGGACAAACATAAAGGATATGCTGAGGCTATCACAAGTGATATGTATAAAAAGCCTAGAAATTATGATGCTTTCTTCCAAGAGAAATTTGGAGCAGTCATTCCTGATTTTGGATATAAGGATATGGTGCCTTTGTTCAAAGCTGAAAAATGGAATCCGGATGCTTGGGCTGATTTATTTGTGGAGGCAGGAGCCAAATATGTAATTCCTACCGGAGAACACCATGATGGTTTTGTCAATTGGGATTCTGATTTGACTCCATGGACAGCCACAAAAAAAGGACCAAATCGTGACCTGATTGGTGATTTGGCAACAGCTGTCCGTAAAAAGGGATTAAAGTATGGTATTTCTTACCATAGAGAACGCCATCCAAGTAGATTTACACCTAATTTTGCTGTCAATGATACAGCTTGGGCTCCAGTTAGAGAGGAAATAAAACGTTTTCCAGAAGCTGCTAGTTTGTATGGACCTTTCGATTACTCTGATGCCTTTATCGCAGATTATGTAGCCCGTTGGAAAGAGGCACAAGACAAATACCAACCCGATTTTATGTGGATTGACGATGTGCCTATCATTCGATTGGCAGCAGGAGATCCACAAGTAGTGAAGTTTGAAAATGCTTTCAAAGGAATGATAGCAGATTACTTAAATGCAGGTCAAAAATGGGGCAAAGAAGTATACTTTAACAACAAAGGAAAAACTTTAAATTTTCCAAAAGGAGTCGGGTGTGTTGAAAAGGACAACTTGCAAATGGAAACTATCGGTGCGCCATGGCAAAATCCAGCAACTTTAGGAACTTCATATGCCTATATGGAAAATGAAGAGGTGACCAATGGCTATAAAAATGTTGATGAATTGATTTGGTTACTGACTGATGTGGTTAGTAAAAATGGAAATTTATTATTGAATATTGGACCCAAAGCAGACGGTACAATACCTGAAGGTATGGTGACACGTCTAAAAGCAATGGGGAAGTGGTTGAAAACAAATGGGGAAGCTATTTATGGCACACGCCCGTGGAAAGTATATGGCGAGTTTTCAGGTGTATTTACGCAGGAGAAAAGTGAATTGAAAACCAAACATAGCATGCGTATTCACGAAACGGAATACCGCTATACTTCGAAACCAGGAGTTGTCTATGCAATTGCTTTGACTGCTTCTGAAGATAAGGAAGTTTTTACGGAGTTTTTAAATCATAAAGTAGCTGTAAAATCTATTCAGGTTTTGGGTGACGAGGAATCGTTAGATTTTGAGATGACTGAAAGAGGATTGGAAGTAGCAGTGCCGCAAAATAATGTTTTCGAAAATGCACGTGTTTATAAAATTGTTTTGAATCTTTAGTCTTTAGACTATAGTGTTGTTAGATGCCACTTGAGTTATTCTCAAGTGGTTTTTTTTTGAATGTTATTTACGTGTTAGTTTTTTATGTGAAATTATTGTTTTTCAAAGTGTTATTTTTTTTTTGAGATGGTTGTTGTTTATTTTATAATATTTATTGTGAAATATGTAGGATAATTTGCAAATTCTGTACATAAAATTCCTTCCATATAATCTTAATTTGCTTACTCTAATAAATCAAATCTCAAGCAAACGAAGTTTAAAGAATTTACTCAATGACAAAGTTTATAAAACAGACTTACTTGCTACTAATTGTATTACTTGTAGCACCTTTATTTTCACAAGCACAAATACCCACAAAACCAAATATTATATTGGTTTTACTAGACGATGTGAGTCCAGATCAATTCAGTTGTTATGGGGTTGAAGGAGCAGCCAATACGCCAAACATAGATAAATTAGCTACAGACGGTGTTATGTTTAAAACATGTTACGCTTCAGCCATGTGTGGACCTTCAAGAGTTGAAATAATGACTGGAGAATACGGTGCATCAACAGGGGCACTTCACAATTCTATATGGAAAGGCAACAGTAAAAAAAATGTGTATTCCGAACATCAAGCTTTTGGCAAGCTATTAAAAGATGCTGGCTATGCAACAGCCATAGCAGGGAAATGGCATGCTGGGAATCAGATGCCCTACGAGTCGTCCGTTGGATTTGACGAGTACTGTTTGTGGGAGAACCTAAAAGAGATTGCCAAATTACCCGGTTCACCAACATTTACAGGTGCGATGGAAGATGAAAAAACACCATCGCGTTATTGGCATCCAGGTATCGTAAAAAATGATGTGTTATTGGATACAGAACCAACAGATTATGCACCGGATATTTTTGCGGATTTTATCATGGATTTTATGGAGCGTAAAACACAAGAGGGCACTCCCTTTTTAGCCTATTGGCCAAGCGTTGCCCCTCACGGAGCAAGAGATGGGTATCCATCTACTCCTTTTAAGGGAGCAGTCGGTGATTTAGGACCTAGTTTAAATTCTGAAGATGCCGCAGCAAGACTCAAAGCTCTGAACGAATACATCGATTTTTTAATGGGTAAAATAGTGAAAAAGATCGATGATTTGGGAATAGCAGACAATACCATCATCATTTTTACTTCTGACAATGGAACGGCTGTCACTGCCAAAACTAGAGGGGTAGAGCGTGGTTCTCATGTCGTAAACATCATCGCAGGTCCAGGAATTAAACAACGTGGTGCAACAGATGAATTGACAGATTTTACAGACATTGCGCCTACCTTGTTGGAACTTGCAGGAGGAAGTTTGCCTGCAGGTAAAAAATTCGATGGAGAGAGTTTACTGCCTTTCTTATCAGGGGCTAAAGACACGCATAGAGATTGGATTTATGGATATATTGCCACCTCCCAATTAGTCAGAACCAAAGAGTATATGCTGGAAGTTGTGAATCCAATGCTCGGAATGCCAAAAGGTCGTTTCTATTATACAGGTGCAAATAGAAATCAAAAAGGTTACGAGTTTGTCAACGACAAAGCAGCACATGCTCAGAAAAGAGCTGAGTTTGACCAAATACTTTCAAATTTCCCACCGATGTTAGCAGATGATACTTATTGGGATACCAACCAAGGAAGTAAGTTTTTTGCTAGCTATACCTCCGAATCTGAAAAAGAAAAACATTTGTACAATCACAAAGACTATAAATTTTACGACGAAGGTTCTGGAGATCTATCTACACACATATCGATTATTGAAGACTTTCGTATTTTCCCTAATCCCATAAAAAATGAATGCACGGTTCGCCTTAGTTCAAAAAATAATTTTGTCGGTAAGATTTCTATTCTAAACCTTACGGGTGCTGAATTGACAAGCATGCCTTATGAATTTACTATGGGTACTTCAGAAATACAGCTAAATGTATCTCAACTCAATTCAGGATCATACCTATTGGTAGTTAGAGATGAAAATGCTGTTGTGATTCGAACCGAACAATTATTAAAAGAGTAATTATAGTTCAAATTTATCTAGTGCTCCCTAAATGCAACAATAATGTTAGCAAACATAGCAAATAGACTGTTAACTTGCGAAGTATACTGTATGTTTGTTTTTGTTAATTAAAAAATTATTTTACATGAATCGTTTCAATACAACCTTACTTAGAATTTTTACAGCAGTCTTTTTTGTGAGTATCTCTCTCCTAAATGCACAATCGAAAAAGAAACCCAATATTGTCTTGGTATTATTAGACGATGTAAGTCCTGAACAGTTCAGTTGTTATGGAGTGCCAGGTTGGGGAAACACCCCTAATATTGACAAGTTAGCCACTGACGGTGTTATGTTTAAAACCTGTTATGCCTCTGCTATGTGTGCACCTTCTCGTGTAGAAATTATGACAGGTGCTTATGGGAATACAACAGGTGTGCTGCAAAATGGTATGTGGTTGGGAGACAGTCGTGAAAACGTATATAGTAAACACCAAGCATTTGGTAAATTGTTGAAAGATGCTGGCTATGCCACTGCAATTGCTGGAAAATGGCATGCAGGATCTCAAATGCCTTACGAAAAAGCCATTGGTTTTGATGAATACTGTCTGTGGGAAGGGCTCAAAGAAATCAAACAACTTCCAGGTTCTCCAAAGTTTACAGGACAATTAGAGGATGAGAAAACAACTTCGCGTTACTGGCATCCCGGAATCATTAAAAATCACAAATTACTAGCTACAAAACCTACAGATTACGGTCCTGATATATTTTCGGATTTTATCATGGATTTTATGGAGCGAAAAACCAAAGAAGGAAAACCATTTTTAGCTTACTGGCCAAGTGTTGCACCTCATGGTACACGTACAGGAAGTCCTACTACACCACACCGTGGAAAAGTAGGAGATTTAGGGTCAAAAGGAATCAAAGCCGAAGAAGGTCGTTTGCGTTTTATTGCATTAAATGAGTATATCGACTATTTGATGGGAAAAATTATGAAGAAAATTGAAGACCTAGGGATTGCTGACAATACCATCGTTATTTTTACTTCTGACAATGGTACAGCTGTCACTGCTAAAACCAGGGGGATAGAACGCGGAACCCATGTAGTGAATATTATTTCAGGTGCGGGTATTAAGAAAAGAGGTGCAACGGATGAGTTGACTGATTTTACCGACATAGCACCGACTTTAGTGGAATTGGCAGGTGCTAAATTACCCAAAGGCAAAAAGTTCGACGGTAAAAGTTTGGTGCCTTTCTTAAAAGGTCAAACGGATACACATAGAGATTGGATCTATGGTTATATTTCTACATCTCAATTGGTAAGAACCAAAGACTATATGTTGGAAGCTGTCAATCCATTACTTGGTTTACCTGAAGGAAGGTTCTATTACACCGGTAAGAATAGAAACCAACGCGGTTATGAATTCGTGAATGGGAATACATCGCATGCTGAAAAACGAGAAGAATTTGCAAAAATTCTTGAAGCTTTTCCAGCCATCACCCAAGACCATAAATTTTGGAAAACTAAAAAAGGAAAGAAATTCTTGAAACAATATACAAAACCACAAAATATTCAAAAACATCTCTTTAGTCACAAAGACTACCAATTTTACGATCAAGGAGATAAAATATTACAATAATTCATTTATCATGCAGACCAAAACAACTAAACTATTATTTACAGCTTTCTTTGCATTAGGAGTTTTCAACTTCCAAGTAAACGCACAAAAAACACAAAAACGTCCAAATATCGTTGTAATTCTCTCTGATGATGTAGGATTTGAAGAATATGGAATCTACAAGGTTAAAAAAGGCGAAAAGTCCAACACGCCGATTGTAGACAAACTCGGAGAAGAGGGAGTGGCCTTTAAAACGGCCTATGCACAGAGTATTTGTGGCCCTTCGAGAGCGATGTTGTATTCGGGTACCTATGCGGCTACTAATGGAGCTTATGACAACAAATTGCATTATGATCCGACTAAAAAAGGAAATAATAAAGACAAATATGCCAATTTTATTCGCGTGTTACACGATGCAGGATACAAAACAGCAGTATCCGGAAAATGGCACAATCCAATTGGGGGAACTTTAGGTGTTGACAACGAATTGTTAGGGGTTGATCAATATATGGTTTACAACAGTCAACCTAAATCTGTCGAAAAAATTACTGGAGATGTTTTGACTCCAAATGAAGATTGGGAAATCGCAGCCATCTCAAAACAACCGATACTTTCTCGTTACTGGAGACCGGCTTATGTAAAAGATGGGAAATTATTGGAAACCACGATGAATGACTACGGTCCAGATATATTGTCTGATTATATTTGTGACTTTATCAAAGACAATGCTAAGTCAGACCAACCCTTTTTAGCTTTTTATCCAATGGTTTTAGCACATTCGTCTCACTGTGTAACTCCAATTGATGTTGCAGAGGGAATGGAAAAATCTAACTTTAACCACAGGCATAGAACCGAAACAGGGCAAAAAATATTCAAAAATCAAATAAAATACGCTGATAATTTGGTTGGAAAAATCTTAAAAACGATTAAAAAAGCAGGGATTGAGGAAGAAACTATTGTTATCTTCACTTCTGACAATGGAACTACTTCTTCAGCAAAGAGCAAGGGTGTTGAGTACGGAGTTCACATTCCATTTATGGTCAAAGGACCTGGTATCAAGAAGAGAGGATTGACAGATGAGTTGATAGATTTTGCAGATGTATTACCAACCTTAGCGGATTTTGCACAAACAACGATACCATCAAAATACAAAGTAGATGGAAAAAGTGCAGCACCATTTCTGACAGGAAAGTCAGAGGTTACTAAGGAAGCTATTTACGCACAACCTGGATTGGCATCTATTGTGAGAACTAAAGAATACCTATTGGAGGCGGTATGTCCTTTGTATGGATACCCTAAAGGAAGGTTTTATAAAACCAATGGATCTTTTGACGGTAGAGGCTATGAAAATATAACTCATAATACAAACTATACGAATCAACGAAACGCTTTTGATGACTACCTAGACTTTATGAGTTCTAAGTTACCAACATCTTTTGAGAACCCATTGTGGAAAGACAAGTTGAAAAGAGGTTTCAAGCACTTTAATAGCAAACAGCAAAGGAGAGCGCATCTCAGATTGCCGTTAAATTACCAATTTTACGATCCATCATTTTAATTAACCATTTAGTTTAGAACTATGAAATATTCACGATTACTGACTTACAACAACTACTGGGCTATATTGGCCTTGGTTTTACTTACGGCTTGTTCTCAAACAAAGTCAAATACAGTGTCAAAAACAACAGAATCGACTTCAAATAAGCGTCCTAATATCTTATTTATCTTATTGGATGATATAGGGAAGGAGTGGGTGAGTACCTACGGAGCAGATGAGATTCAAACTCCTACCATCGACCAATTGGCAAAAGAGGGAATGCAATTTGAAAATTCCTGGTCTATGCCTCAGTGTACGCCATCACGTATTACCTTAATGACAGGACAATATCCTTATAATCACGGATGGATAAATCATTTTGATGTGCCTCGTTGGGGATATGGCGCACAGTTTGACCCAAATATGAATCCAAGCTATGCGAGAGTGTTGAGAGATGCCGGTTACAAAACATGTGCTGCAGGGAAATGGCAGGTAAACGATTTCCGTTTGCAACCTGAAGCAATGAAATCACATGGTTTTGATGCTTATTGTATGTGGACTGGTGCTGAAGGTGGCAATAAAAAGGGGAGTGGTAAACGCTATTGGGATCCATATATTCACACTAAAGAAGGTAGTAAAACTTACAAAGGTAGGTTTGGAGAAGATGTTTTCTCGGATTTTATCATAGATTTTATGAAAGAAAATAAAGACGATCCTATGATGATATACTATCCGATGTGTTTGCCTCACGGTCCTTTGGTAGCGACTCCTCAAAAGCCAGATGCTAGTGGAAAAATGGAAAAACACAAAGCTATGGTGAGCTACACAGATTTTATTCTTAATAAGTTGATTACGGCAATGGAAGCGTTAAAAATTCGTGACAATACAATTATAGTTTGGACAACAGACAACGGAACTGCAGGTAACATCATTGGAAAAAGAAATGGAAAATTGGTAAGAGGTGGAAAAACTTATTTAACAGAGAATGGTGTGAACTCACCTTTTATTATCAATTGTCCTGGGAAGGTTCCTTCTGGAGTAGTGAGTGATGCATTGGTAGATTTTACCGACATTTTTCCAACCTTTGCTGAATTGGCAAATGCTCCTATTCCCGAAGCTTACAAAGGAGATGGATTTTCTTTTGCACCTTTAATTTTAGGAGATACGGTTGACTCTTCTAGAAAGTGGACGCTTGCAATGGGGTCTAGAGCTGCGAGAATCAAAGACGGTCGTGTTCAGAATGTACATGTCTATAGAGACCGAGTTCTTCGAAACAAAAAGTACAAGGCCTTTGTCAATTACGATGGTGTTATTCACGAGATTTTTGACTTGACTAAGGATCCCGAAGAAAAACACAATTTGATTTCCTACAAGAGTAGAGAAGTAGTTTCAGCGCTTCGTGAATTTAGAAAAGCGATTGATAAAATGCCTAAAAAAGACGGGCAACCTAGATATGAAAGATTATCAGGATCTTACTACGATGTAGATCCTGAAGTATTGGAAAAGCAAATACGAAACAGCAAAAAGAAAGGAAATCATTCACCCGCTCCTAAACTATCAAACAGGTAATAAAATACCTTTTGTAAATGAGTGATGAACTCCACAGAGATATTAAAGTTTTTCTGTGGAGTTTTTTTATTTTTATGCTTACTAAATATTGAAGCTGCTTTTTCGCTAACACATGGAAGAACACAAATTGAATGTCAAAATAAATAGCTATGAATAATTTTTTGTTTTTTAGGAGTTTTCTTATGCTCAGCTTTTCTTTATATGCACAAAGTAAAGCACCCAATATTTTGTTTATCATGTCTGACGATCACAGTGCAGCAACGATTGGTGTGTATGCAAGTACTCTTAAAGAATATGTGCATACTCCTAATATTGATCGTATTGGCAAAGAAGGAGCAATCTTTAATAATGTGCATTGTGTCAATGCACTCTGTGCTCCCAGTAGAGCCACCATACTTACAGGAAAATACAGCCACAAATCAGGGGTTTATACCCTACGAGAAGAATTAAACACAAACGGAGCAACAGTTACAGTGCCCAAGTTATTACAAAAACAAGGATACCAAACTGCTGTTTTTGGAAAATGGCATATTCACGGCGACAATTTATACGGTTTTGACGATTATGCCATCACAACTGCACAAGGAAGCTATTGGAATCCAACTTTTCAAACTCCTTCTGGCAAAAAACTGAAAACAAAAGGCTATGCGACAGATGTACACACGCAACTTTCCATTGATTGGTTGCAAAAAAGAGACAAGAATAAACCTTTTTATTTGATGACCCATTACAAAGCAGCACATGCTCCTTGGGAATATGCCAAGCGCCATGCTGCTCTTTATGAAAAGGATACACTTCCAGTGCCACAAACCCTTAATGATAATTACCTAAATAGAACCAAGGGTGGGGTCGCTACACATCAAAGTCGTTTGCACAACCCCCAAAACCTAAAAATGAGTTTGTCAACTTGGTTTCAAAAAGGAAAAAAGGGAGTAAGTGGAACATGGCCTACGGGTAATATTACCTTAAGTGATTTAAATGATGATCAGAAGTTAGAAGCTACCTATCAAAAATATATCAAAGATTACTTGCGTGTGGTGGCGGGTATTGATGAAGGAGTTGGGAGGCTTTTAGAATATTTAGAAGCAGAAGGTGTTTTGGACAATACGGTTGTCATATATACATCAGACCAAGGCATGTTTTTAGGGGAACACGGTTTTTTTGACAAACGCTTGGGTTTGAACGAGGCTACCAAAATGCCCTTCTTAATGCGTTTTCCAAAAAAAATCAAAGCTGGAACAAAAGTTCAAAAGTTGATCAACAACGTCGATTTTGCAGAGACGCTTGTCGATATAGGAGGAGCTAGCATTCCAAAGGAAATGCAAGGCTATAGTTTTTGGAATTTGTCCCAAGATCCACAGAATAAAAATTGGCCTCGAAAACAGACCATCTATACCTTTTATTCCAACGGAACTCCAAAGCATTATGGTTTGATTACCGATGAGTACAAATACCTACAATACATGGGTAAAAAAGGAGGGCTACAAGGGGTTGACTTATTTGATCGCTCAATAGATTCCTTAGAGTTGAAAAGTGTCGCCGATACGCCTTCCTATGCAGGCATACGTGCCCAACTTGAGATAGCACTCCTTGAAGAGATGAAGCGCATAGATTTACCTAAAGAACTGCTACCAGGCACTATGCAATCAAAAAAGAAGAAAGTAAAATCTAAACTGTAAAAGAATGTCTACAATTCTTACGACTAGCCTCAAAATAGTACTGAGTAAAATACCTATTCTAAGACGAAGACTAAGACTAAGACTAAGACAAGGACTAAAACAAAGACTAAGACATGGACTAAAACAAAGATTAAGACTAAAACTAAGTCTAAGTCAATGTCAAAGTCTAGGTCAATGTCAAAGTCTAGGTCTAAGTATAGTTTTAAGTCTAGGTCTAAGTCTAAGTCTAAGTCTACTAACAGTGCACGCTCAGAAACCAAATATAATTTTGATTGTAACGGATGACCAAGGTTATGGAGAAATAGCAGCACATGGCAATCCACATATAAAAACACCTGCGATGGATAAGCTCTATCACACAGGAGTTCGCTTGGATAATTTTCATGTAAATGCTGTGTGTTCTCCTTCAAGAGCAGCTTTGATGACCGGAAAATATGCAAGTAGTGTAGGTGTATGGAATACAACTGGAGGAAGAAATATTTTGGATCAAAAAGCCAAGATAGTACCTCAGTTTTTTAAAGAAGCAGGTTATAAAACAGCTTTGATTGGCAAATGGCATTTGGGAGATGGGTATCCCTATCGTCCTGAAGATAGAGGTTTTGATGAGGTGTTTCGAATCGGAGCAGGGAGTCTTGGACAGGTAGCCGATTATTGGGGCAATGGTTTGTGGGACGGACATTATTATACAGGAAATGATTGGGTATCTACCAAAGGGTTTTCGACAGACGTTCAATTTGACAGAGGAATTGCATTTATTGAAAAGTCAAAAGACAGCCCCTTTTTTTTAACCTTAGCGACGACAGCTCCTCATGCGCCAATCGGTGCTGCAGAAAAGTATATAGCCCCTTATGAAGCCATGGGATTGAAATCTTCTGTAGCTAAATTTTATGGAATGGTAACCAATATAGATGACAATATTGCACGATTGCGAACTAAATTAGAAGTTTTAGGACTCACTGAAAATACAATTTTAGTATTTATGAGTGATAATGGTTCTGCAAATGATAAAAGTGGAGATAGTTTCAACGCAGGTATGCGAGGAAAAAAAGGAAGTCTGTACGAAGGCGGACATCGTGTTCCTTGTTTTTTGTATTGGCCTATAGGAGGCTGGACGGGTGGTAAACAATTGAATCAACTCACCGCACATATAGATATTTTACCCACTTTGTTGCACGCTTGT
>JBELHA010000014.1:0-53327 GCA_042091695.1 Flavicella sp.
AATTTACAAATATCGGACAGTTGTAGTTTGAGATATGTTTTAGTTTTCAAATAGCAATTGATACAAGAATACTTTTGAATTTTGTAAAGTAGAATTGTTTGTACTAAAATAAACCATTCTTTGGTGTGTATTATTATCTGTGTAATGCCTGAGTTTATTGTCAAGGGATGCTGTATAGATACTGTATAGATAGTGTATAGATAAAGCATACATAGAGTATTAAAATGTTAAAATTTAAAGCACAATAACTTTAGTAATGGCTTGGGGATAAAAATCTTTGAAAAGAATGATAACACTGTAAAGACAATCTTCTTTTAGTTAAATTATTAGAAAAAATAATTACGGTAGCTGCGTCTTGTGGAGATTCTGTATGTACAAATTTGAGAACTAAAAAAGCCCCTTTTCTTGTTTGGAAAAAGGGCTTTATTGTGTTTAGAATTCTTTATTTGAACTTATTTTCTTGTAAGATAAAACTCTCTCCCAAGTATACCTTTCGAACTTGTGGGTCGTCTGCCAATTCTTGAGGCGTACCTTCCTTCAAAATCCCTCCATTGTACATCAAATAGGTTTTGTCAGTAATTGCTAGGGTTGCTTGTACATCGTGGTCGGTGATCAAGATACCGATATTTCTGTTTTTTAGCTGTGCTACGATGCTTTGAATGTCCTCAACTGCAATAGGGTCTACCCCAGCAAAAGGTTCGTCGAGCAAGATGAACTTTGGGTCTGAAGCCAAACAACGGGCAATTTCCGTACGTCTTCTTTCCCCTCCAGACAATAAGTCTCCACGGTTTTTGCGCACATGTCCCAAACTAAACTCTTCGATCAGGCTTTCTAGTTTTTCGTCTTCCTCTTGCTTGCTGCGTCCTGTAAATTGCAATACCGAACGGATATTGTCTTCCACGGACAGTTTTCTGAAGATAGAAGCCTCTTGTGCTAAGTATCCTATTCCCTTTTGAGCTCTTTTGTACATCGGATCTGCAGTGATGTCTTCATCTTCTAGATATATATTTCCTGCATTGGGTTGTACCATTCCCACAATCATGTAAAAAGAAGTGGTTTTTCCCGCACCATTGGGACCCAATAAACCGATGATTTCTCCTTGGTTTACCTCCAGAGAAATACCTTTAACGACCTTACGGCTCCCGTATATTTTTTGAATATTTTCAGCTCTTAATTTCATAGGGTAAAATTACAAAATTAGGGTTATAGATTTTGTTTTTCCTGTTTTTTTATGACCGCTCTCGACACATAAATACTAATTTCATACAATATCAATACCGGTATGGATACGATGATTTGACTCGCTACATCGGGTGGTGTGATGATGGCTGAGAGCAATAATACAACAACCAATGCATGTTTTCTGTAGGTTTTTAAGAAGGTTGGTGTTAGCAATCCTATTTTCGTCAAAAAGTAAATCAAGACTGGTAGTTCAAAAATTACTGCCACTCCTAAAATGGTGTTGGTCACCATGGAAATATAGGAAGAGAGTGTAAAGTTGTTTTGTATGGCATCTGTGATCTCAAAATTGTAAAAGAAATAGACCGACATGGGGACAATCACGTAAAAGCTAAAAACCACTCCCGTAAAAAACAACAAAGAGGTGATAAATAAAAAACCTTTGGACTTTTTGACTTCTTCTTCGTGTAGTCCAGGCGATATAAACTTCCATAATTCCCACAATATATATGGAAAAGAGACGATAATTCCTAATATCATAGAGGTCCATATGGCATTCATCAATTGGTTGGTCATCGACAAACTCTGTAGTTTTTGAGGAAAAGAAACCCCACAAAAATCACTATCTATACCGATGCTTTTAAATGTAGTACAGAAAAACTCATAGGTAACAAAGTCCGTTTTGAGGTGTGCCAACAAAAATAAGTCATAGACCTCTTTTTTAAAGGCAAACAATACAATTCCAAAGAGGAATATTGCGATAAAAGAACGGACTAGGTGCCATCTCAATTCTTCGAGATGAGACAAAAAGGACATTTGATTCTTTTCAGTACTCATATTTATCTAATTCTTTTTTTGGCGTGCTTTTTTATTTTTAGTCCTATCTTTTTAAAATATACCTTCTTTGATTAGGTCGTGTAGGTGTACAATACCCACATAATGCTCTTGGTCATCGGTCACAAGTATTTGAGTGATTCCGTGGTCTTCTAATGTTCGTAAGGCATCAATCGCCATGTCGTTGGCATTGAGTGTTTTGGGGTTTTGGGTCATGATGTCTTTGGCAGTCAACGTACGGATATCCTTATTGTTTTCCAGCATTCTTCGGATATCTCCATCCGTAATCATACCTACTACTTTTTTATCTTCCAATACTGCAGTAGCTCCCAACCGTTTGTTAGAGATTTCTATGATGGCATCTTTTACAGGAGTATCTGTAGCGACGATAGGCAATTCGTTGTTCGCAATGAGATCGCTTATTCTTAAATATAGTTTTTTCCCCAAAGCTCCCCCTGGGTGGTATTTTGCAAAATCATTGCTTGTAAATTCTTTCATTTCTAAAAGACAAACCGCCAAGGCATCTCCCATAACTAGCTGTGCAGTCGTACTTGTAGTAGGGGCAAGGTTGTTGGGACAAGCTTCTTTTTCTACATAACAATTGAGCGTGAAATCTGCGTTTTTTCCTAAAAAAGAAGTGGCGTTTCCTGTCAATGCGATAAGTTTGTTTCCGTAGTTTTGGATCAAAGGTACGAGTACTTTTATCTCAGGTGTGTTTCCACTTTTAGAAATACAAATAACGGTATCGTCTTGTTGGATATTTCCCAAATCCCCATGAATTGCATCCGCTGCATGCATGAATATTGCTGGTGTTCCAGTAGAATTCATGGTGGCTACAATCTTATTAGCGATGATAGCACTTTTACCAATACCCGTAATGATAACCCTTCCTTTAGATTCAAATATAAAGTTTACGGCGTCTTCAAAATCAGTATCAATTAAATTCGTTAAATTCGCAATAGCTTTGCTTTCTAGTTCTATAGTTTGCAAAGCGTTTTCAATAATGGTATTTGGTTTTTTTTTCAATGATTTTAATTTTTATAGAATGAAAAAAAGTGATATCTTTAATTGCAAATGTATCTAAAATTAGATTAAGAAAGGTAATGATTAGAAAGGAAATTGATATACATGGTCCATTAAAGAAATTTTTTGGTTTCTCGAAATTCAAGGGACTACAAGAAGAAGTGGTTCGTAGTATTGTTGCTGGTAAAAACACTTTTGCAATTATGCCTACTGGTGGAGGTAAATCTCTTTGCTATCAGCTTCCTGCATTAATGAAAGAAGGAACGGCAATAGTCATTTCACCTTTAATTGCATTGATGAAAAATCAAGTTGATGCCATTCGTGGAGTTTCCGAAAATGACGGTATAGCACATGTCTTAAATTCTTCCTTAAATAAGGCAGATGTACAACGTGTGATGTCTGATATTGAGACAGGGGTGACTAAATTATTATATGTAGCACCTGAATCTTTGATCAAAGAGGAGTATATTACTTTTTTACAAAATCAAAATATCTCTTTTGTTGCTATTGATGAAGCCCACTGTATTTCTGAATGGGGGCATGATTTTCGTCCTGAATACCGAAACCTAAAGAATATTATCAAAAACATAGACAATGTTCCTCTTATAGGTTTGACTGCTACAGCGACAGAAAAAGTACAGGAAGATATCCTCAAAACCTTAGGGATTTCTGACGCTAAGAGATTTAAAGCTTCTTTTAATAGACCCAATTTGTTTTATGATGTACGTCCCAAAACAGACGATGTATACAGTGATATCATTCGATTTGTCAAAGGGTATCAAGGAAAATCTGGGGTGATCTATTGTTTGAGTAGAAAGAAAGTTGAAGAAGTAGCTCAGATTTTACAGGTCAATGGTATCAATGCATTGCCGTATCACGCAGGCTTGGATGCCAAGACTAGAGCTAAACATCAAGATATGTTCTTGATGGAAGATACAGATGTAATTGTTGCTACTATTGCATTTGGTATGGGAATTGACAAACCAGATGTTCGTTTTGTGATACACCACGACATTCCAAAAAGTTTGGAGAGTTACTACCAAGAAACAGGTCGCGCAGGTCGTGATGATGGCGAGGGCTATTGTTTGGCTTATTATGCCTACAAAGACATCGAGAAACTCGAAAAGTTTATGGCAAGCAAACCCGTAGCGGAACAAGAAATAGGACATGCACTTTTGCAAGAAGTCGTTGGCTACGCTGAAACTTCAATGAGTAGGCGTAAATATCTGCTGCATTATTTTGGAGAAGAATTTGACGAGGTCAATGGTTTGGGAGCTGAAATGGATGACAATACCAAGCACCCAAAACAAAAAATTGAAGCCAAAGAGGATGTTGCAACCTTATTAAAAGTGGTTCGAGATTCCAAAGAAAAATACAAGTCTAAAGACATTGTTGCTACTCTCGTAGGGAAAGAAAACGCAATGTTGACCTCACATAAAACTCCAGAGAGGCCATTTTTTGGTTGTGGAAAGCACCGAAATGAAGAGTATTGGATGGCATTGATTCGTCAAACATTCGTGGCCAATTATTTGCGAAAGGAAATTGAACAATATGGCGTTTTAAAGTTGCCAGAAAAAGGGCATGAATTCATAGCCAATCCCATTTCCTTTATGATGACTGCAGATCATGAATATACCAAAGAAGCAGTTGCGGGAAATGGTATTGTAAACTCAAAAAAGATAGGAGGCGTAAGCGATAAAAAGCTGATGGTTTTACTCAAAGATTTAAGGAAGAAAGTAGCTAAGAAAAAAGGGATACCTCCCTTTGCTATTTTTCAAGACCCTAGTTTGGATGCGATGACACTTAGGTATCCAATAACGATTGAGGAACTTTGTAATGTACATGGAATAGGAGATGGTAAGGCAAAAAAATTCGGAAAGGAATTTGTTTCCTTAATTGATGGCTATGTCACTGAAAATGATATTACAAGGCCTGATGATTTAATTGTCAAAGGTACTGGCGTTAAATCTGGTTTAAAATTGTATATCATTCAAAATACAGATCGAAAATTACCTTTGGAAGATATAGCCAAGTCTAAAGGTTTGGAAATGGAAGATTTGATCAAAGAAATTGAAACGATTATCTATTCAGGAACAAAATTAGACATATCATATTATATAGATGATATGCTAGACGAAGAGCAACAAGAAGATATCATGGCATATTTTATGGAAGCCGAAACCGACGAAATAGAGGATGCTTTGGAAGAGTTTGATGGAGATTATGAAGAAGAGGAATTGAGATTGATGCGTGTAAAATTCCTTAGTGAAGTTGCTAATTAGAAAAAGAACAAGTAAAGAAAATGAAAAAAAAGAACCTTCTTACACTAGAAGAGATAGAAAACGTGAGTTCTAGAGAGGATTTAAAAGATATTTTGAAAAGTAAAGGGAGTCACTTTTCTAAAGTTTTAAAGACCGTTGCCTACGAGGAAGAACTTAAGAAGCTCCAAGTTGAATTGGTAAAGTTACAACAGTGGGTCGCTACAAACAACAAACGTGTTGCCGTTATTTTTGAAGGAAGAGATGCTGCCGGAAAAGGTGGTGCTATTCGTAGGTTTATGGAGCATTTAAGTCCTAGGTCTTCTCGTTTGGTAGCATTGAACAAACCTACCGATATCGAAAAAGGTCAGTGGTATTTTATGCGCTATATCAAAGAGCTGCCAAATCCAGGAGAAATAGTCTTTTACGATAGAAGTTGGTACAATAGAGCAGTTGTAGAACCAGTGATGGGATTCTGCAATGAAAAAGAGTACAACGAGTTTATGTCTCAAGTACCTGAGTTTGAGCATATGTTGTATGAAGACGGTTTGATTATTATAAAATTTTGGTTGTCGATTTCCAAAGACGAGCAAAAAAAACGATTCAACGCGCGTATGCAAAACCCATTAAAGCGATGGAAATTCAGTCCTGTAGATCAAAAAGGGCAAGAGTTATGGGATCGTTATTCCCATTATAAAGAACAGATGTACAGTAAAACACACACGAGTTATAGTCCTTGGGTTATTGTTAAAACCAATGATAAAGAAGTAGCGCGATTGGAATGTATTCGTTATGTATTGTCTCGCTTTAATTACGAAGGCAAAGATTCAATATCAACCAATCTATTGGCAGATCCCAATGTAATCATGCATTATTTTAGATCGTCTCATCAAATAGATTAGTAAATTAATTTAACACTACCCCTGTTATGTTTGTATCAGAACACATAGAAATGAAAACAGCTTTAGATAAATTAAATACCAAACTAGGTATCAAAGGATTGTTTGCAAAGGATGCAGTGAGCATTGAGAGAGCTTTACGTATTTACGACTACGAAAAGAAACTCAAGAAATTGCAAACCAAACTCATTCAAATGCAGTCGTCTGTCATTGAGAATAACGAACGTGTTATCGTTATTTTTGAAGGCCGAGATGCAGCAGGAAAAGGGGGGGCTATCCGTCGTATTACAGAGCGTATCAATCCGCGGCATTTTCGTATTGTAGCCTTACCAAAACCGACTGAAGAAGAAAGAACTCAGTGGTACTTTCAACGCTATATTGACAAATTTCCACGAGCTGGAGAGATGGTTTTTTTTGATAGAAGTTGGTACAATAGAGCCGTAGTAGAACCTGTAAATGGTTTTTGCTCTGAAGAGGAGTACAGTATTTTTATGGAGCAAGTCAATGATTTTGAGAAAATGATTACACAGTCAGGAATCAAACTGGTCAAGATATACATGTCTATCTCAAAAAGAGAACAAGAAAAACGTTTTGAAGAAATACAACAAAATCCATTGAAACAATGGAAGATGACAGATGTTGATAGAAAAGCACAAGATTTGTGGGATTCCTATACCGTATATAAGGATAAAATGTTTGAAAATACACCTGTTACAGCAGTTCCTTGGAAAATAATTAAGGCCAATAAAAAAACTGTTGCAAGAATTAACTCTATAGAGTATTTGTTATCACAAATTCCCTATGATACCGATAAAGAACTTTAAATGAAAGTAATCGCAATGCAGCCAAAAGGATTTCAAAAAGGGGACAAGGTATTAGTTATGAACGAATCAGTTCGTGGCGTTGTAGTGAGTAGTAAAGGAAATCAGATTTTAGTATTGGAGGAAAATGGGTTTGAATTGTTCCATAATCCTGATAATCTGATAAAACTCAAACAAGAACAGTCAGAATTGTCTCGTTTTTCTGATATTGACAATTCTTTATTTTTGCAAAAGAAATTTGAAAAAAAACAAGTCCATTCAGGTAAGAAATTAAAGTCTAAAAAGTTAGAACTCCATCCGCCGATGGAAGTTGATTTACACATCCAACATTTGGTGAAATCAAACAAGGGCATGAGTAATTTTGACATGTTGACACTTCAATTGGATACCGCCAAACACAAATTAGAGTTTGCCATACGCAAACGCATACCTCGTGTGGTTTTTATACACGGTGTAGGCGAGGGAGTACTGCAAAAAGAATTGAGTTATTTATTGTCGCGTTATCCGGTAAAGATTACGGATGGCTCTTACCAAAAATACGGGCAAGGTGCTACTGAGGTATATATTATTCAGAATACCTCAAAAATCTAAAGTTAGTTGTTGCTACTTTCGGTAAGTTCAGGTAGCTCATTGATCGTGAAACTTCCTGTTTTCGTTCCCAAAGGATAGCCATTAGGGTAGCTGATTTCTCCTGTGTCACTAGAAAAATTTAAAGTGACAAATTCAAAAACCATGGTGTAACTCTGTTGGTAATTATTGGTTGCAGGAGTTCCTGCTTCTATACTATTTTCCGGGTGTTCAGGATCTAAATAATCTACAATAGTATCTACATCAATATCTGCAGTTTTGGATTCATTTATAGAGAGTATTCCGTCATTATCATCATCCGTATCTAAATAATTCGGGATACCATCATTGTCTGTATCGTCATTGCTAGGGTCTCCATCGCCATCGATGTCCTCATCTATAGTTTTTATATTGTCTCCATCATCGTCGGTATCAATATAATTTGGATAACCGTCATTGTCTAAATCATCGTTACTCAAGTCTCCGTCTTGGTTACTATCTTCTAAAGTACTTTCAACATTGTCATTGTCATCGTAATCTATTGTGTTATTGATGATCAATTCTCCAGACCCAAGCCATTCTTCCAACACTGTTGGAGTGGCTGGCGGAATGTTTTGACAGTAGTAAGAATTGTTGATTGCATCTGTAAAAATCCTGTAGTAAAAAGTACTATTTCCAGAGGGTTGTACGTTGTAGGAAGCCGCTGTCATAGGTGTTTTAAAAAAGATGTCGTCTGTATTGTCTTGATCTAGTTCTAAAACCAAAGATTCACTTCCAGAACTATTTATTTTATAAAACACTACAGAACCACAATTTTGAATACTGGCATTGTCAAAATCAAAAGATGGTACATTAAAATCACCATCGTTACAGGCAGTGCAAAAAAGGAGCAATAGGAAGAGCTTTGTAATTTTCATTTACTAGAGATTATATAGCAAATGTAAGGGTTTTAAAGAGAATTGAAAAAGTGTTTTTTCTTTAATTTTAATTCCTTTACATTTGCTTTTATTATTCAATATTTAACTCGTTTATATGTCCATCTCGACAGAAGTAAAAAAAGTGTATTTAGACAATGCAGCCACAACCCCTCTTTTTGATGAAGTGATTGATTTGATGTCTAATTCGATGCGCGAAATATACGGAAATCCTTCTTCTACACATCAATTTGGAAGAACTGCAAAATCCGCTATCGAAGGAGCACGAAAATCTATAGCCAAACAAATAGGTGTTGCAGCCAATGAGTTGATTTTTACTTCAGGAGGAACCGAAGCCAATAACTTAATTTTGAATAATGCAGTTCGAAATTTAGAGGTACAACATATAATTACTACGAAAGTAGAACACCACGCTGTGTTGAAAGCTGTGCGTCAGTTGGAAAAAGACTGTGCTATTCGAGTGAGTTATGTAGATGTTTTAGCAGATGGGACTATAGATTTTAAACATTTAGAGCAACTTTTATCAAGTTCTGAAAGTAAAACGTTGGTAAGTCTGATGTTTGTAAACAATGAGGTAGGTAGTATTTTAGCAATAGATACTGTAAGATCTCTATGCAAGGACTACGGTGCATTGTTCCATTCAGATGCTGTTCAAGCCATAGGCCATTTTGAGTTAGACATAGATGCCTTAGGTATTGATTTTATTTCCGTAAGTGCACATAAATTTCACGGACCTAAAGGAGTTGGGTTTGCTTACTTTAGAAAAGGATTTGGTGTGCAACCAATGCTATTTGGAGGCTCTCAAGAAAAAGGAGCAAGAGCAGGAACGGAAGCAGTACATGCTATATTGGGTATGGATTTGGCACTTCAGATGTCACTGAGTACTTTGCAAGAAGACATACAGCATATCAAAATTATAAAGTCTCACTGTATTACAAGTTTAAAAGAACACATTCCGAATATCGCATTCAATGCGCATTCAGAAGATCTTAAAACGAAGACTGTTACTTTATTGAACGTTCGGCTTCCTAAGGATTTACCTTTTATTATGTTTCACTTAGATATGAAAGGTATAGCGGTTTCTGGAGGTAGTGCATGTCAAAGTGGAAGTGATGTAGGTTCACATGTTTTGAATGAACTTTTAGAGGAAACAGAAGCAGGGAAGACATCCCTGCGTATTTCTTTTAATAAATTTACAAGTATTTCAGATATCGATTACGTGGTAAAAGCGCTGAAAGAATTACTTGAAAATTAAGATTAAGGTGTCAATCTTCCTTTTAATCTTTTTTCAAAACGTTGTTTGATTGCGGTGATACGTTTCATGACCTCCATAATAGATGGATCTTTGCTTACTTTATAGACTTCATTAAGAGCCAAAACTATTTCTTTCGCAGTATGTGATGCTTTAATACGTTCATCTCTTGATTTAAAAGTGGCTACGTTTTCCTCAAATTCTAATGCTTTATTCAATGCATCCATAAATGTAAAAATTGTTTTAAATTAAAAATTATTTAACATATATTTTGGCAATATAATAAAA
Organism: Flavicella sp.; assembly: GCA_042091695.1. Lineage (GTDB taxonomy): Bacteria > Bacteroidota > Bacteroidia > Flavobacteriales > Flavobacteriaceae > Flavicella. The sequence goes on from JBELHA010000014.1 coordinate 10,057, forward strand.
TTGTTTTAATATCAGCTTTCTCTTTTGAAAAAACACAAAAAAAACCCTTATTTATCTTTTTATTCCTAAAAACAATAAATAAGAGTTGCTGTAATTGCTTATTTTTTATTTAGTCCAATCGAACTTTTTCAGGTCTATTTACCAATTCCCATGCCGTATGAAATATTAATTTACTTCTTTTTCTTAGCAATTCAAAATTGATTTTTTCAGGAGTGTCTGTTATTTTATGATAATCTTCATGTACCCCGTTAAAGTAAAAGATAACTGGTACATTATTTTTTGCAAAATTATAATGGTCCGATCTATAGTAAAACATATTGGGGTCTTTCGGATCGTTAAACGTATAATCTATATTAATGTTGGTAAATGTATTATTTGCAGTTTCAGAAATTTCATGTAATTCTTTACTCAACCTATCAGAACCTATGAGGTATAAATAATTTGGATTTTTCTTGTGTTTAGGGTCGACCCTTCCAATCATATCTATATTTAGGTTAGTAATATGATTTTCTATTGGGAATATAGGGTTTTCAACATACCATTTTGACCCGTAAAGTCCTTTTTCTTCTGCTGTATTGTGTAAAAACAAGATAGATCTTTTTGGTCCGTGCCCCGCTTTTTTTGCTATTTGAAATGCTTCAGCCATTTCTAATACAGCGATGGTTCCAGACCCATCGTCATCGGCTCCATTAAAAACCTCTTCTCCGTCCATTCCAATATGATCGTAATGTGCTGAAAGCACAAGAATTTCGTTTGGAAACTCACTTCCTTCTATATAAGCAACAACATTTTCAGATGCTTTGATATCTTCAGGTAAAAAACTCGCTGGAATTTCTTGAAAATAATCATCACTTCTATAGGCACTCTCAATACCGATACTCTTATAGGAGTCTTTTAAAAATTGAGCCGCTTTTTTCTGTCCAGGTTCCCCTGTATTTCTGCCTTCATATGCGTCGGAAGATATTTCGTATACACCTTCTTTTAATTCATCGAGTGTAATAGTGGCTGCATAATGAGTTGCTTTTTCATTTTCATTGCTAAATTTTGGATTGTTAGTTGAACAGCTAAAATTCAAATAAATTAAAAGAACTACCAATATTCTGGAGTTTGTCATAATCGTTGTTTTTAATAAATAGTGGACTGTAAATATCAACTTTTTAAAATGAATTGTTCCGTATTTTTGCAAAAAATTATCTGGTCTTTAGGAAAAATATGTTCTAATTCTTTAGTTGCTATAAGTGTCTCTTTGGTACCTACTGCAAATTTATTGTCAGACATAAGCCAGAAAAAATCTGCTATTTGAAGGGATAGATTGACTTCATGCGTAGAAAGTAAGATAGTTTTTCCTGTTTCTGTTACTAGTTTTTTAAGAATTTTAAAGACTTCAATTTTATGATGTAGGTCCAAGTGGGCCGTTGGTTCGTCTAAGATTATTAAGTCCGTATCTTGAGCCAATGCCCTTGCAATCATTACTTTTTGTATTTGTCCATCACTCAATTCGTTGAGTTTTTTTGTGCTCAGTTTTGAAATGTGAACCAACTCCATTGCTGTAGTTACAACTTTGTAGTCTTCAGGGCTAAGTTTTCCCATCCAATTGGTGTAAGGTTGTCTACCCAAGGCGATAATTTCAAACACACTAAGTTGACTTTCAGGAATTTTTTCAGTGAGGACAAGACTCATTTTTTTAGCCAGCGTACTGGTTTTGATCTCTTGTATTCTTTTTTCTCCCAACCAAATATCGCCCTCTAGTGCTGCTTGTGTTTTTGAAAGTGTTCTTAAAAGAGTCGACTTTCCGATACCATTTTTTCCAATCAGACAAACCATTTGTCCCTTTAGAAGTTCTAGGTTTAGATTTTTAGCAATGCAGTGTTGACTTGCTTTTCGAGCATAGCCAATACTTAAATTTTCTGCTTTTAATACGCTGCTTTTTGTCGTTGTATTCCTCATAAGTGTACCTGTTTTTTTCTGATGAGTAGCCAAATGACTATGGGAGCTCCAAATAAGGAGGTAACGGCATTTATTGGTAAGGTACTATCACTTCCTGGTAACTGCGATATTGTGTCACATATAAGCATTAAAATAGCTCCGTTTATAGCAACTGCAGGTAGTAGAAGTTTGTGGTCTGAGGTACTGAATATCAATTTTGTTAGATGTGGAACTGCGAGACCAATAAAAGCGATAGGTCCAGAGAAAGCAGTAATAACTCCTGTGATAATACTTGTGGTTATGAGTGTTATGGTTCTCGTTTTCTTTAAGTCTACGCCCATACTTTTTGCGTAGTTTTCTCCAAGTAATAAACTGTTCAATGGTTTTACTATAAATACCAATGAGCCACTGCTTAGGCACAAGAATACTGCGAATACAGCAAGTTCATTCCAACTGACATTTCCGAGGCTTCCCAAGCCCCAAAATACAAATTGCTGTAATTTCTCTGCATTGCTCAAAAAACTTAGAATATTGATAACTGCAGCACTGATACTACCAAACATAAGTCCGATAATCAATATAGACATCGTGTTTTTTACTTTTTTTATAGCAATCAAAACCGCCATAAGCACGCTAAAAGAACCCAATGAAGAGGCAATTGCAATGCTCCAACTATTGGTGTTGCCCAGTCCTAAAAAACCTCCTAAAAACCCTGTTCCTAATACCAATAAAGCAACTCCCAGACTTGCTCCAGAACTGATACCTAACACAAAAGGCCCTGCCAATGGATTTCGAAATAGTGTTTGCATCAAGAGACCGCTTATTCCAAGACCTGCACCAACAAGTAGTGCACAAATAGATTTTGGTAATCTATAGTTTGTAATGATATATGTCCAACTTTCTTCTGGTATATAGTCTCCTTTAAGAATAGAGAAAACCTTAGTAATAGGAATCTTCACGGAGCCCAAATTGATGTTTGTAAACCAGACACTCATGAGTGCTAATAACATTAAAAACAACGTGATTTTGTATGTTTTTTTAGCGATCAATTTTGAAGTGATTTTAAAAAGTCAATTAGTTTTTTTACTGCAATCCCTCTGTGACTAATTTCCCCTTTTTCTATAGTAGACATCTCTGCAAAAGATTGTGTATAGCCTTTAGGTTGGAATATGGGGTCGTATCCAAATCCTTTTTCTCCTGATTTTTTTTCAAGAATACTACCTTCGCAGACACCTTCAAAAAGGTATTGTTTTCCTTCTATGTTCAGTGCGATTACGGTTCTAAAACGCGCTGATCTATTTTTTTTACCTTCTAGGTTCGAAAGCAATTTCTTCATATTAGCTTCGGAATCATTCTGTGCGCCTGCATAACGTGCAGAATAGACACCTGGTGCACCTTCTAACGCATCTACCTCTAGTCCTGTGTCGTCTGCAAAACAATTCAGATTGTAGTGTTCAGTTACATGGTTTGCTTTTAGTATCGCATTCCCTTCTAGATGTTTTGCTGTTTCTGCAATTTCTTCATGACAACCAATATCGTTCAAAGAAACAATTTCTATACTCGGAAGTAACGCGCGTACTTCTCTTGTCTTGTTTGCATTGTGGGTGGCAAAAACTATTTTCATATGCTGAGATTCTTTTGTATTACAAAGATACTTTATGATTTTTAAACAGAAGAACTTATTTTTTTTATGTTGCTACTGCTAATTTGAATAGTACTAAGTGTAATTTTTATATGAAAAAATATTTTTTTTGAGTATATTAAACTTCAATTTAATCCCCTTTATTATGGTTTCTATAAAGTTTTTAAAATTTCGTGTTTTTTCTATCACAATTTTGTTACTGTTTTTACTTGTGTTAAGTTGCGATAAAGATACGGTAGCAGTTGATACTGATTCCGAAAACACAGAAAACACTGAAGATACAACGGATGATTCAGACACCGAAACTGAAGAGCCATCAGATACAACCTATGACATTCAAAGTGTTTTGCCCTTATTTGATGCGAGCAGTACAGTGGTCAGTTATGAAATCACTGCAGATGATGTTATTTTTACAACGACGAACTTGCCAAAACACAAAAGTCCCTATTATCTAGATACGGAATGGAATGATGATTTATATGAAGCCTACAATGGGACTAATAACTCTTTTCGACTCAACCCTAATAGGATAGGGGCGCAAAACATAACGTTTACGATACCATTACATCCAAAAGCAGCGACTACGAATGAGGCTACTCCCATGGGGCCTATTGGGATTTCTAGAAATGGAGTCGTTTTTTTCAATCAGTATGCAGCTGGTGGCGCTGGTTTGGATAATGAGATAAATTCTTTTGATCAATATTTGGGGCATCCTACAGGACAAAGCATGTACCATTACCACATAGAGCCAAGTTATTTGACTGAAGTATTTGGAGCACATGCTTTTTTAGGTTTGCTAGCGGACGGATTCCCGGTATATGGTCCTGACGAGAATTCTGAAACACTTTCTTCTGAAGATTTAGACGCTTTTCACGGACATTATGGGGTTACAGATGAATTTCCTGATGGGATTTACCATTACCATGTGACTGCAGACCCACCGTATATCAATGGAGATGGCTTTTATGGGTCTGCAGGAAATATTTCAAGATAAGTTATGCGTTGGATATTTTTGCTTTTTGTCTTTATTTCCTGTGATTTATCCGATTCGAAATTAATTGTTTTGGCTGATGATCCGTTGGTCTCACTTTCCAATGGAGTCACCTATTACGATGGGGATGTTTTTACAGGAGAACTCGTTTTCTATGTCAGAGATACAATTCTTGTGTATTCTTGTTTTTATGAGAAGGGGAGAAAAGAAGGTGAAGAAAAAAAGTGGTATGCCAATGGGCAGCTTGAAAACCATCGATCTTATACCAATGGTAAGAAAATAGGTATACATAAAGGCTGGTGGCCCTCTGGACTTCCTAAATACTCGCTTGTATTTAATGCTGCTGGAGTTTACCATGGAGAAGTGCAAGAATGGTATGAAGATGGAACCGTATTTAAATTATTTCACTATGAGAATGGCAAAGAGGAAGGAAGCCAACAAATGTTCAAACCCAACGGAACGATTCGAGCAAACTATGTAGTGAAGAATGGCGAACGTTACGGATTGATAGGCTTAAAAAAATGCGATGCAATTCAAACAAATTGATCTATTAGAAAAATGAGGAAGTATAGTGCACTATTTTTATTTGGTTTATTGTTGTTACTGAGTGCTTGTAAAAAGAAAGTGGTAACACAAAAAACATCAAGTACCGCAACTTTGCCTTTTTTTAATTCAGCATCTTTTACACCGGAGTGGATTGAAAAAGATGATAAAGATTATTTAAAAATACACAGTATTTCAGATTTCTCTTTCACCAATCAAGAGGGCAAAACAGTGACTCAAAATAATTTTAAAGGCAAAATTTATGTAGCTGATTTTTTCTTTACAACCTGTACGGGTATCTGTCGTTCTTTGAGTTTGAATATGAAAGTACTTCAAGATACCTACATTGAGGATCCTAATGTTTTGTTGCTCTCTCATTCTGTGACTCCTGAGATTGATTCCGTGTCTGTTTTGAAAAAATATGCTCAAAACTACGGTGTTGATAGTTCCAAATGGCATTTAGTGACAGGAGACAAGGAAGCCATATATAAATTGGCAAGAGACTCCTATTTCTCGGATGAAGATTTTGTAAAAACCAAAAGTCCAAGCACATTTATCCACACAGAAAACTTTGTGTTGGTAGATACGAAAGGACGTATTAGAGGGGTGTACAATGGCACCCTAAAACTAGGAGTCAAGCGGCTCATACGTCATATAAAAGAACTCAAAAAAGAATCTCAGGAATGATTTTTTTTGAGCTTATTTTTTCTTCATGTCAATCAGTATAGAAAAGGTGCTGTTAATGTCTTCTTCTTTTACCACAATGGTCATTTCATGAGTAGTAGAGATGATTTCTTGTACAGGAATACCTGCCCAAGCAAGTTGTTTTAAAATGAAATAATACACCCCTGATTGTTCTACATTGGTTTTGGGAAGTTTGATGGTAATGGAAGCCAAGTCAATATGAGAATAAATCATTGTTTCACTTTCAAAAATTTTCAACACTTTTGTCTCAAGATTTTTACTTGTAACGATATTGGTTTCAAATATCCCTTGCGATATAGTGAAAAAGTAGTCTTTATCATCACCTATTTCGTTCAGTAGTAACGAGATTGATTTTAACAATGTAGCTGTATTCTTAAATGTAAAATTACAGAGGTTTGACCGCACGATAAAATCACCTAATGAAAATGTAAATTTTTGAATGTTTTTTCTTATTCTCAGTAGATTAGAGGGCGACAAACGATTTATAGCCATCATAATGGCTCCAGATTTCACCTCTTTTCCTAAATCTTTTTGTACATCTTCCTGAATTGTTCTTGCCAAAGAAGATACATTGATCAACTTGTCGTTCAACGCCTCCTCGTAAAAAGGAGTTTTACGGATGATACTTTCTACAGATTCTTGAATAGTTTTCATACTGTACTAAAATTGTTGTGTTGTTGTTTGATTACCTCAGTGGTTTGTGATTATTTTCACACAAACCATTTAAAAACCTATATTTGTTTAATTTAAAACAATTTGTAATAAAGTGTAAATATATTACAATTTTTTGCACTAATTAAACTAATAGAAGATTTTTGCTTTCCAAATAATTACAAATACTTTTATAGGGTATATAGAGTATCTTAAACGCGACAAATGAAAATTTTAAAATTCGGTGGGACTTCAGTAGGTACTGCTAAGAGTATCAAGGAGGTAGCAGCTATAGTGAGCAACATACAAGGTCCTAAAATCGTTGTTTTATCAGCGATGTCACAAACGACAAATGTCTTACATCAAATTACAGACAATATAGCAGCTTCTAATTTTGAAGCAGCACATACATTGATAACAATGTTGACGGAGCGTTACAATGGTGTTGTAGATACTTTGTATACATCTGAAAACTCTAAAATTGAAGCTGGTTCTTTTGTGGCAGAACGTTTTGACTTTATAGCTTCATATGTTCATGAAGGGTCTCTAGCGTCTATGGATGCTACAGAAAAATTTATTGTAGCTCAAGGAGAAATCCTTTCTACGAATTTATTTGCACGTTATTTGCAAGAGCAAGAGGTCTCGGCTAGCTTGTTGTCCGCATTTGATTTTATGCGAATCGACAGTGGTGGTGAACCAGATCACGAGTATATTTCAAAAGAATTGAAAGGAATCGTTGCTGCCAATCCTACTACGGATTTATTTATTACCCAAGGCTATATTTGCTTGAGTCACGACGGAGAAATTGACAACTTAAAAAGAGGAGGTAGTGACTATTCTGCTTCTTTAATAGGTGCAGCCATCCAGGCAGAAGAGATTCAAATATGGACAGACATAGACGGAATGCACAACAATGACCCACGTTTTGTGGACAATACTTTTTCTCTTAAAGAAATATCTTTTGATGAAGCGGCAGAGTTGGCCTATTTTGGCGCCAAAATTCTACATCCTCAAAGTGTGATTCCTGCCAAAGAAAAAAACATACCTGTATTGTTAAAAGATACATTCAACCCTGGATCTGCTGGAACGATTATTAGAAATTGTGTAGTTCCCAACAAAGTAAGAGCGATTGCAGCCAAAGACGGAATTACCGTGATAAAAATCAAATCGTATCGCATGTTGATGGCATATGGTTTTTTAAAGAATATTTTTCAAGTTTTTGAAAAATACAAGACCTCTATTGATATGGTGACTACCTCTGAGGTAGCCGTCTCAATTACGATAGATGATGCAACTAATTTGGACTTAATTGTAGAAGAATTGGATAAGATAGGAAGTGTTGAAATTGACAGTAATACGACTATTATATGTTTGGCAGGTGGTTTTTCTGACAATAAAAGTGGTGTCAATGACACCATATTTAACAGTCTTCCCAATATTCCAATACGAATGATTTCTTATGGTGGAAGCAATTATAATGTTTCAATAGTTGTTGATACATCATATAAAATAGAAGCTTTGAGAGCCTTGAATGTAGGTCTTTTTGATGCAGTTTAGTCTTAATTGTCCTTCTTATTTATATTGAAACTATATTGAGGTTTTTTATATAAAACCTTTATTGAACAGACATAACATTTATTTATTTACAAAAGTTTTGTTTATTTTTGTTGTGTTAAACTATTAGAATTGAAATACACACTACAATGGCGATAATTATTACAGACGAATGTATCAATTGCGGGGCTTGTGAGCCTGAATGTCCTAACAATGCAATTTATGAAGGAGCCGAAGATTGGCGTTATTCTGACGGTACCGAATTATCAGGAAATGTTGTTATGCCAAATGGTAGTAAGGCGAATGCTGATGAAGAGCAAGAAGCTATTGACGATGAGGTTTACTTTATAGTTCCAGATAAATGTACAGAATGTAAAGGTTTTCATGACGAGCCACAATGTGCTGCTGTTTGTCCAGTTGACTGTTGTGTACCTAACGAAGATATCGTTGAAACGGACGAAGAGCTTTTGTCTAAAAAGGCATTTTTACACGCTGAGTAATCTACATATTAAAAATATAACAACTCCTCAATTTTTAGTTGAGGAGTTTTTTTATGTTTTTTTTTAGTCACTATATTTTTCAATCCTTTGCATTGATAAAATATATTTTTTAACTCGCATTTACAGGAGGAGTATTTTCAAATAAACACTATATTTGCAGACAAATTTTCAAATTAATATTTCATGAAAGCAGGAATTGTAGGATTACCAAATGTTGGGAAATCAACTTTATTCAATTGTTTATCGAACGCAAAAGCACAGAGTGCAAACTTTCCATTTTGTACGATTGAGCCTAATATTGGTGTTGTAAATGTACCAGATGACAGGGTAGCAATCTTAGAAGGTATGGTAAACCCGGAACGTGTCGTTCCTGCAACTGTTGAGATTGTTGATATTGCGGGTCTTGTAAAAGGGGCGAGTAAAGGTGAAGGTTTAGGAAATCAATTCTTGGGGAATATTCGTGAAACAGACGCTATAATTCACGTTTTGCGTTGTTTTGACAATGATAATATCGTGCATGTAGATGCCTCTGTAGATCCTGTCCGTGACAAGGAAACAATCGATATTGAATTGCAGTTGAAAGATTTGGAATCTGTTGAAAAACGTATTGAGCGTGTCAAGAGAAATGCCAAAACAGGAAATAAAGAAGCGCAGGCTGAATTTGATGTTTTGCAAAGAATAAATGAAGCATTATTAGCTTCTAAGTCTGTAAGAACTTTAGAGTTTACAGAGAAAGAAATGGAATTTGTAACTCCTTTACAGTTCATTACGATCAAACCAGTAATGTATGTTTGTAATGTAGATGACGCGTCTGCTGTTTCTGGAAATGCTTATGTTGACCGTGTAAAAGAAGCGATCAAAGATGAAAATGCTGAAATCGTTGTTTTGGCAGTGGGAACAGAAGCGGATATTACTGAATTAGAAGACTATGAAGAGCGCCAAGTATTTTTAGAAGACATTGGATTGTCAGAGCCTGGTTCAGCGAAATTAATCAGATCTGCGTATAAATTATTGAATTTACAAACCTATTTTACTGTAGGGGTAAAAGAAGTAAGAGCGTGGACAATCAATATTGGAGACACAGCTCCTCAAGCTGCCGGTGTGATTCATACTGACTTTGAAAAAGGGTTTATTAGAGCGGAAGTTATTAAATATGCAGACTATATCGAACACGGTTCTGAGGTGAAAATTAAAGAAGCTGGTAAATTAGGTGTAGAAGGAAAAGAATATATCGTTGAAGATGGAGATATTATGAATTTCCGTTTCAATGTATAATTGGTATTAATCCTATTTATTAAAGACCGTTAGCAATCCTTGAATGTTAACGGTCTTTTTTATTTACAGGCTAAAGCTGTAGGCGAGTAGTGCCCAGCCGATGACCAACAACAATCCCCCAATAGGGGTAATCGGTCCTAGTGCTTTAATAGTTTTACCTTTTGAAGCAGATAGTACGAGTCCATAAATGCTAAATGAAAACAAAATAGTTCCTACACAGATACAGTAATGTATGCTTGTATACATTGGATGTGTTGCATCCAACCCCAGTCCTAGCACGACCAATAACAAGGCGTGGTACATCTGATATTTTACACCTGTTTCAAAATTTTTAAGTTGTGCTTCATCAAGTGTTTTTTTCAATGCGTGTGCGCCAAAGGCACCAAAAATGATTGCAAGTGCGCCAAAGCTAGCACCTGTAATGAGTGAGATTTCGTTCATAGTGTTATTTTTATATTAAGAACTGCAGGACAACATAGAGCATCCTACTTTATTTCTTGCCCAATCGGGTCTTTTTGCAAACCATTTTTCCGAATTTATTTGTTCGTCATACGGTTTTTTTAAGAGCTGGTATAGTTCGTCTATGACACTATAATCTCCTTTGTCAGCAGCTTCTATGGCTATTTGCGCCATATAATTTCGAAGTACGTATTTTGGGTTTATGAGGTTCATGGCTTTTTTTCTTTCTCCATCACTTCTTTTTTCTAAGGCGAGTCTAAGGACGTATTTTTGCAACCATTTTTTCCAACTTTCCTCAATTTTCTCCTTTACTTCTGAAGGATTGTAAAAAGCATCTTGTACTTTAGTGAGCGCTTCTTTTACAGTATCTGTTTTTTTAACAGTACTTAGGTTTCTAAAAAACAAGGTCATGTCTGTCTCTGTCAAGTGCAATACATCTTCAAGGTTGGCAATCAGTTCTTTGTCCTTGTTGTTTAAAATTTGAATTCCTAATTTGTCACAAAACATTTGATGGTATTGTAGGTCAAATTGTGTCTTATAATTTTCGAGAATGTCTTCAAAAGGCTTGGCTTCGTCTACCAATGGGTAAAGTGCATTGGCGAGTTTTAGCAAGTTCCACAAGCCAATATTTGGTTGGTTTGCGTATCGATATCTTCTGTGTTGACTATCTGTTGTGTTGGGTGTCCAGTTATGGTCGTAGCCTTCTAACCAACCATAAGGACCGTAATCAATAGTTAATCCCAAAATAGAAAGGTTGTCGGTATTCATGACTCCATGGACAAAACCAACGCGTTGCCATCCTATAATTGTTTCCAAGGTCTTAGAGGCTACTTCCTTAAATAACGAAATATAGGTTGCTTTTGAAGGTGTTCCTAATGTTTTGAAATGGTGTTGTATGGTATAGTCAACAAGTGTTTTTAAGGTTGTCTCGTCTCCTCTTGAAGCGGGAAGTTCGTAATTTCCAAAACGCAAAAATGAGGGAGCGACTCTACAGACCACTGCTCCTTTTTCAAAAGCTTGATTGCCATTGTACAATACATCTCTCAGAACATCATCTCCAGTCAAAGCCAATGATAGCGCTCTAGTTGTGGGGATTCCTAAATGGTACATGGCCTCACTACACAAGTATTCTCTGATTGATGAGCGCAGTACAGCGAGTCCATCTGCAGTTCTCGAATAGGGGGTTTCACCTGCACCCTTGAGTTGAAGTGCCCAATGTTTGCCTTTGCTTTCAACTTCAGTTAAGTTGATGGCCCTTCCGTCTCCCAATTGTCCCGCCCAATTGCCAAATTGATGTCCACCATAGCACATGGCATAAGGTGCGGTATTTGGAATTTGTTTGTTTCCTGTGATGTATTGTAGGAAAGTGTCGGACGCAATGTCGCTGTTAGAAAGATTTAGTTCTGTTGCCATCTCAATTGATGTATGAAGCAAAACGGGTGCTTTTGTCTTTTTTGGCTGTACAAAAGAATAGCAACTAGCAGTAACCTGTCTTCTTGTGTTTTCTGTGTTTGGATCTGCAGGAAGTTCGTTTGTGAAATTGTTTTTAAGATTGAATTTCATCCTTAATAGCTTTGTGAATTTAGTTTCTTAACGTCAGGTATTACACCTGTAAAAATACAACTAATTCCGTTATATAATTTAGCTGTATCTATCCCTTTTTTAGGAATAAAAGTTTTTGTTTTTTTTAATTGAGACTGTGGATATTATGATAAGAAGCAGCATCTTTGTCTTATGGATAAAACACCAAATAAATACCTCGGAATACTTTTAGCATTGATAGGTGTCGTATTGTTTTCTACCAAAGCAATCTTTGTGAAATTGGCTTATGCCTATGGTGTTGATACTATTTCATTACTTTTATTACGCATGCTTTTTTCAATGCCAGTGTATGTGCTAGTATTATTTTTTTTAAGGTCTAAACCAATGATTTCAATTGAGCGTAAAGACTATTATTGGTTGTTTTTCTTTTCTTTTGTGGGGTATTATATAGCGAGTTATTTTGATTTTATAGGTCTTCAATACATCAAAGCAGGACTGGAGCGTGTGGTACTATTTGTCTATCCAACACTTGTTTTATTGATAAGTAGGGTGTTTTTAAAAGTCAAAATAACAAAAGTGCAGTTATGGGCAATTTTACTTACTTATATGGGAGTTTTTATCGCTTTTTTCAATGAATTGTCCTATGAGGGTTCAACAGTTTTTACGGGTGTAGTTTTTGTGTTTTTAAGCGCCCTCACGTATGCAATGTATTTGGTTGGGAGTGGGTGGTTACTACCTAAATTCGGCGTATTACGTTATACCTCTTACGCAATGTTAGTCGCTACTTTTTGTGTAGTGATTCACTATTTTAGTGTTGCAACGACCTCTTTGTTTGTATATAAAGCAGAGGTCTATTATCTAGGAGCGGCTATGGCATTATTCTCGACCGTTATTCCTTCATTTTTTGTGTCGAAAGCAATTGATCTTATTGGAAGTGGAAACTTTTCAATTATTGGTAGTGTGGGGCCTATCACAACAATAATTCTCGCAAATTTGTTTTTAGAAGAGCAGTTTTCCGGCTATCAAATAATTGGAACTGCGATTGTGATTCTAGGTGTATTATTACTATCTAGATCGGAACTGAAAAGTAGTAGCTAAGCTGTAATTATTTGACGATTATTTCTTTAAAAGTAGCAATAGAATCGCATCTTTCTATACGCATAGCAACTGATTTGTTTTTGAGGTTTCCATAGAGTTGATAGGTCTGACAAGGTTGTTTAACATCTGTCATACTCTCTGAAAAATCAACATCGCTTTCTTCAAGTAAATAGGCAATACGTAGAGAGTCAATACCGTGCTGTTGAAGTGTGTTTTGTGCTTGCGCGGAAAATATTCTATATGGTTTTACTCGGATGCTTTTTAATGTTCTAGCATCTGGTCCATAGGGGAATTTGATTTGTTTTTTCTTAGCAATAAGGAAAACCAATCCAATACCAAATAAGGAGCCTACAATAAAATAAAACGAGCGTTTGGCTAAGTTCATGTGTTTGTTTTTGAAGTCGTAAAATTACAATTATATGTACAAATGCACCTATAAAAGAATAAATAATTTTAACTTCAAAACACAGCTACTTACTGTTAAACTATTAGTAGATTAATATCTTTGTAGGGTATCTGAAACCAATCACTTACAGCTTTATTGGTAAGTATTCCATGGTATAAATACATACCGCTTCTCATAATACGCTCCCTTTTCATAGCACATTCAAAACCTCCTTCTTCTGCAATATGCAGCAAAAATGGTGTAAAAATATTACTGATAGATATCGTTGCAGTCCTTGCATAACGTGATGGAATATTTGGCACACAGTAGTGAATTACATCGTGCTTGATAAAGGTTGGGTTACTGTGTGTGGTGATTTCTGAGGTTTCTATACAGCCACCATGATCGATACTTACATCTACAATCACAGCTCCAGGTTTCATGATCTGTACCAATTCATCTGTTACTACAATTGGAGATCTTGATTTTCCACGAATGGCTCCAATACAAACATCACAACGCATCAACGCTTTTTGTAGTGTTCGCGGTTGTAGGGTCGAGGTAAATATAGGAGATGAAATATTTTGTTGTAAACGTCTCAATTTAGAGATGGAATTGTCAAAAACTTTCACCGATGCACCAAGGCCTATTGCAGACTTTGCAGCAAACAAACCAACAGTTCCAGCGCCAATGATGACAACTTCAGCAGGTGGAACACCACCAATATTACCAAATAAAAGTCCGTTCCCTTGGTTTTGATTGCTCATCGTTTCCGCTGCAATCAGAACAGATGCGGTACCTGCGATTTCACTTAGGGATTGCACAATAGGGTACGTACCCTCTCTATCTTTTATATAATCAAAAGCGATGGCTGAAATTTTCTTTTTTGTCAAAGCTTCAAAATATTCCTTAGACTGAGTTTTGATTTGCAAAGAAGAAACCAACAAGGTTTGTGGTTTCATATAGGCGATTTCAGTAAGGCTAGGAGGGGCGATTTTTAGAATCATAGAACAGCCAAAAACATCTTTTGAGCTGTACACTATTTTAGCTCCCGCATCTGAATAGTTTTTGTCGGTGAAATTTGCATATTCTCCTGCACCAGATTCTACAACAATTCTATGCCCGTTTTGAGTCATCGCACTCACTGCATCTGGAGTCAAGCAGATTCTCCTTTCTTCAAAAAAAGTTTCTTTAGGCATTCCGATAAAAAATTCATCCTTTTGTTTTTGAATTTCTAGTTTTTCTTCTTGGGGAATTAATTCTTCTTTGCTAAAGGGTGAAAAATGCGTGCTCATTTTTTTATGGGTATAAGAATTAGCGTTGCTTTTATTTGGTATAGTTATCTAGGACTAAGTTTCTCGAATTGTCTTCGTTTTTTGTCAAATAGATACTAGTACTTTCTAAAGGTAGTAAATTTTTGATGGATGAAGGCCATTCAATCAGACACCAGGCATTGCTGTAGAAATACTCTTCGATCCCGATATCATAGGCTTCTTCTTCGTTGTTTATTCTGTAAAAGTCAAAGTGATAAATGAGTCCTCCATTGTTGGAGATGTATTCGTTTACTAGCGAAAAGGTGGGGGAGCTAGCTATATCTTTAACACCTAATTGCTTTACAATTTCTTTGATGAGCGTGGTTTTTCCTAAGCCCATTTCTCCATAAAAAAGTAGGGTTTTGTGTTCCGATTCAGCTATTATTTTTGCAGCAACTTCGGACAAGTTCTCCAAACTATATTGAATTGTCATAAAAAAAATATTTAAACAAAAATATACAAATCATTTTATTTAGCTGATTTATTGTATGGATATTCTAGATTCATTTTTCCACAAAAAAACCAAACTATTTAGGTTCAAAGATAGCACAAGGAATGATCATTTCTTCAAGTGAAATACCACCGTGTTGGTAGGTGTTTTTATAGTATTTGACAAAGTGATTGTAGTTGTTTGGATAGGCAAAAAATAAATCTTCTTTTGCAAATACAAAAGAGCTATTCATATGTTGTGTAGGGAGAAAGATGTCCTTAGGGTTGGGCACTGCATACACGTTTTTTTCTTCGTAGGTAAGGCTTTTACCTGTTTTGTATCTCAGGTTAGAACTGATGGTTTTATTTCCTATAATTTTTGAAGGAGTCTTACAGTTTATGGTTCCGTGGTCTGTGGTTATTGCAAGTTGCATCCCTGCTTTTTGTGCTTTTTGAATGGTGCTAAAGATAGGGGAGTTTTTGAACCAACTCAAGGTAAGAGATCTATATGCCTTGTCGTTTCCTGCGAGTTCTTTAATGACATCCAATTCTGTCTTTGAGTGTGATAACATGTCTACAAAATTATACACAATTACAGACAAATCATTTGATTTTAATTGGTTAAAGTTGGATTCGAGTTCCTTGGCTGCTTTGAGTGTTGTGATTTTGTGATAATCAGATTTTAGATTTGGCTTTAGTCGTTTAATTTGAGCATCTAGAAATTCTTTTTCATAGAGGTTTTTTCCTCCCTCTTCTTCGTCATTTTTCCAATATTCAGGATATCTTTTTTCCATTTCCAAAGGAGTCAAGCCTGAAAACAAGGCATTTCTTGCGTATTGGGTAGCTGTTGGTAGTATGCTCAAATAGGGGGTTTCATCAGTTTTCTTATAAAAAGGACTCAGATGTGTTTCCAAAGTTTTCCATTGGTCATACCTCAGATTGTCAATCACTAGAAGCAGCGTACCATTCGGGTTGGTCATTTTAGGAAGTAGTACTTCTTTCATAAGTGTATGAGAAAAAATAGGCCTATCTGTTGCGGTCAATAAATCTTGATAATTTTTTTTAATGAACTTAAAGAACAAATTATTGGCTTCTTGTTTTTGACTTTCTAAAATACTGAGCATACCACTGTCGTCGATATTTTCAAGTTCTAGCTCCCAATACAACAACTTTTGATACAGTTCAATCCATTCTTGGTAGCTATTTGTCACGGCCAAATCCATTGCAATTTTCCGAAACTCTTGTTGGTAATTAGAGGTTGTTTTCTCGGATACCAACCTTGAGTGATCAAGATTTTTTTTGAGGCTCAGTAGTATTTGATTTGGATTTACAGGTTTGATAAGGTAGTCAGCAATTTTAGACCCAATAGCATCTTCCATGATGTATTCTTCTTCACTTTTGGTAATCATGATTACCGGAAGATTTGGTTTTGAGTTTTTTATTTCAGTCAACGTTTCAATACCCGTAATTCCAGGCATATTTTCATCAAGAAAGACAACATCATAATTGTTTTCATATATCATGTCAATCGCATCAGAACCATTTGTAGCTTTTGAAACTTTGTAATTTTTAGCTTCTAAAAAAAGAATATGTGGTTTTAGAAGTTCTATTTCATCGTCTACCCAAAGTATGTGTATGTTTTTCATTTGCGATTTGTTTTGTATAGTTTTTCGATTAAAGTAATCTAATGATTAAATATATGGTTTTTTACCTAAAAGTTTTTGCGAATGCTTTAAAAACCTAGTAAACGTCTCGTAAAGATTGCTATATTTGTGTTACACATTAAATTATAGCTATTTGATACCTATTAAGACGAACAAACTTAAGATATTAAACGATCCTATTTACGGTTTTATTACAATCCCTAACGCATTAATTTTCGATTTAATAGAACACTCTTATTTTCAACGTTTAAGAAGAATATCTCAAGTAGGGCTCTCTTATTTGGTATATCCAGGCGCTCATCATACTCGTTTTCACCATGCTATTGGTTGTATGCATTTGATGCAGAAGGCAGTACAAGTCCTGATAACGAAAGGGATTTTTATTTCTGAAGCCGAAGCGAATGCTTTGTATATAGCTATATTGCTACATGATATAGGTCACGGTCCTTTTTCTCACGCCCTTGAACACAGTATTGTTACAGGGATAAGTCACGAAGAGATTTCGTTGTTTTATATGCAAGAATTGAATAAAGAGTTTTCGGGTCAATTGTCATTGGCAATAGAGATTTTTGAAGGTAAATATTCACGAAATTTTATGCATCAGTTAATTTCCAGTCAATTGGATATGGATCGATTGGACTACTTGAAAAGAGACAGTTTTTACAGTGGTGTTGCAGAAGGAAATATCAATTCAGAACGATTGATTTCAATGTTAAATGTCGTAAATGATGAATTGGTTTTAGAAGAAAAAGGTATTTATTCAGCAGAAAAATTTATTGTAGGAAGACGATTGATGTATTGGCAAGTGTATTTGCACAAAACAGGTGTTGTAGCCGAGAGAATGTTAGTGAAATTATTGCGTAGAGCCAACGAATTATCTTCCAAAGGAGTCAAACTTCCTGCGAGTAAAGCCTTTCAGTATTTTTTGAAACACCAAATAAATGAGGATACTTTTGATATAGAAACATTGAAGACATTTGCAAAATTAGATGATTACGATGTATTGTCGGCCATCAAAGATTGGATCAGTCACGAAGATATAGTGCTTTCTTCGTTTTCAAGAATGATTATCAATCGAAATTTATTGAAGATAGAAATGACAAATACGCCAATTTCGGATACTTATTTTCAAGAGCTCAAAGCTTACACACAAGATAAATTAGAATTGACAGAAAAGGAAGTCTCTTATTTTGTATTCAAGGATGTGGTTAAAAATCAAGCATATGACCCTTCAAAAAGTAGGATAAACATCTATTTTAAGAACGGAAATATACAAGACATTACAGACGCATCCGACCAATTAAACATTCAGGCTTTGACCAAGCCAGTGGTTAAATATTTAATTTGTTATCCTAAAAAATAGGGGTAGTTTGGTACATATTATTTTTATACTTTTGCTCTGATGAATTTTACAGCAATACAAATAGCAGAAATTTTAGAAGGTGAAGTAATTGGCGACTCTTCAATTGAAGTTTCAATGCTTTCTAAAATAGAAGAGGGTACCCAAGGATCCTTGACTTTCCTATCCAACGAAAAGTATACACCTTATATATATACAACAGATGCATCTATTGTAATCGTCAATAAGACCTTCAATCCCACAAAAGAGATCAAGGCTACTTTGATTAAAGTTGAAGATGCTTATGGTTCTTTTTCAAAGTTATTGTCATTTTACAATGAAGTTAAAAATAACAAAATAGGAAAAGAGTCTCCACATTTCCTAAGTGAAAGTGCAACGATAGGAGCTTCTATTTATTTAGGAGCTTTTTCTTATATTGGAGAAAATGTAGTTATCGCTGATAATGTAAAAATTTATCCGCATTGTTATATTGGAGACAATGTAACTATAGGTGAAGGTACCGTTTTGTTTTCTGGAGTAAAAGTATATTCTGATTGTAAAATAGGAGCCAATTGTAAAATACATGCAGGTGCTGTTATAGGAGCGGATGGATTTGGTTTTGCTCCTGATGAAAATGGAGTATATACTGCAATTCCTCAAATTGGAAATGTGATTGTGGAAGACAATGTAGACATCGGTGCCAATACAACAATAGATAGGGCAACTATGGGGTCAACTTTTATTCGAAAAGGTGTCAAATTGGACAATTTGATTCAGATAGCTCACAATGTTGAAGTAGATGAAAATACCGTCTTTGCTGCTCAAAGTGGTGTTGCGGGGTCTACAAAAATTGGAAAGAATGTAATGGTTGGTGGTCAGACAGCGATTGCAGGACACCTTAAAGTAGGCGACAAAGCAATTGTTATGGCCAAATCAGGAGTTACAAAAAATATAAAAGATAAAGATATCGTTGTTGGTTTTCCGGCAATGAATGCAAGGAAATGGAACAAAGCCTCTGTGCTTTTTAGAAATTTCACTACATATATTAGTAAAATAAGTCAATTAGAAAAGGATATAAAAGCATTAAAAGATAAATAGAATGCCACTAAATCAGAAGACAATACAAAACGAAATCACGTTAAAAGGTATAGGACTCCATACAGGTAAAGAAGTTACAATGACTTTTAAGCCAGCACCTATTGATCATGGCTATACTTTTGTGAGAACGGATTTAGAGGGAAGCCCTTCTATAAAACCACTTGCAGAGTATGTAGTAGACACACAACGTGGTACTAATCTCGAAAAAAACGGTGTAAGTATCAATACATCGGAGCATGTATTAGCTGCCGCAGTTGGATTGGGAGTTACAAATTTAATCATTGAAATCAATGCTTCTGAGCCACCAATCATGGATGGTTCTTCAAAGTTTTTTATTGAAGCTTTAGAAGCTGCAATTATTATTGATCAGAATGCTTTTGTTGACGAATATGTTATCAAGGAAGTAATTAGTTTAAAGGATGACGAGACAGGTAGTGAAATAATGATTGTCCCTTCAGACGAATACCAAGTGACAACAATGGTTGATTTTGGAACTCAGGTATTGGGAACTCAAAATGCTTCTTTGTTGTCTATGTCAAATTTTAAAGAAGATATATCACAAGCGAGAACCTTCAGTTTTTTACATGAGTTGGAGATGCTTTTAGATCACAACCTTATCAAAGGAGGAGATTTAAACAATGCGATAGTCTATGTAGACAAACCTTTGTCTGACGCTACGATGGTTAAATTGAAAAAGGCTTTTAACAAAGATAAAATTGCGGTAACTCCGAACGGAGTTTTAGACAATCTAACTTTACATTGGGACAACGAAGCGGCACGACACAAACTATTAGATGTTATTGGTGATTTAGCGCTTATTGGAACAAGTATTCGTGGTAAGGTAATCGCCAGTAAACCTGGACATGGTATCAACACACAGTTTGCTAAAATGTTGGCTAGCCACATAAAAAAGGAAAAACGCAATAATATTCCTGAATTTGACTTGAATCAACCACCACTGATGGATATTCATAAAATTATGGAGATATTACCACACCGCCCTCCGTTTTTATTGATTGATCGTATTTTAGAGCTTTCAGATACGCATGTTGTAGGAATGAAAAATGTTTCTATGAACGAGCCGTTTTTTGTAGGTCATTTTCCTGAAGCACCAGTTATGCCAGGTGTTTTACAAATTGAAGCTATGGCACAATGTGGAGGTGTCCTCGTTTTAAATACGGTTCCTGATCCTGAAAATTATTTAACATTTTTCATGAAAATGGACAATGTGAAGTTCAAACAAAAAGTATTGCCAGGAGATACTTTAATTTTTAAAGCAGAATTAATAACGCCTATTAGAAGAGGTATTTGTCATATGCAGGCATACGGCTACGCTAACAATAAGTTGGTTGTGGAAGCAGCTTTAATGGCACAAATCGCAAAAAAGAAATAATATGAATCAACCTTTAGCCTACGTACATCCAGAAGCCAAAATAGCTAGAAATGTAGTTATAGAGCCATTCACAACAATACATAAAAATGTAACAATCGGTTCTGGGACATGGATAGGTTCGAATGTTACTATCATGGAAGGAGCAAGAATCGGTGATAATTGTAGAATTTTTCCAGGAGCAGTAATATCTGCAATCCCTCAAGATTTGAAGTTTGAAGGAGAAGATTCTGTCACTATCATAGGAAATAATACGACCATTCGTGAATGTGTAACTATCAACAGAGGAACCAATGCGTCTGGTAAAACAGAAATAGGAAGTAATTGTTTGATTATGGCGACTGCACATATCGCACATGACTGTGTGGTTGGTGACAATGCAATTATCGTTAATGGGGTGTTGTTAGGTGGACATGTTACGGTAGGGAAATTTGCAGTTTTAGGTGGATTATCTGCCATTCACCAATTTATCAACATTGGAGCGCATGCAATGATTTCAGGAGGTTCCTTAGTACGTAAAGATGTACCCCCATATACGAAAGCCGCTAAAGAGCCATTATCTTATGTTGGAATCAACTCTATCGGTTTGAGAAGAAGAGGTTTTGACTCTGAAAAAATTACTGAAATACAAGATATATATAGAATTTTGTACCAACAAACTTACAATAACTCTCAAGCTTTAGAGAAAATAGAAGGTGAAATGGAAGCAACTCCTGAACGTGATGAAATCATCACTTTCATTAGAAATTCAAAACGAGGTATCATGAAAGGATATTTCTCAAATTAATAATATATTCGTCAAGAATTAAGGTGTTTTAATCAATACCGATCATAAAAAAAATAATACAAAATGGCATCTACATCAGATATTAGAAATGGATTGTGTATCAACTACAATAACGATACTTATAAAATTGTTGAGTTTCAACATGTGAAACCAGGAAAAGGACCTGCTTTTGTAAGGACCAAATTGAAAAGTTTGACATCTGGAAAAGTGATTGATAATACTTTTTCTGCAGGTCATAAAATTGAGGAAGTCCGTGTAGAGACTAGAAAGTACCAATATTTGTATGCAGAAGGTACTATGTATAACTTCATGAATACTATCGATTACAATCAAATCATGCTTGAAAAAGCAATCTTGGATGCACCAGAGTTGATGAAAGAAGGTGAAGTTGTTACTGTAATTATCAGAACAGAAGATGAAATGCCTTTGGCTGTTGATATGCCTGCTTCTGTTATTTTAGAAGTAACGTATACAGAACCTGGAGTTAAAGGAAATACAGCTACCAATGCAACCAAACCAGCAACTGTTGAGACAGGTGCTACTATAAATGTACCACTCTTTATAAATGAAGGTGATAAAATTAAAGTAGAAACTACAAAAGGTACTTACCAAGAACGTATCAAAGAGTAGTTTTAGAATCTTATTAATTTGAGAAATTTTTAAATACAACAGTCTTTAAAAGTTTCTCATTTTTTTATTAAGTACCCTTACCCTTGAAGACAATTCGTTTCACTGTTTTAAATATAGTTCTAGTATGAAGATAGGTATTGTTTGTTATCCAACTTTTGGAGGTAGTGGCGTTGTCGCAACTGAATTAGGTAAAGCACTTGCTTTAAAAGGACATGAAATACATTTCATTACCTATAACCAGCCTGTTAGACTTGATTATTTGTCAAGTGGGTTGCATTTTCATCAAGTACAAATTCAAGAATATCCTCTTTTTGAATACCAACCCTATGAATTGGCACTTTCATCAAAGATGGTTGCCATAGTGTTGAAATACAATTTAGAAATATTGCATGTGCATTATGCGATTCCACACGCATATGCTGCCTTTATGGCCAAGCAAATATTAAAGGAGCAAGGAGTAGACGTCAAAGTTGTAACTACTTTACACGGAACTGATATTACCTTGGTGGGTAGCCATCCTAGTTACAAGACAGCTGTTGAGTTTAGTATCAATAATTCAGATGTAGTAACAACAGTTTCTAACAGTTTGAAAAAACAGACACTTGAATTGTTTGATATTAAGAATGAGATTCAAGTGATTTACAACTTTATTGAACTAGATAAGTATCCTGAAATAGCCAGTGAAGACTGCCAACGGAATAGTATAGCTTCTGAAAATGAACGAATTCTTACGCATATCAGTAATTTTAGACCGGTCAAGCGCATTCCAGATGTGATTGAGGTATTTTATAAAGTACAACAAAAAGTACCGTCAAAGCTCTTATTAGTCGGAGAGGGGCCTGCATTGGTTGCTGCTCGAAGACAGGTAAAGAAATATGGTATAGAAGACAAAGTGTTGTTTTTAGGAAATAGTGTTGAGATTGAAAAAATACTTTGCTACACAGATGTATTTTTATTGCCTTCACAAACAGAAAGTTTTGGTCTGGCAGCATTAGAAGCTATGGCAGCAAGATCGGCTGTAATTTCGAGTAATGCTGGCGGTTTGTCTGAAGTGAATGAACATGGGAAAACTGGTTTCCTAAGTCCTGTTGGAGATACGGACGACATGGCCCGTCATGCACTTTATATGCTCGAAGACTTTGAGCGTTTACAAACTTTTAAAAACAATGCCTTCGAGCATTCTAAGAAGTTTTCTTTGGATGAAATTCTCCCAGTCTATGAAGAAATCTATGAGACATTAATTCAAAAAAAATAAGCCAATTAAGGCTTATTTTTCGATTTTTAGATGGTATATTTTTTTACTTTTATTGTTCAGCCTGTTTTCGCGTAACCAAGGATTGTGAATTTTTAGTTCTTTGTAGTTGGTATTCATTTTTTTAGCAAAATCAGCAATATTTGTAATCACTGTATCTACGGTTACAGTTTTTGTTGCTGTTAATTCATACAAATCTTCTTTGTCAAAGTAAAATCCATAGGTGTTTGGTTTAGAAATGATTTCTTTAATTGCTATAATTCTCGGTAAATAACGCTGTGTCTCTTCTGCTAGTAATAGGTCGTAGTAGTCGTTCACTTTTTGCTTGTTTATTTGACGTTGTACTCCTCGATTCCCTGCATTGTAAGCTGCAGCTGCAAGTGTCCAATTTCCAAAAAGTTCCTTAGAGTGTAACAAGTATTCACATGCGGCTTTTGTAGCTTTTTCTATATGATAGCGTTCGTCCACATTTTCATTGACTTCCAAGCCTTTTTCTTTTGCTGTTTCTTTCATCAATTGCCAAAAGCCTTTTGCTCCTGCAGAAGAGGTAACATTCATCAGACCACTTTCTATGACAGCCAAATATTTAAAATCATTGGGGATGCCATTTTCTTTAAGGATAGGTTCAATAATAGGAAAGTATTTATGGCTTCGTTTTATCAAAAGTAATGCATTGGACTGCCAGTAGGTATTCACTAATAGTTCCCTGTCTACTCTTTCTTTGATGTCTTTTTTATAAAGTGGTACTTTTTCTCCACAAAATTCAATATTTGCAGGGATTTTCAATGCCTTGATTTTATATGAGTTTGAAGTACTCTCTTCCTTGCCGTCAGAAGATCCAACACAAAGTGCACCAAGTGAAAGTATGCCTAAGAGTAGGAGTAGTTGGGATGTTTTTGTCATAGTAGTGTACTAGTATAGTTTATATATAAGATAATTAATTTATTGAATACTGTGAAAATTATTTGATAGTATCTAGGATTATTTTTTGAAGGGTTATTGCTTTTGTAACAACCATTGCATGTGTTCCTTTTTCTACCATTATACATTTTCGAATGTATTTTAAAGGAAATACATTGTCGTATTCTCCCTGTATATGTACTGTATTTTCAAGGGGTTCTTTTTGCTGCCAATGTAGCATTTTCTCTACTGCCCAATTTAAGAATTTGGGATTTCTAACAGTCAAGTATTTTTCATACAGTAGTTTCTTTTTTTTCCCTCCCTTACCGCTTATGATAAAAAGCGTATTGACAAAAAACTCAATACTTTGGGACGGAAATACTTTATAGAGTTTGCTATCTCTTACGAAACGTAACCTCCATGGAAGTTCTTTCGTAAGTTTGATACTAGAAATAAGAATCGTTTTTTCAGTAGGTATGATCTTACTCATTTCCTGTACTACGACACCTCCAAATGAAACACCAATAAGAATAGGGTGGGGATGTATTATTTTTTCACACAATCTAGCAGCATAATTTTCAAGTGATTCTTTTTTAGACAAAGGCAGTATCCAATCCAAATAGTGTGTTTCAAATTTGTCTGAAGGAAAGGACATACGCTCAAAAATCTTTGAGTTAGCTGCCATTCCCGAAACAAAGTATAAGTGTTTTTTCATCCTACTTATAAAATTACAAAAAAATCAAATATCTCAATGTTTGATGAAACTATTTTAAGGTTTTTTTATTGAGTATCCCCAATATTCCCCCTAAAAAACACTCAGAGTAATACTTTAGAATCAAACAACGAGCATTTGTTCATTGTTGTCTGAAGTTTCTTGAAAACGCACCAAACCATCCTCATCAATTTTGGTGAGAGATACTTCTTGTACCGTATTTACCAAGGCTGGATTCCAAGGAGTTTTTACCTTGACATAATTTTCTGTAAACCCTTGAATATATCCTTCTTTGTTCTCACTTTCAAATAAAACTGTATGCGTTGAACCTAATTGACTTTCGTAAAAGGCTCTTCTTTTTTTGACAGAAAGACCTCTTAGCATTTTACTGCGTTTTTTTCGTGTACTGATTGGTACGACCCCCTGCATTTCAACAGCTTTAGTGTTCGGCCTTTCCGAATAGGTGAATACATGTAGATAAGATATGTCTAGTTCACTTAGATAATTATAGGTTTCCAAAAACAATTCGTCCGTTTCACCTGGAAATCCAACAATCACATCAACACCGATACAAGCATTGGGCATACTTTCCTTTATGAGTTTTACTCGATCGGTATAAATTCTTCGCAAATACCTTCTTTTCATCAGTTTTAAAAGGGTATCGCTTCCACTTTGCAGTGGTATGTGGAAATGAGGTACAAAGCTCTTAGAACCCGCTACAAAGTCAATGGTTTCTTTTTTTAGTAGGTTGGGTTCTATAGATGAAATTCTCAAGCGTTCAATACCTTTAACTTCATCTAGTGCCTGAACTAATTCGAAAAAGGTATGTTCGTGTTTTTTATTTCCAAACTCCCCTTTTCCATAATCTCCAATATTGACACCTGTAAGTACAATTTCTTTGATGTCTTTTTCTGAAATTTCTTTGGCATTTTTAAGTACATTTTCCAAGGTGTCACTTCGTGAAATACCCCTAGCTAAAGGAATGGTGCAATAGGTACATTTATAGTCACAGCCATCTTGTACTTTTAAGAAGGCACGAGTTCTGTCCCCAATAGAGTAGGACCCAACATAGAAATCTGCTTCAGAAATCTCACAGGAATGAACTTCTCCCATATCATTCTTGCTAAGGTCGTTTATATAGTCTGTTACTTTGAACTTTTCTGTAGCCCCTAATACCAAATCGACCCCATGAACATCTGCCAGTTCTTCTGGTTTTAATTGTGCATAACAACCAATGGCAATCAAAAAGGCATCCTCATTTTGTTTCAACGCATTTTTTACAATAGATTTAAATCGTTTGTCAGCATTGTCCGTCACAGAACAGGTATTGATAACATACACATCTGCACTTTCTTCAAAATCCACACGTTCAAACCCTTCGTTTTGAAAATCACGTGCAATGGTGGAGGTTTCAGAAAAATTTAATTTACATCCTAAAGTGTAAAAAGCTACTTTTTTATCTGCATTCATTCTCGTACTTTTAGCATTTACAAAAGTACTGCTTTAAACTTAAAATAAAAGGAAGTTTTTTTTGATTTATTTAGGGGGTGAATTTCTCCAAATACGTAAGAATTTTTCCTTTATTATGAATGATAAATAGTTGATTTTATGCTGAGATTTTCTTTTAGATTTTTTATCTGTTTTCTTTTATTATTGAGTATCATTGCTTGTACAGAGTCTCGTAAAAATCATAAGAACCTCGATGTTTTTCGATACAACGAACACGCCAACATTACGACACTAGACCCTGCTTTCTCAAAAGATTTACGTACTATATGGGTAACAAATCAATTGTTCAATAGCTTGGTGCAATTGGATGATGAACTTCATGTTCAACCTGATATCGCTCATTCTTGGGAACTATCCGATATGGGAACACGTTACACATTTCACCTTAGAACTGATGTGAAGTTTCACCAACATAAATTATTTGGTGCCTCTCAAACACGTAGGGTTGTAGCCGATGATTTTGTGTATAGTTTTAATCGTTTGTTAGATCCTGAAGTGGCGTCACCTGGAAAATGGGTCCTTTCCAACGTTCGTAATTTTGAGGCTACAAATGACAGTACTTTTGTAGTACAATTAAAACAACCTTTTCCTCCCTTCTTGAGTCTTATGAGCATGAAATACTGTGCCGTAGTTCCGAAGGAGGCCCTAGACTATTTTAAGGATGATTTTCGTTCCAACCCGATTGGAACGGGGCCTTTTCGCTTTAAATTATGGGTTGAGAATACCAAGTTAGTGCTCCGAAAAAACACAGCATACTACGAAAGAGATTCGCTGGGTGTTCAACTTCCGTATCTGGAAGCGGTTTCGATCAGCTTTTTACCTGACAAGCAAACTGAGTTTTTACAATTTATTCAAGGCAATTTAGATTTTCTAAACAGTATTGACGTGTCTTACAAAGATGAGTTGTTGACCTATGATGGTTCTTTGTCAGAACGTTATGCTTCAAAAATAAACATGGTACGAGGAGCTTATTTGAATACAGAATATTTAGGTATTTATCTAGATGCTGATATACCAGAAGCTCAGTCTATAAAAATAAGAAAAGCCTTGAACTACGGTTTTGATCGTTCTAAGATGATTTTATATTTGAGAAATGGTATTGGTATTCCAGCTGTAAATGGTTTTATACCTAAAGGGATGCCTTCCTTTAACAATTGTAAAGGCTACGATTATCAACCTGAAAAAGCGAAGGAACTCGTGACTTCGTATATAAAGGAAACCGGTGATACTAGCCCTAGTATAACGATTGGAACAAACAGTCAATATCTAGATTTATGCGAGTATATTCAAAGAGAAATGGAGAAAATAGGTATTGCAGTAAAAATTGATGTGATGCCACCTTCTACCTTACGACAACAAAAGGTCAATGGAAAGTTGCCAATATTTCGAGGAAGCTGGATTGCAGACTATCCAGATGCAGAGAATTACTTGTTTATATTTCATTCCAATACATTTTCTCCCAAAGGGCCCAATTATACCCATTATTCGAATCCCTATTTTGATAGGCTATATGACAAAGCTATTGCAACCGTAGACAATACGCAACGCTATAAACTGTATCAGAAGATGGACAGTCTTCTCATGGACTCTGCACCTGTAATACCTTTATATTACGATGAAGTGGTTCGTTTCACTCAAAAAGGAGTAAGTGGTTTAGGAATCAATCCCATCAACCATCTGGTATTAAAAAACGTACATAAAAAGGAATAAAAAGTACCATAAAGGCAAAAAAAAACTTGCCCTTTAAAGGGCAAGTTTGCTAAGGGTATAGTTTATATCTATACTACTTTTACATTCACTGCATTCATTCCTTTTCTTCCTTCTTGAAGTTCAAATTCAACCTCGTCTCCTTCACGAATTTCATCGATTAAACCTGTTACATGTACGAAGTGTTCATTGCTTGAATCTTCTTCGGTAATGAAACCAAAACCTTTAGTTTCATTGAAAAATTTTACGGTACCTTTACTCATTTTATGATAAATTAAATATATTAGTTACTAACAAAATTAATATTATATTTGAATCTACCAACTTTTTTTAAAGATATCTTCGCCTTAATTTGTTGAAACTATGAAGTTAACCTCAAGAATTACGATTGTTGTTTCTTGATTGTTTTCTTTTGTGAAGACTACCTTTATTTCTTTGGTGTTGTTTCGGTTTTTTCTTCGGTTGTTTTTCTTCCTTAGAATCATCCACAAAAGGATGGTCTTCAATTACAGGTACTTTCTGATTGATCAGCTTTTGAATATCTCTCAAATAGGCTCTTTCTTCTACATCACAAAACGAAACAGCAATACCACTTGCTTTTGCTCTTCCGGTTCTTCCAATTCTATGCACATAGGTTTCAGGGACATTAGGTAGATCTAGATTGACTACCAAGGCCAAATCAGCAACGTCAATACCTCTTGCCGCAATGTCTGTTGCAATGAGGATGTTCAATTCTCCTTTTTTAAATGCTCCCAATGCCCGTTGTCTTGCATTTTGAGATTTATTTCCATGGATAGCAGCAGCTTTAATAGATGCTTTTGCAAGTTTTTTTACAATTTTGTCAGCTCCGTGTTTCGTTCTAGAAAAAACGAGAGTTGAGTCGTTAGGGCGTTCTTCAATCAGTGAAATTAACAAATTCAATTTGTCACTTTTCTTAACAAAATATACCGCTTGTTCGACTCTTTCTGCCGTCGCTTGTTTTGGTTTTATAGTGACACTTTTAGGATTGTGTAATATCGTATCAGAAAGTGATTTTATGTTTTCAGGCATTGTTGCAGAGAAGAATAATGACTGTCTTCTTTTTGGCAACAAAGTCAATAACTTTTTGATATCATTGATAAAACCTAAATCGAGCATTTGATCTGCTTCGTCTAATACAAAATGCTCTATATTTCTCAAGTTGATAAAACGTTGGTTGATCAAATCAAGAAGTCTTCCAGGAGTGGCAATCAATATGTCTACCCCTGCTTTAAGTTTGTTTACTTGAGTACCTTGTTTTACCCCACCAAAAATAACCGTATTCTTTAGTTCAGTATGTTTGGAGTATTCGGTAAAGTTATCCGCTATTTGAATGGCCAACTCTCGTGTTGGAGTGACGATAAGTGCTTTGATATTTCTAGGACCACGTTTGTTTTGATCTTTGAGATATAGTTGCTGTATGATTGGAATCGCAAATGCTGCAGTTTTTCCTGTACCAGTTTGTGCACATCCAAGTAAATCATTTCCACCCAATAGAATAGGTATAGATTGTTCTTGAATGGGAGTAGGATTGGTATATCCTTTTGTCTTTAGCGCCTTTTGAATCGGCGGTACTATATTTAATTCTTTAAAAGTCATAATTATTGATAAGTTGCAAAATTAGACAATCCTTTTCGTTTAAAGCCTTTTGTGCTACTTTTTTACAACAATTTATTTTGAATATGCAATACGATTATTCAAATAAATAGGTGGATTCCACTTTTAGGTGCCTATACTATCAAACAACAGACCTGAATTTGTAATAGCAATCGTTTAGGAAAGTATGTTTTTCTGGAGAGCCTTTTTCTCTTTCTGAATGTAAATAGGGAGTAATTTTGGTTCTTTTCTGTTTAAAAGTGTTGCAAGTAAACGTTTTGTAATGTCTAGGAAGTAGTACATGTGTTAGGAGTTTTGGTTGTTTTGTATTAATGTTATCGCCTTTTTTTCATCCTCTTCACTTACAAACAATTGAATTTCGTCGAAAATTCCTACGTACGAAGAATCTGATTTGTTCAATTCGAAACAGTAAATTCCTTCAGAAGTCAAAAGATTTTTTATTGACATAATAGCTATTTGAGAATCACTGCTGTAAATTTTTTTTTGAGGCATATACTTTATAGTTTTTAGGTGTTTACGATACTACTAAATATACTACTTTTTTACCGTGATTGCTATTTTAAAGCAGAATAAGTAATTTTCATTAGATTGGTGCATTCTCTAGAATTATTTTATCTTTGAAATTGAGTAAGTGTTGTCTTTTTACATCCAAAAACATTACAAAGAATGAAGGTTATAGCAATGATACCCGCACGCTACAGTGCATCTCGTTTTCCAGGGAAATTATTGAAAGATTTGGCTGGGAAACCCGTTATTGTACGTACTTATGAAGCTACGGTAGCCACCCAGTTGTTTGACGATGTGTATGTAGTTACGGACAGTGAAGAATTAAAAGCTACTGTTGAATCTTTTGGAGGAAAGGTACTTATGAGTGTTGCTTCACATGAGTGTGGTTCTGATAGAATTGCTGAGGCAGCAGCTTCGTTGGATGTCGATGTAGTTGTAAATGTTCAAGGAGATGAACCTTTTACAAGAAAAGAACCTCTCAAAGATTTGATTGAAGTTTTCAAGCAGGACAAAGAACATCAAATTGATTTAGCTTCTTTGATACATCCAATGACCGATTGGAAAGATATTGAAAATCCAAACAATGTAAAAGTAGTACTCGACAACCAACAATGTGTACTCTATTTTTCAAGAGCTCCAATTCCATACCCTCAAAATAAAGCAACTGCAACTACCTATTACAAGCATATAGGGATTTATGCCTTTAGGAAATCTGCGTTGACAGCCTTTTCATCTATGCCAATGCGTCAAAACGAGGCTACTGAAAAATTAGAGGGCATTCGTTTTTTAGAATATGGCAAAAAAATAAAAATGGTAGAGACGCCTTTCAAAGTAATAGGTATAGATACTCCTGAAGACTTGGTTTTAGCAAATAACATATGGAAATAAACTACAAAGACGTCAAAGTAATTGCTTTTGATGCTGACGATACCTTATGGGTCAATGAACCCTATTTTAGAAATGTTGAACACGAGGTAGCGAAGTTGTTGGCACCTTATGAAACTTTGAATAAAATACACCAAGAGATTTATAGGGTAGAAATCGCCAACTTACACTATTATGGGTACGGCATCAAGCCTTTTATCTTGTCTATGATTGAATTGGCATTGGATATTTCCAACCACCAAGTAGCACCTAGTGTCATCACTAAGATTTTAGATTTAGGAAAAGAAATGTTGTTTACACCTATAGAGTTACTATCTGGTGTAGAAGAAATACTTGCTGTTTTGAGTAAAAAGTACAAACTCATTGTTGCTACTAAAGGAGATCTGTTGGATCAAGAACGCAAATTGGAAAAGTCAGGACTGCTTTCTTATTTTCACCACGTAGAAGTAATGAGTGATAAAAAAGAAGCTGATTATCAAAAGATAATGAAGCGTTTAGAGGTAGCGCCCTCTGAGTTTTTGATGATTGGAAATTCACTTCGATCCGATGTTTTACCTCTTGTAAATATGGGGTCTAAAGCAATACATATTCCGTTTCATACCACTTGGATACACGAGCAAGTTGAGAGCTCTGAGCAGTCAGATACAGCCTATAAAACATTGCAGTCTGTTTCTGAGTTATCAGCTATATTTTAGAAGCATAATAGAAAGATTGATTTTTATCTCAATAAAAAATAGTAAATTTGCAACTCACAAAAAACAGATACAATGGCATCGATTAAAAATTTAAAAAAAGACATACACAATATATTAGGAGATCTTATAGAAGCATGTTATGTTTGGGAGTTTACAACTGCAAATGCAGATGCTTCTAAAGCACAAGCAATCATTGACGAAGCAATTGCTTCTTTTGATGATTTGATGGATAAGATTCACGTAAAAGACGTTGAAAGTAAAAAGAAACATTTTGGCGCAATTCGTGCGGAATTGCTTACTTCTGCAAATGCTTTGATTGAAAAAATTAATGCTTTGTAAGTGTTTACAAACTGTTAAACTTATATAAAAAAAGGAGTAAATTAATTTTTACTCCTTTTTTTTTCTATATTTGATAAGCTAGAAATTGAAAAAAAAATGCATGTCGAGAGCCGCTTATGAGTACACAAAAACTGTACTCGAAAAGGTAAGTTTTAATGAGGAGTTGTTCAGAAAAGAACTGATCAAAGCAACCAAAAAATTACTACCCCACGAATTAAAAGAACTAGAGATATGGTTGAAAGGCTATATTTTTCTAAATCCAGAACTACAGAAGTCTGTAGATTTGGTAGAACTCAAAAAAGTGTCTGTACATAATGTATAGGCACTTTTTATTTTTGTTGTAAAGGACTGATGATTTTTACGTCTTGAAAAGCAATAGCTCCACGTACCAATCCATCGATTGTATTTTTGAGCGCCTCAATCAATTTTAGTTTCAACTGAGATTTATGGTAGAGTAAACTGATTTCTCTTGCAGGAACTGGAGTTTCAAAATTACGCAACATATGTTGGTCTTCTTTGGCTATGTCTAAACTATGTAAATAGGGGAGTAAAGTCATCCCTAGGTCTTCTTTTGCCAATTTTATCAAGGTGTCAAAACTTCCGCTTTGTAGTTGAAAAGACTTGCTAGTTTCTTGTTCGATGGAACTACACATGTTCAAGATACTATCCTTGAAACAGTGCCCATCTTTTAATAACAGAATTTCATTGGCATCTAGCGTGTCTACACACAACTCTTTCTTGGAGTATAATTTGTTTGAATTAGGAACAAAACCAACAAAAGGCTCATAGTACAATGGCTTTTCTATAATATTTTCCTCCTCTAGTGGTGTCGCTGCAATGGCAGCATCAATATGACCTTCTGCTAGTTTTTTGATACATTCTTCTGTGGTGATCTCTTCGATGATCAACTGAACTTCTTCGTACTTTTTTGAAAACGTTTTTAAAAAAATAGGGAGTAAGGTAGGCATTACTGTTGGAATCAATGCAAGTCTAAACACTCCTCCAACATAACCTTTTTGTTGGTCGACTATATCATTGATTCTCTTAGATTCCTCAACGATAATCTTTGCTTGAGCAATTATTTTTTCACCGATTTGAGTTATCGAAATGGGTTTTTTACTACGGTCAAAAATTTGTACATCCAACTGTTCTTCCAACTTTTGAATCTGCATACTCAAAGTAGGCTGACTCACAGCACTATGATTGGCAGCAACCGTAAAGTTCTTATGCTCTGCAACAGACAAAATATAATGTAGCTGGGTTATAGTCATGGTACTTTTTTATGCTAAATTACTAAAAACTATTCAGTACAACGCAACGTATTAATGGGCTACTAAATGCAATTGATGACTTAGTTTGATTTCCAAAATTTACGTTCTTTATTGAGGGCATCTTCCTGTTTTTTATAATCTTCAACAGAGAGTACCTTTAAAAAAGAAGGGTGTTGTTCTATAGCATATTCTAATTGATGAACGATATCGTCAAATGAATCGTTTTCATAGTCTATTTGTAAAGGCTTCTTGATGACCATGGATTGTAAAACCCCTCTTTTTTTGATCAACAAACCTTTTTTGTCAAAAGATCTTCTAAATCCATCAATAACAATTGGTATTACAATAGGCTTGTAGGTCTTTATAATATGAGCTGTTCCTCTTCTAATTGGATTGAAAGGTTTTGTAGTTCCCTGCGGAAAGGTAATTACCCAACCATCATCCAGAGCAGTTCCAATATTACTAATATCAGACATTTTAACCTGCCTTTTTACATTTTCACCCCCACTTCTCCATGTTCTTTGTATGGATACAGAGCCCATATAGGCAAAAATCTTTGGTAGAAGTCCTGCCTTCATCGTTTCTGCTGCGGCAATATAATACATGTTTAATTTTGGATTCCAGATATAACCTATGTTTTTTATAGAGTCTACTCTTCCTTTTAGAGAGGCATTGAATACGTGAAACATAGCAGCTACATCAGCAAAATATGTTTGATGATTTGAAACAAACAATACATTTTGATGTGGGAGGTCACGAATCATTTCCGAACCTTCTATATGCAAAGTGTTGAATTTGTTATATCTCCTATGAGAAATAACCCCAACGATTCTGATAAGCCATTTTTTTACGATTAAAATATGACCAAAGGGATTTCTTTTGAATAATTGCATCAAAGTGATTTTTTTAATAAGGGCAAATGTACCAAAAAAAATGGCTTTTAAAGATTTTTTATCAGTTCTTTAATTTCACTAAGTATCATTGCTGTTGCACCCCATACTTCGTTTGAATTAAACTTAAAATAGGGAATAATTATTTCGTTTCCCTTCTTATCCGTCTTATTCTTAGACAGTAGACTATTGTCATCTAACAAGGCCTTCAGTGGAATTTCAATAATCTTAGCTACTTCGTGGTTTTGAACAAAATCCGGTCTATTTTCTGTAAAAGCCAAATAGGGACTTATCAAAAAATTGCTAGGGGGAACATATAACGCTGTCATCTCTTTGACAATGATCACTTGCTCCGTAGGTATGCCCACTTCTTCATAAGCTTCTCTGAGTGCAGTCTCAGATAAAGAAACATCCGATGCTTCTCTTTTGCCACCAGGAAAACTAATTTGAGCAGAATGTGTACCGTTGTACGAAGCCCTTTTGGTCAATAAAAAAGTAGTATCTCCTGATTGATTTGGATAAAATAAAGCCAATACAGCAGCGGCACGTGGTTTTTTTAATTTTGACTCTTCTGTGATCATCGCTTCCCGATAAGAAGGAGCTAATTTTATTTGTGCACTCATTCCCAAAAGTGCTTTGTTTTGAAGCTTGGATTGTTTGGCTGTAAATTCTGTAAATTTCATCTGCTTTTTATTCGTCTCTAGCAATAGTAAGTACGGCTTTTGCACCAGTTGCAAGATTCCATTGGTTTGAAGATAATAACTTACCTGTACTGTCATACACCATAAAAGCAGCAGTATTAGGTCCAGAACTCCCTTGATTGAGTGCTTTGAATGAAATTTTATTCAACCCTTGCTTCAGGGGCAGCATAAATTGTTGAAAATTTTGAGTCAATTCAACAAAACGTACTGCAGGTGCATCATTTAGAAATATCGTAACCTTGTCACCATCTGGTAATGCAAAATCTCTACATACTATAGTAACACTTTTACTCAATGTACTAAAACCTCCAAGGTCTTGATCTATTTTGGCATAGGTGTTTTGCAAAGCAGCTATCTCAGATGCAAATTGTTTTTCATACAATTCTTGCTTGTTAATTATCCCTTTGTTCTTAAGGTCTTCTCTTGATTTGTTTTCATTTTGTATTTGCATGCGTTGTTGCAATACACTTTCAAATTGTGCCTCTTGTTGTATGGGGTTAATCGCTTCAAATTGCTTGTTGCCCCCAACGGAAAGGCCACTTTTAAAATTGTTACTATTGGTATTGTCTATTTGACAAAAACCAGACAGAGACCCCAAAAAAAATAGGAGTACACAGGGTAAAAAATTATAGTGAAGTTTGGATAATTTCATTTTTGATAATTTGAGGTAAATGTAACATATTTGTCAGTGTTACACTGTTAAGACTATCAAAAACTTAGCCACATTGATTGCTTGTACTAGCAACTGAAATATTTTTTAATTCCAAATAGTTGTGTAAGTTTGTGAATCCCTCCCAATTTAAAAACCAAGTTTATGAAGGTATGTATTGCTGAAAAGCCAAGTGTTGCTAGAGAGATTGCTGCTATATTAGGAGCCAATCAACGACATGACGGTTATTTTGAAGGTAATGGGTATCAAGTGACTTGGACATTTGGACATTTATGTACCTTATTTACTCCTGATGATTACAAGCCTCATTGGAAGCGTTGGGATTTAAATAGCCTACCGATGTTACCTGCTAAATTTGATATCAAATTAACAGCCAATGATGGGGTTCAAAAACAATTCAACACCATAAAAAAACTGTTTGATAAAACAGAATGTGTTATCAATTGTGGGGATGCAGGGCAAGAAGGAGAGTTGATACAAAGATGGGTACTCAAACAAGCCAATTATACTGGTAAGGTAGAGCGTTTATGGATATCTTCTCTTACCTCAGAAGCCATTAAAGCAGGTTTCGACAACCTAAAAGATGCTGCTGATTATGACAATCTGTATTATGCAGGAAGTTCAAGGGCTATAGGTGATTGGTTGCTAGGTATGAATGCTACTCGATTGTATACGCTTCGTTACGGAGCCCAACAACAAGTTCTCTCTGTGGGTAGGGTGCAAACTCCTACTTTGGCAATGTTGGTCAATCGTCATAAAGAAATTGCATATTTCAAACCACAACCGTATTGGGAATTACAGACGGAGTATAGAAGTACCGTTTTCAATAATGAACAAGGACGATTCCTTAAGAAAGAAGATGGAGAAGCTGCGCTGAATGCCGTTAAAGAGGCACCTTTTGAGATTGTGTCTGTTACCAAAAAGAAAGGAAAAGAATACGCGCCAAAACTCTTTGATTTGACAGGTTTACAAGTTGAGTGCAATAATAAATTTGGGTATACAGCTGAGCAAACTCTAAAAATAGTTCAAAAGTTGTACGAACAAAAATTAGTAACCTACCCAAGGGTAGATACTACCTTTTTACCTGATGATATGTATCCAAAGGTAGCTGGAATATTGCGAAATTTGACCCAGTATAGCAAATTGACAGCCCCTCTTTTAGAAGCTAAAATCAAAAAGTCCAAACGCGTTTTTGACTCCAAGAAAGTCACCGATCACCACGCTATCGTGCCGACAGGTATTGAAGGACAGCTAAGTAACTATGATGCCAATGTATACGATGTTATCACTAGGCGTTTTATCGCGGTATTCTATCCAGAATGTGAGGTGTCAAACACGGCAGTGATTGGAAAAGCAGCAAAAACTACTTTCAAAGCTACAGGAAAAGAGATACTCGTTCCTGGATGGCGTGTGGTATTTCCAAAATCAAAGTCAGCCAAAACAAAAGATACAGAGGTATTGATGCCTACTTTTACAAAGGGAGAAAGTGGTCCTCACAGTCCTTCATTTTTAGAAAAAGAGACCAAACCTCCAAAGAATTATTCTGAAGCAACCTTGTTGCGAGCTATGGAGACCGCAGGGAAACAAGTAGAAGATGATGAGTTGCGCGATTTGATGAAAGCAAATGGTATTGGAAGACCTTCCACACGTGCCAATATCATAGAAACACTTTTTCGACGTAAATATATTACGCGAAATAAAAAGCAAATACTCCCAACGAATATGGGAATTCAACTGATAGATACCATTCAAAACAAACTGCTAAAGTCAGCAGAATTGACAGGGCAGTGGGAAAAACAATTGAAAGAAATAGAAGAAGGAAATTTCAGTGCGGGACAGTTTATCAACAACATGAAAAAAATGGTAGACGATTTGGTGGTAGAAGTACGTATGGAGAAAAATATCAAACGCTTTTCTTCTGAAGTGGAGCCTCCAAAAAAAATAACAAAAAAGACAAAAACGGCTGCGCTTGCAGGAATGGAATGTCCAAAATGTAAGAAAGCTCAATTATTAAAAGGGAGTACAGCTTATGGTTGTTCTGCGTATAAAACAGGCTGTGATTTCCGACTTCCTTTTGAGTTTCTAGGAAAAAAAATATCTGTTAACCAAGGAAAGAGACTCCTAAACAAAGGAGCTACCCTTCCTCTGAAGGGATTCAAAATAGAGGGAAAAAAATGTGACGGTAGCATACGTTTCAACAGTGCTTTTGAGTTGGAGTTCTCATCTGAATCTCCTAAAGTAGTGGAATCTTCTAAAAAACCAGAAGTGATACAGTGTCCAAAATGTCAAAAAGGAACCGTGATTCGTGGCAAAACTGCTTATGGTTGCTCTGCCTACGCATCGGGATGTGATTTTAGGTTTTCTTTTGTTGACCTACGAGAAAAAGCCGCAGGTAGAAAGATGACAAAGGAATTGGTTCTCTCTATTCTTAAAAACGAATAACGCAATGAAACAAAAGCTGTTAATTATCGGGAGTGTTTGGCCAGAACCAAAATCGTCTGCAGCAGGTAGCCGTATGTTACAATTGATATCACTTTTTAAAGACCATGCATGGGATATTACCTTTGCTACAGCCACTCAAGACAGTCCCAATCGCTATCCAATTGAGGATTTAGGTGTACACTTACAACCGATACTTTTAAACGATGCTAGTTTTGATGTTTTCGTAAAGGATTTACAACCAACCATAGTTCTTTTTGATCGCTTTATGGTGGAAGAACAGTTTGGTTGGAGAATAGACAATATTTGCCCTGAGGCTTTACGTATTTTAGATACTGAGGATTTACACTGTTTGCGAAAAGCAAGGCAACTAGCCGTCAAAGAAAAAAGAGCATTCAAAGAGGAAGATCTGAATTCGGATACTGCTAAAAGAGAGATTGCTAGTATTTTTAGAAGTGATTTGACATTGATGATTTCTACCTATGAGATGTCTTTGTTGACGACCTATTTCAAAGTGCCAGATACAATTGTGTATTACCTTCCTTTTTTAGTCATAGCTCCCTCTGAAGCTGAAATCTCAAAACTACCTACTTTTGAAGAACGATCACATTTTTGTACTATAGGAAGTTTTAGACATGAACCCAATTGGGATAGTGTTCGTTACCTAAAAGAGTCGATATGGCCGCTGTTGCGAAAGGAACTTCCAAATGCAGAGCTACATATCTACGGTTCCTATCCACCACAAAAAGCCATGCAGCTTCACAACGAAAAAGAGAGGTTTTTTATCAAAGGTTGGGCTAAGGATGCTCAAGAGGTTTTGCAATCTGCGAGAGTATGTTTGGCACCCTTACGCTTTGGGGCGGGACTCAAAGGAAAATTTATAGATGCTATGACCGTGGGTACTCCAAGTATTACAACCCCAATAGGCGCTGAAGGCATGCATGATAATTTGCCTTGGGCAGGAATTGTGGCCGAGGAAGTACAGGAGTTGGTAACAGCAGCAAAGCAGTTATACAACGATAAAACTCAATGGTTATCTTCACAAGATAACGGTGCTGTTATTTTGAAAAGTTTTTCAAAGGAAGTATATGCAGCTGATTTTTTCAACAAAATAAACGAATTACAACATAACCTTCACACACATAGAAACCAAAATTTTATAGGAAGTATGTTGTTGCACCACAGTATGCGAAGCACTGAGTTTATGTCCCGTTGGATCGAAGCTAAGAACAAGTAATATAACTACTATAATCACCTTGTCAGAGCAGCTGTAAAATTTATTCGTGGTGGTAGGGTTCGTTTTTTAAAATGGTAAATGCTCTATATACTTGCTCAACTACAAACAAGCGTATCATCTGATGTGAAAAAGTCATTTTTGAAAAGGATACTTTTCCTTGTGCTTTTTTATAGACTGCCTCTGAAAAACCATAAGGTCCCCCGATCACAAATACCAATTGCTTGATACCAGAATTCATCTTTTTCTGAAGAAAGTTGGAAAATTCAATAGAACGAAAGTCTCTCCCTTTTTCATCCAGAACTACGAGTTGGTCTGTAGGGGCTAGTTTGCTCAATATCAAAGCGCCTTCTTTTTCCTTCTGTTGGCTTTGAGATAAGTTTTTGACATTTTTGATATCCGGAATGATTTCCAATTCAAACTTGATATAATGTTTCAACCTATTTTGATAGGTGTTTATCAATGCATTTAGGTTTGCATCATCTGTTTTACCGATAGCCAAAAGTTTTATCTTCATGTCGCAAATATAGGGAATTGACAGAAAGTAGCTTTTAAGATATTTTATGTTTTTAGATGAATTTCGCCTTTCTTTTCTATTTAATATAGAGATAAAAGGGTATTTTTGTAATACAAAAACAGTACCTATGATCAGTGATGCACAGTTTGAAAAAGAATTGAATTTGATAATAGAAAATGCCATTCGTGAAGACGTCGGAGACGGCGATCACAGTTCTTTGGCATGTATACCCGCTGGGGAAAAAGGAAAAGCACAATTATTGGTCAAAGATACCGGTATCATTGCAGGTGTTGCTTTTGCAAAAAGAGTATTTAAACATGTGGATGCTACTGTTGAGGTTGATGTTTTAATCCAAGATGGTACTCCGGTGGTTCCTGGGGATGTAGTACTTACAGTTGCAGGAAGCTCGCATACAATTTTAAAAGCTGAGCGATTGGTTTTGAATGTGATGCAGCGTATGAGTGCTATTGCTACCAAAACAAAAACATATACTGAATTACTTGATGGAACTAAAACCAAAATTTTAGACACTCGTAAAACAACCCCTGGAATTCGTGCTCTTGAAAAATGGGCAGTTAAAATAGGAGGGGGTGTAAACCATCGCTTTGCCTTATACGATATGATCATGCTAAAAGACAATCATATCGACTTTGCAGGAGGGATTACAAAAGCTATAGAAAAGACCCAGACCTACCTCAAAGAAACCGGTAGGGATTTGAAAATTATAATTGAAGCTAGGGATCTAGAAGAAATTCGTGAAATTCTTCGTTCAGATGGGATTCACAGAATATTGATCGACAATTTCAATTACGAGGATACCCGCAAAGCAGTAGCCATGATCAACGGAAAGTGTCAGACGGAGTCTTCTGGAGGTATTGACGAGGGTACCTTGAGAAGCTATGCCGAATGTGGCGTAGATTATATATCTTCTGGTGCACTGACTCATTCTGTATACAACATGGATTTGAGTTTAAAAGCCTATTAATTGTAAAAATTACAAGTATCTTATAGCACTACTATGAACCAAATTGTCAATTTTTTTAAAAACATAAAAATTCCAGGATTGGAAGGTTTGTCCTTGTACGATTTGATAGAAGTTTATTTTACAGGAATAGTGAAAGGTGCTTTGACTTCAAGAGCAGGAGGAATCTCCTACAGTTTGTTTATGGCTGTTTTTCCTTTTTTGCTATTTATGTTGACACTGATTCCCTATATACCTGTAGATGGGTTTCAAGAAAGTTTTATGTTATTGATATCTGAAGCACTGCCTCCTAAAACCTACGAGGCTGTGGTTCCAATTTTACAGGATATCGCCAACAATAAATACGGAGGATTGTTGTCTTTTGGTTTTTTAGTCTCTATATTTTTAATGACCAATGGGGTCAATGCTATTTTTGGAGGTTTTGAAATTTCCTACCACGTAACAGAGGTTAGAACTGTTATAAAAGCTTATATAGTATCACTTGGAACCTCACTTTTAATGTCTTTTTTATTGATTATTACGGTTGTAGGAACTATATTATTCGAATTTGGATTGGACTTATTGATTGCTAATAATTGGTTGAGTTCCGAGTTTATGTGGCTAGAAAACGTGCGGTATCTATTTTTAGTTTTTATGATATTTACGACGGTATCGCTTTTGTATTTCTTTGGAACTAAAGAAGGGAAATATTCCTCTTTCTTTTCCGTAGGGGCTATCCTAACCACAATTTTGTACGTGATTTCATTTTATGTTTTTGGCGTCTATGTGGTGAAATTTGCCAAGTATAATGAACTCTATGGTTCTATTGGTACCCTGCTAATTGTAATGTTGTTTATATGGTTGAATGCTATCATCCTATTGTTGGGCTTTGAGCTAAATGCTACTATGAACAAACTGCGATTGACTTCCAGAGAATAAGACAATGCCTGCATTCATTGCAATTTGCTAATCGAGAATAAATGTTTACTGCGATATAGGAGTTTCAAACCCTACACTGCAGGTTTAAAATATAAAAAGAAGTGGAGCAGCAGCAAGTACATATTGTTTGGTTGAAAAGAGATCTGAGGATCAGAGACCATATGCCATTTCTAAAGGCGACTCAAGCCGGTATTCCTTTTTTACCTATTTTTATTTTTGAGCCTTCTTTAATGGAGCATCCTGATAGTGCTTTGCGTCATTTGCAATTTTGTTACCATTCCATTGCTGCACTCAATGAACAACTTGAACCTTACGGTCAAAAAATACATGTATTCCATGCGGAAGCACAAGAGGTGTTTTCATATTTGACAGAAACATTCCAAGTAAATACGGTCTATTCTTATCAAGAAAGTGGGATTGCCAAAACATGGCTACGAGATTTGGACGTAAAAGACCTGCTCACCGAACAAAATATCAATTGGCAAGAGTTTCAACGTGATGGTATTCTAAGAGGGATTAAAAATCGTTCGGGTTGGGACCAACAATGGTATGCTACTATGGGAGAAAGTCAAATAGAGATTCCGTTTCAAAAGGGAGCAGGAATCGCTTTAGATCACCCTTTTCCACTCCCTATAATATTTGAAAAAAACTTAAAAGAATATCCCCAAGCTTATCAAAAGGCAGGGGAGTTGTATGCTTGGAAATACCTGAAATCCTTCTGTCAAGATCGCGGTAAAAATTACAGTCGTCATATTTCTAAACCAACGGAAAGTAGAAAGTCATGTGGACGT
The DNA here is from genome assembly GCA_042091695.1 of Flavicella sp. Taxonomy (GTDB): domain Bacteria; phylum Bacteroidota; class Bacteroidia; order Flavobacteriales; family Flavobacteriaceae; genus Flavicella. Next base: position 52,532 of record JBELHA010000014.1, read on the forward strand.
TTATCTCCTTATTTGGCGTGGGGAAACCTTTCTATTCGTCAGGTGTATCAATATGTAAAAAGTCACCCCAACTACAAAGTATACAAAAGAAGTTTTAATGGGTTGATTACACGTTTGCATTGGCATTGTCATTTTATACAGAAATTTGAGGTAGCCTGTGTCTACGAGACGCATTGCATCAATAAAGGCTATGAGACTTTAGCGCATAGTAACGACCCTGAATTGGTTCAAGCATGGAAAGACGGTACGACAGGTTTTCCCATGGTAGATGCTACAATGCGCTGTCTGAAAGAAACAGGTTGGATCAACTTCAGAATGCGTGCCATGTTGGTTTCTGTATTTTGCCATCACTTTGACTGTGATTGGCGTTTGGGGGTGTACCATTTATCAAAATTATTTTTAGACTATGAACCAGGGATACATTTTCCTCAATTTCAGATGCAGGCAGGTACTACTGGGTTCAACACGATACGTATGTATAACCCTATAAAACAATCCCAAGACCACGATCCTAAAGGGCTGTTCATACGAAAATGGGTTTCTGAATTGAAGGAGGTTCCCGATGAATTTATTCACGAGCCTTGGTTGATGACTCCCATAGACCACGTTTTTTTAGGGATAGAAGTCAACTACCCAACACCAAAAATCAATTTGGAAACTGCAGGACGTATTGCTAGGGATAAGATTTGGGGACATAAAAAAAGTCTAGAAGTGAGGGCTGAGGTTCCAAAATTAGTGGTACAACTTACAAGGAATAAATCATTTACCTCCAAAAAGAAAAGATTGAAATAAATTT
>JBELHA010000015.1:0-53051 GCA_042091695.1 Flavicella sp.
ATTTGTCGGGTTTGGGGTGTACACGAGACTGTTTGGCACAATTTTCAGGAGTTGTATAGGTAAAATGTTTTAAAAACAAATCAGAAACAGTAGTGTTTAGTTGCCTGTGATTAAGGGTAGCGCCTACATATACTTGTATGGGATCAAACTTAGCAAGTAGCAGGTCTTTGAGTGGTAGGTCAGAAGTTACAGCGACTGTTTTCTCTTTTGATATTTCTTGTTCTTTAAAATACTGCAAGGCGTATTTTTTCATTTTGTTGCATACCGATTGATAGTCTTTATTTTTGACTTGATTTGTAGTTTCAAGTGGATCATTAACATAATCGTACAATTCTTCTACCCAAATATCTCTTGCACGTATGCCATCAGTACTTTTTTTATTGGCTTTTAACCAACAGGTATAGCGGTAGTTTGTATCACGAAAACTATAACCTGTATTTTTTCCTTTGCTCCATTGACTGATCGCTACTTCTTTGACACTAGATTTCCCACCGTCCATAAGAGGAGACAAGTCCATTCCATCGAGTTGTTTGGGGATGGGGAGTTGAGACATCGCACACAGTGTAGGAAAGACATCCACAAATTCTGAGGGAGCTTTTACTTTTACAGCAGAAGGGCTGAAAGGGTTATATATGAGTAAGGGCGAACGTGTTGCTTGCTCAAAATTAGAATGTTTGTTCCACAAACTGTGGTCGCCCAAATGCCAACCATGATCACCCCAGACGACAATAATGGTGTTTTTGTGTAAATTTTCCTTTTTTAAATTTTCTATAATACGTCCTATTTGTGCATCTATAAAACTAGTACAAGCATAGTAGCCGTGAATAAAGTCTCTTTGTACATTTGGAGCTATCTTTAGCAAACCATCAGCACCAGTCTCATAGGTAATATTTGGGTCTTTATAACTACGCGTTTCACCCGATTTATGATAAGCAATATCAGGTCCATTTTTAGATTTTTTCTGATAGGGTGCCAAAGTTATTTTATTGGGGTCGTACAAATCCCAATACTTTTGAGGCGCTACAAAAGGAAGGTGTGGACGCTTAAAGCCCACAGCCAATAAAAAAGGTTGTTTCTTATTTTGAGAAAAGATTTTTAGTTTTTCTATAGCTGCTGTCGCAATAGCTCCATCTGCATAAGCGGTATCAGGTGCTTCACTTTTTTCATAAGGAGGTTTGTACTGTTGCATCACATAAGCTTTTGCATTGCGAACTCCCTTCTTCTTTGCTTTTTCCATTCGAGATGCGATCTCCTTTTTAATACTTGCTTTTTGATAATAGCCAAAAACAGGAGGACCGTATTCTTTAGGATACTTCAATTTATAGGCTTTGGTAAAGGGTTCAGACCAAGAGGGTGCATCACTTTGTTTGTCCACACACCTAGGGTCAAATATCTTACCAATACCCGTAGTAAAATAGCCTTGTTGTTTGAAATATTGGGGAAGCGTTAAAATAGTAGGTTTCACATCACGCATCCTTGTTTTCAGATCCCAAACTTGCGTATGGTCGGGTCTTTGCCCTGTCATAATACTCGCTCTAGAAGGACCACAAATCGCTTGTTGACAATGGTTGTTTAAAAAAACAGTTCCTGTAGCACCTAAATTATCTAAGTGGGGAGTTTGTGCATAGGTATCACCATAAACACCAATAGTAGGTTTCAAATCATCAATAGCGATAAAAAGTATGTTGGGTCTTTCAGTTATTTGTTGTGCACTGAGTTGACTGTAACTTTTCAACAATAGAAGGAGGAAAAATAAAACACGCATGAAAAACAGTTTTTACCTAGTTAAAACATCTGAAATCAATACATAAACTATAAAAGTCTTCTTAGAAATTCTAAAGATTACAATAGAATGTATTTAAAATACTAGCTTAAAATACGAAAAAAAAAGGATAACAAGAAGCCAAGACACTAAGCTATTGCCAACTACATACATTTCAGCTGACATATTAGATACTAGTTAAATTCCATTGCTTTGTTTAAAAATTCAAAAGAAATCATTGAGAGTCCTTCGAAACTCCTATTTTTGTAAAGAATCTAAGAAAGACAACATGCATAAAAATATTGAAGAGTATATTGAAAAGAATTTAGCAAACATTGCTATTTTAGAAGAAGAAAATGTGAGTTATGAAGGTGTAAAAATTCTTGAATTTAAAAAACACCATGAAAGTGGAGATGTTTTCAAACACCAAAATGACAAATTATACGCTATTGCGATATTGCATGCTATTACCAAATCGAGTGCTCAAAAAATTAGTAGAGAGCTCAAGAAAAATAAAAATCTCAACTATGCTAATTTTAAAGAACTGGTTGAAAAACAATTCTTAAAATGCTATGTGTCTGAGGATTCTGAAGCATACGATACTTGGAAGAAGGGAGATGAAGGTTTGGTCTTTTTACAATATGACGACAATAAGAACACAGTAGTTCCTGCCTTTAACAATAGCAGTGCTGAAGAAAGAAAAAAATAAAAAGAAACGATAGTAATTTTAGCAATCATTTAAAATTACTTTCACTACTAGCATAGTGACACAAAAAAGCCCCGGATATCCGGGGCTTTTTTTAACCAACATTAATAACTTATCACAGCAATTAAAAGTTTAATAATGCCACCTTACGAAGGCTTCCATAGCAGCATAATGCGACATTCCTAGCTTATCGTACAAATCGGCAGTTTCTTTGTTTCTATCTTCTGCACGTTGCCAAAACTCTCTACTGTCCGCTCCTTGAAAAACAACCCCATCTTTTTGAGACTGGTGTTTGAAAATTCCTTTCCTTTTTTCCAAAACTTGATCGGGTCCCATCGGAACAGCCATTTCAATTTCATCAACACCCCACTCTTGCCAAGCTCCTCTATAGAGCCATACCCAGCAATCCTTCATAAACTTTTTAGGTTTTAGAGATTTTACGGCTGCAAAAATAGCATCCAAACACACTTTGTGTGTACCGTGGGGATCAGCTAAATCTCCTGCAGCGTATATCTGATGTGGTTTTATTTTTTCTATCAAATCTGCTGTCAACTGAATATCTTCAGCTCCAATAGGATTTTTCTCGACTGCTCCCGTTTCATAAAATGGTAAATTCATAAAATGAATCTGTAAGTCTGGAAGTCCCACGAAGTGACAGGTAGCTCTTGCTTCTCCTTTACGAATCAAGCCTTTTATATAACGTACTTCTTCTGTATCTATCTCGCTTGACTTTTTATGTTTTAAAAAGGACACTGCATTTTTATAGATTTCGGTAGCTTCATTGCCTTCAATTCCAAATTTCTCGTTATAATCACAAACAAAGCTCGCAAAACGCAAAGCCTCGTCATCTGCAACAGCTATATTTCCTGAAGTTTGATAGCCAATATGTACCTCATGCCCTTGCTCATGCAAGCGTTTAAAAGTACCACCCATACTGATGATATCATCGTCTGGATGTGGACTAAAAATCAATACTCGTTTTTTAGCCGGTTCAGCACGTTCCGGACGATTGCTATCTTCCGCATTGGGCTTACCTCCCGGCCAACCAGTAATCGTGTTTTGTAATTGGTTGAAAATTTTGATATTGATATCATAGGCTGGACCAGCATCTGCTAACAAATCACTCATTCCATTTTCAATATAGTCGTCATCCGTCAACATCAAAATTGGCTTTTCCAATTGCAATGCCAAGTTGAGCACTGCCTTTTTAGTCAATGTTTCTGTCCAACTAATTTTTTCTACCAACCATGGTTTTTGAATTCTAGTCAATTTTGAGGCAGCTGCAGCATCCAAAATAAAACTAGCATTGTTATGTTCTTGTAAGTAAGAGGCCGGAATACGACTGGTCATATCTCCTTCTGTAGCAGCATGAATGATATTAGATTTCGGCTCACCCCATGCCAATAAAATGACACGTTTGGCATCCATAATCTTTTTTACCCCTAAAGTAATAGCGGTTCTTGGGGTATTATCCAAACCTGAAAACTCTGCACTTGCTGCAACTCTTGTAATATGATCTAAAGCGACCAATCGAGTTTTAGAATTTTGCAAAGCACCAGACTCATTGAATCCAATATGTCCGTTTCCACCAATACCTAAAATCTGTAAATCTATTCCACCCAGTGCTTCTATTTTCGCTTCGTAGGTATCACAGTAATCTGCAATGGCCTCTTTACTGAGCATTCCATCTGGAATGTGGTAATTTTCTGGAAGTATGTCAACATGATTGAACAAATGTTCCTTCATAAAACGCACATAACTATGAACAGAATCTACCTCCATCGGGTAGTATTCGTCCAAATTAAATGAAATTACATTTTTAAAACTCAACCCTTCTTCTTTGTGCAAGCGAACCAATTCTGCATACAAGCCCTTCGGAGAAGATCCTGTCGCCAATCCTAAAACACACGCTTGTTTTTGAGTTTGTTTTACTTTGATCAATGCAGCTATTTCTTGAGCTACTGCCTTAGAAGCATTCGTAGCATCTTCATATACAACCGTTCCTATTTTTTCAAAACGTTTTTCAAAGCCTGTCGCTTTGTCTATTTTACTGTGTAACATACTATTGTTTTTGGTAGAAATATTTAACTATGATTTATAAATTGATTCTAAAATCAAAGGATATTAATTTATTTAGAAGTCCAATTTTTAATTTTATGTCCCCATATTGCAAAAAATAAGATGATTGCATAACATGGTATTAAAATCCAATAACTATCTGTGGATGCTATTGCCAATGCTTTAGTCTCTTCCATTCCAGCAGCAATGTAATCTACCTTAGCTGCATCTACGAAGCGACCATACAAAGGAGGAATGATAGCCCCCCCTGAAATTGCCATGATGAGCAATGCAGAAGCTGTTTTTGTGAATTTACCCAATCCGTCTAAGGTCAAGGGCCATATTGCTGGCCAAACAAGAGCATTAGACACCCCTAAAAGTGCCACAAAAAGAACCGATGTAAAACCTGTTGTGTTTAAAATACAAAAACTAAAAACCAACCCTAAAATTGCACTGCCAATCAATGCTTTTGTCTGTGATACATATTTAGGAATTAGAAATACACCAAGTGTATAGGTAGCAACCATTGCCATCAATGTATAGGTTGTAAAATATTTCGCTTCTTCACCTGTAAAACCAAGAGAGATTCCGTATGCAATTATTGTATCACCGGCAATCACCTCAGCGCCAACATAGACGAACAAAGCCAATACCCCCAACCACAATTGTGGAAATTGAAAAATACTGGTCTTCGAACTTTTTCCTGCATCTGTAACTTCTTCAGCAGCTGCTTCCACATTTGGCAAAGGTGCTTTACGAATTAAAATTCCTAATAGAAACAATACAACTGCCATGACCAAATAAGGTATAAATACGCTATCTGCCATAGTATCTAAAAGTAAATTTTTTTCCTCCAGAGAAGCAGTAGCCAGTTCTGCTTTTACCTCGTCAATTCCAGAGAGCAATAAAGCTCCAAAAATTAAGGATCCTAGGGCACCCGCAGTTTTGTTAGCGATTCCCATAATAGCAATTCGCTTGGCACCACTTTCTATAGGACCTAAAATGGTTATATAGGGGTTGGAAGCTGTCTGCAATATGGTCATTCCGACACCCTGTATAAAAATCCCAGCAAGGAATACCCAATAGGTTCTGGCTTCTGCTGCTGGAATAAACACCAAAGCGCCAATACCCATAATGATCAATCCGAGTGACATTCCTTTTTTATAACCTACTTTCTCCAAAATATAGGAGGCAGGTAATGCCATGACTACAAAAGATATGTAGGAAGCTGAGGCCACTAAGTAAGATTGTGCGTCGGTCAATTCATTGATTGTTTTCATAAAGGGAATCAATGCTCCATTGATCCAAGTCACAAAACCGAAAATAAAGAAAAGGCCGGCAATAATGATAATAGGCACCAATGTATTGTTGGTGTTCGTTTTGTTTGTTGTTGACATAATTAGTTTTTTGAGTGTTTTATAATTGAATTTGGTCGTATTGTTCATTCAAACTCTCGATGAGTTTGAATTGGTTTTTAGCCCTGTCTAAATTATGATTTGTATACTGGGTTTTAAAATAAATATCATCATTTAAAAAATCAGTTAAAAAGCGCAATGCAATGATAAAGATCATTGTTTTGGCGGCAAGCGGTAGTTGTGCAATTTCTTCTGCAGTCAATGCATCTGCAAGTTGCTCTAAATAACCTTTAGAGTATGCCTTGTAATAATCTACATTGAACGTCACCAAGTCCAAATTAGTTTCGTCTTCTGAAGCGGTATTACAAATGGTACGAATGGCATCACCAAAATCATAGTGTACAATTCCCGGCATGATGGTGTCTGTATCAATCACACAAAGCCCCTTATTGTTTGTATCAAACAAGGCATTGGATATTTTTGTATCGTTGTGTGTGACACGTATTGGAATCTTACCCCTATCTTTTAAGTCCTGCAATACATGCATCTCCTCTTTCATAAGTGCTACCTTAGCAATATAACTTTTTGCCAAAGCAATTCGCTCCTCTGATGCTTTTGCTAAGGCGGCATCAAATTGCTCGTATCGAAAACGTATATTGTGAAAATTAGGAATCACTTCAATTAATTTTGAGGTGTCAAAATCACTTGTAAGATTTATAAACTCTCCAAACAACTTTCCTCCCTCATAAGCAACCTCTGCATCTTTTACCAATTCAAAAGTGACACTCTCGTCAATAAACTGCATCAAATTCCAATAATTATCTGCATCTCCTCTGTAACAAGAAGCGCCGTTTTTGGTCTTTACAAAGGTCAATACACTCCTATCTAATTCGTTTTTAGGTAAGTGTTCTAGCTTTTTTCGGATATGGGCACTGATACTCACTTTGTTTTCTATAAGTCCCGGCACATCTTTAAACACCTGATGATTGATGCGTTGTAGTACATAATAGGGTTTGTTTTTCGTAACGATTAAAAAAGTATCATTGATGTGGCCAGATGCCAATTCTTTGTATGAATCATAGACACTTCCATGGTCAAATTGCTCAAAAATTGATTGTAACTTTTCTTCTTTCATTGTCTTTTATTGTCTTTTATAATTCTAAGAGCATAAGCTCTAATTTACAATAGTATTCAGGTACTTTTATAAATATTTTATAAATATATTAAAAAAAACTCAATAATGTGCTCGAACACACAAAAAATGTGTTCGAGCACATCTTGTGTGTTTTAAGATAGTTTTTCTATATTTGTGACTATGACGAAGAAATATACCATCAAAGATATTGCTGAAAGAGCTGGCGTATCTAAAGGAACTGTCGATAGGGTCATTCACAAAAGAGGGCGAGTTTCTGAAGCTGCGTTTAAAAAAGTGAACGAGGTATTGGAGGCTATTGACTTCAAGCCAAACCTTATTGCCAAAAATTTAAAAAACAATAAGGTATACCAAATAGCTGTGCTTTTGCCGGATCCTAAGATAGATAACTATTGGGAGGCTTGTGTGGTGGGTGTCAATAATGTGATCAAAGAATTGGGTATTTTTGGGGTAAACATAGAAACAGTATACTTCAACCCCAAGGAAATACATTCTTTTGAAGTTGCAAATGCAAACATTTTAACTAAAACTCCTGATGCCGTTTTATTGGCTCCTTTGTTCTTTGAACAAGCGACTGCTGCTATTCAAGAATACCGGAACAGTGACATCCTAGTTGCTACTTTTAACAACGATATAGGAAACTCAAATACGATGAGTTTTATAGGTCAAGACTTACAGCAAAGTGGTCGGGTGGCAGCAAAGTTATTGCACAGCATTTCCCAAAAAGGGAAGCTTGGTATTTTTCACATAGATGAAAAATATGAAAATGCAGTATTTATGCAGGAAAAAGAGAAGGGATTTATTAGTTATTTTGAAAGTCAAAAAACATACAAAAACAATATTGCGATCTGTCATTTAAACCAAGGTGATTTTGACAATTCTTTTACTCATTTTTTAAAACAACAGCCGCAAATAGCTGGAATTTTTGTGACTACATCTAAGACTTTTCAAGTAGCCAAATTTTTAGAAAAAAACAACTTAGAAAACATTCCTTTGGTAGGCTATGATTTGTTAGATCAAAATGTAGCCTATTTACAAAAAGGGACGATAGACTTTTTGATTCATCAAAACCCAAAACAGCAAACTTATTTTGGGTTGAAGTATTTAGTGGAATATTTTTTATTTGAAAAAGAAATTCCAAAGCAAATTCTCTTGCCTATTGATATTATAAATTCTGAGAATGTAGTTCCTTTTATGAGAGATTAAATTCCCTCAAAAAGTAACCTTCCAAAAGAAGAGGCGATGTGAAAATCAGGGGTTTCTGTTTTAGGATCTACCCATGTTATCCAAGTAGGATCATAAGTTCCATCTGATTGTTTGTTATATTTTGCTCTGTAAATTCCAGTTTCCAACTTACTTCCTTTTAAAAGTCCTAAATCTTTAAGTGAATTCAATGATATAGCAATCTCAACTGTAAAAAATTCCTCTTCAATAGCAGAGTGAATCTCAATAGCATCTAAAGGCCAATTCCAATCAAAATCAAATTCTCTATAAGGGCGAGCTTTAAAATCCATAAGACGTGATTTTGGATCTATTTCCAAGCAGAAGTAGGGGTCTAATGACTCGTTGGATCTAAAAAACAACTCTACACGATCAGATTCATTGATACTATCTTTACTATCGTCTTTTGTATCTACATATACACTAGGATCTGCTACTCTAAAACGACAGTACAGATGGGTCGTATTGTGTACTGCTTTGAATTCAATTTTTGCTATAGGAACTTGCTCCCAAGGAGATGAAAAATCCGTAAGCGGAGTTGCTTGATCCCAAAGCGGAGAATCTCCTTTGCCATTGAGATGAAGTTCTTGGTTCTTTATAAATGAAACAGTATATGATTTTAAAGACATTTATGCATGGTTTATGTGAACTTATTAGGGATAGATTGGCGTGTATTCGTTCGGGCTAACATCCAAAACATAGCCTAAAAGTTTAATTAAAATATTTCAACTTCGTGTTGGTTGTCAAAACCACCTTCTTTTTGTTGTTTTAATTTCTCTTGCATTTCTATTACTTTTTCAGGGAATTCATCAGCAAGGTTATTCATTTCTTTAGGATCTGATTTTAAATTGTACAATTGCGTTCTCAACTGAAATCCTGTTTCAATAATAGGTCCCCAAGGCACAAGTTTAGGCCCTTTAAATGGAGCTATAAATTTCCAAGAATTTTCAACATAAGACAAAGGTCCCATAAAACTTTCTTGAATCAAGGAAGTCCTACCAATGGTATCTTTTCCCTTCAGAACATCTAGTCTATTTTGACTGTCAACAACGTCATTCGCTACTTTATCTACCCCTACTAATTGAGCAAAAGAGCGCAGGAAATCTACTTGGCTAAACAATGCATTAGAAGTCATCCCTTTTTGTGTACCATCTGGCCAACGTACGATCAATGGAATTTTACTCCCCCCATCATAAGTGCTGTATTTACCTCCTCTTAAGCCACCTGTAGGTGAGTGATCTCCTAATAATTCTCTGGCTTGGTCTTGGTAACCATCATCGACGACAGGACCGTTGTCACTTGAAAATACAACTACTGTATTGTCAAGAATATTTTTCGCTTTTAGGGTTTCCATAATTTGAGCTACCGTCCAATCCAATTGTAAAATCACATCACCTCTTGGTCCCATACCACTTTTCCCTTGAAACATTTTATTGGCTATTCTAGGAACGTGAATATCATGTGTAGACAACAACAAAAAGAAGGGTTGGTCTTTCGACGTTTCAATAAACTTTTTTGATTTGTTCACCAATTCCATTGGAATCGTTTCATCATCCCATAGGGCTGCTTTTCCTCCGTCCATGTATCCGATTCTACTGATACCATTTACGATGGTGTTGTTGTGTCCTTGTGAGGTTTGCATTTTCAGCAATTCAGGGTTTTCCTTTCCTGTAGGCCAATTTCCTATTTTCTTTTTATAGTTGACACGTATTGGATCGTTGGGATCTAAATTCACAATCTCATGATTTTCAACAAAAACACAAGGTACCCTGTCTCCAGTTGCTGGTATCAAATATGAATAATCAAAGCCAATTTCTAAAGGCCCCGGGCTTATTCGACCGTTCCAATCAGGACCATTTGCTCCACCTAATCCCAAATGCCATTTTCCAACAATACCTGTTTTATAACCAACACTTTGCAACATAGACGGCAAAGTAGTTCTATCTGTAGCTATAAGTAGAGATTGATCTCCTTTGGCAACTCCAGTTCCTTTTTTTCGCCATGCGTAATCCCCAGTTAACAAGGAGTAGCGTGAAGGCGTACAAGTTGCTGCTGTTGCATAGGCATTCTCAAATAAAATACCCTCTGCTGCCAATGCATCAATGGCAGGAGTTTGAATTTGTGTAGCTCCATAGATACTAGTGTCTCCATAGCCTACATCATCCGTATAGATAAAAACAATATTTGGTTTACTTCTGATCGAGGTTTCAGCATTAACGCTTTCTGTTTGATTTGATTTGTTTTGACACCCGATTATACTCAAGCAAATTAAGAGTAAGAAAGTATTTTTGATATGTTTCATTTTAAAAATGCTTTTAAGATATTAATTGTGAATATCCACGATTTCATTTACTTCGTTTTGTTTAGTTTTACTTCTGTTGGTAAGCCATCTTTACACTTCAAAGTAAGTGTTGTTTTCCCATTTTTGCTTGAAATAGCAAGAACACTGTTCTCTACAGTAGTTACCCAATTACCATTTAAGGTGACTTCTAAAACTACCTCTTGACTGTAATTTTTGAATCTTCCTGGTTTGTATTCAGGAAAGTTCAAGTCTGGTTGTACCGCACTAAGGACTATGGATTCTACTTCTTTTTCTTGCTGTATCATGAGTAATGCAGGTGCAGATACTTTTGAAAGCAATCCCGCAGCAATTGTTTTTGAAGCATCGAATATCACATAGCCCGTTGTCGAAGATTTCTTGTCAGCTACTATATGTGCAACACTATCTGCTTGAAGAACTTTATAGGAATCCTCTTGAATAACCCCTTCAAAATTCTTTTGAGATGTTTTGTCTAAAAAAGGATATATCACATATTCGTAAGAAGCATTCTTGGGTGCCTTTCCATGGTTTATCCATGCTGTTGCATAGTCACCTTCCGTTTCTTTGACTCCTTTCCCTTTGGGATTCATAGAACCTGTGTTGACAGAATACTTGTTATGATATGATTTTTGATTTTTTCTAGTGAGTTTGGCCTCCGAATTAGAGCGAATATGATACCCATTTCCTTGAGGATCTATCAACCACTTTTGCCCATCTTTATTGGAATTAATTTGGGTTTCATGCGGGAATTTTTTGATTTTCTGTGTAGCTGTAAGTACAGGTGTTTTTTTATCTTCTAAAAAACTCTGAAACAATACCGTCTCGGTGGGATGTACGGAATCTATACTAGCGATATTCGTTCCGATACATATCAATTTATTGTCAAAAGAAAATACTGATTTTTTAGCTTTTAGTTTTCCTGGAAAACCAATATTAACCTCTTTACCATCTGCATTTGCTCCTTTACTTTCGTTTAAAATCATTCCAAAAACACCATTTTTACCCAAATACGTACTCCCTGCAAAAGACTCCTTAGAACGAAACATTAACAAGAGCATTTTTGTTTCCAAATCTTTCAGCGGTAAGTGTATGATGGTGGCACCTGGATAGCGGTTCCAATCCCAACCTTCTTGTCGAAACCCGCTCCCTTTTTCACCTGTTTCATTCAATAATTGAATGGTTCCATTGGCAGGATAACGCCCGTATCTATTCTCATTGACATAGATTTCAGAAGCCCAAACATATTTGCTATAGCCTTTTATAAGTGCTGCCCAATCATTGCGTCTGTGAATAGCTGTTGCTGCATAAGGTAGCGTATAGTAGCCTGATAAGTTTTCAGGCGCTATACCGTTTACTTTAGAGAATAGTGTTGCATTGAAAACATCTTTCTCACCCCAAAGTCTAGTATAGGCCGCCGCAAAATCGGTATCTATTTTGGAGGTTCCATTTGGACTTCCTGCCTGCGCCATATATAAAAACTGACTTTGCATTGATTCAATACCTCCATCTTCAATTGGATGACGCCCTGCATTTCCAAATCCCCAATTGTATTTTTGACTATATATCCGTGATTTCAAAAAGGAATTTTTAAAGTTTGCATGTCCCGCTGTACTGATACGGAATCTGGTTCTCGCCAATGTATTTATAATCTTGGGTACAGTCTTAAAAGCCCCTACACCATAGGCTGGATAATGTCCGTTGTGGTGCCAAGTAGTACCGTCTACTTTGAATCCCCAAAATTCATTTTGTTGTGCGAGTGTGATGGAAATATATTTAGAAAAGGCACGCAATACCTCTGCCTGCATTTCTTGCTTTTCAAATAAAAACACCAACATCATGTGGTAATACGATTGTGTATTTAAGTAATCTATGTTTACATGAAAATTGCTCGGATCGTCAAGTACCATTCCTAGATTGAATAGCCAATGTAAGCTTTCCCCCACCTCATTTAATAAATTATTTTGATACAAAAATTTACGCATCATAAAGAAGGCCTCTGTAATTTCACGAACGTTGTAACCTATGTGGTGTCTTGTTCCTCCATTGGACCCAGCTTGCCACCCTTGGTCTAAATAATATCTTGTACCTGCCAAAAACATGGCTCTAATTTCTTCTTGCTCAGCAGGGTTGGCCCTATCGTGAAAACCTGCTAATTTTTTCATAACAGTACCCAGTTTTTTGATGTCATTAGACGCTTGCTTTCCTTGCTGGCCTGCGTTGAAATATTCTTGACTTTCTTTGAATGTTAAAGGAGGACCTAAGACTGTTGTTCCTTCTGTGTTCAAATGCAATTCGTTGAATAGATCTCGTAGGGTTTGAATATACACCTTGTATCTTTTAGGAATCTTCAATTCCTCTGCTATCTTATTTTCAAATTTTTTCAAATCCATACGAACTGCCATCGAAGCTGGACGTGGTTTTAAATTCTGTATGCGACTGTAATTGACTTCTAGGGGCATCCAATGGTCGTCTGATAATGTAACACCTTTCTTTATAAAAGGCACAATTTGGTCTGGGTACTGGTGTCGGTCATCTTGAAATTGGGAAAACGTAATATCATCGAAAAAGACCTTTCCTTCACTTCCATTACTACTGATTTTAAAATAATCGTAATCTACTTGTGTACGTCTTTTTGGAGCCGTTCCTTGCATCTCGAAAAAAGGAACCCAAATACGTCTCCAGCCTTTAAAATTTAAAGCTACATCAAACCATACTTTTTCTAAGCCTTCTTTTTCAAAAGAGATTCTGATACTTGCGTCTTGAATCGTTTCGCTGTACAAGGACATTTGAAGGGTAGGACTCGAAGGAAAATGATCTCCGTAGGCCAAGGGACTTTCTGAATGTTTCAAAACCCTAAAATTTGGGGTTCCCATTGAACTTTCCCCTCTCCACTCCCATTGCAAGGACTTTTCACCATAACGCCTATGTACTTCACTCAAGGACAGCTGACCATTTGTAGAAGTGTAATAGGTTAATACGTTTTGATTCTCAAAAGATTCTACAGCTGGTTTATATTTTTTTTGAGCAAATCCAGTAAATATAGTTACAAAAAATGCTAGATATACTAACTGAAATTTATAGCAGGTCAGTTCTTTTGTCTTCATACGTTGTGTTTTTGATAAAATGCTTTGCAAATTTGTTGCCAAGAAACAATAAAACTATGAATTGTTCTTTTTTGTTGGGTATAATTTTAAATATTGTTGTAACCAGGGATCGTTCTTAGCCTTTAGTTGTTTCAAAAGTTCTAGGTGTAACTCCTGTTGTAATTGAGTGTTTTTTTCTGCTATATTTTCCATTTGATAAGGATCTGCTACATTATCAAAAAGTACAAAGTGTCTTTCCCCTGTATCGCTAATAGTGATTACATAGGTATGTTCTAGGGTTCGAATTCCTCTATGACCTGAAGCTGCTTGTCCTTCTTTGATATAATAATACAAAACAGATGTCGGCTTGTCTCCTTTGTTTTCAAGCAACTGAGACGCAAGGTTTTTTCCATCTATATTAGATGGTATGCCCTCAGAAGCCTCCATCATGTGTAATAATGTCGGCATCATATCTGTAGGATCCATCATAAGATTGGTTCTTTGTCCTCCTTTTATTTTTTTAGGCCATCGTATGATTAAGGGTATATTAATCGACTCTTCATACCATATGTTTTTCGACATCAAACCGTGGCTACCCATCATTTCACCGTGATCTGAAGTCAGTACAACAATGGTGTTTTCAGCCAAGCCTTCCGCTTCTAATGTTTGTAGGACACGACCTATTTGAGCATCTACACCTGTAACCATCGCAAAGTAATCATGTACATGCTCTTTAGCCAAGTGTGTTCGTCCTCGTGTAGCACCATTGTGAAATGCCAACATTTCCGCCTTCGTTTCTAAGTCTACATTGGGTCTTTGAAGTAAATCAGCAACTGATTTGTCTTTGTAATGTGTCTTGTATGTATCGGGTACATATTGGTAAGGAGGATGTGGCGGGTTTACGGACCAAAACAAAGCAAAAGGTTTGTCTTTGTTTCTGGTACTATCCGACGGATGTTTTAGGTAATCAATAATGACGTCTGCTTCGTGTTTTGGAGACCATTCGTTGACATATATCAAGGCATCTTCTGTTGCATCATTCTTCCAATAATGAGGATTGTTGTGAATATCAGCAGCACCAT
Source organism: Flavicella sp. (assembly GCA_042091695.1). Classification (GTDB taxonomy): domain Bacteria; phylum Bacteroidota; class Bacteroidia; order Flavobacteriales; family Flavobacteriaceae; genus Flavicella. The sequence continues at coordinate 14,741 of JBELHA010000015.1, forward strand.
ATGCGTACCAAAAATTAAATCCATGTCGGAATTCTTTTGGTGTATATGCATCCCATATAACTGTGTCCTTTTCTGCAATTGGAGGCGGTGAAGTAAGGTGTAATTTACCTACATAACCAGCGTCATATCCATTTTTCACGAGAACATCTGAAAAGCTAACATCGCTTTTTTGCCATGAATTGTCAAATTTGTGACGTGCTGAATTGCTATTGGATAGCACTTTGTTATGGTAGGGTAATTTACCTGTCATTAGCATTGCTCTGTAAGGACTACACAAGGGAAAACTACTGACCGCATTGGATACAATAAGCCCATCTCTTGCCAAAGCATCCATATTGGGAGTGTGCACTGGATCTTGTTTATTGATTCCAATGGCTGCGTTTCTCAACTGATCAGGAAAAATAAACAAGAGGTTTGGTTTTTTTAAAACTTCTTGTTTTTCTTGAACATATGCCTTGGGTCGCATGATCAAACCCATAAAAATCAAAAGCACCGCTACTGATAAAAGTGATAAGATAGATTTGTCACGTAATTTCATATCTCGATTTTAATATGACTATTTATTTTGTAAATTTTTCAACCTACTCAATGCTTCAATATAATAGTAATCTGCGTAAATAAGTGCTACATCAATCTCATGGCCTAAGGACTTAGCCCCCGTTGAGTGCAACAAGAATGCATCAGCTTTTCCAACTGCTGAATATGAAGTAGAACCTAAAGACTGTAACATTTTTAGCGCTTCATTATAGTAAAAAACTTGTTTTTCTTTGTCTTCTGACAACTCACTTAAATCCAATAAAGCAGCGGCAACAACAGCTGCTGCTGATGCATCTTTTTCTTCTTTTGGATCACTTGCGACATCAAAATCCCAACATGGCACTCTGTCTTCAGGTAACAGTGAAATGTATTTGTCAGCTAATTTTTCGGCAAATTCCAAAAATCGTTTGTCTTTTGTTTCTTTGTAAACCATAGTATAACCATAAACACCCCATGCCTGTCCTCTAGACCAGCGACTGTCATCTGCGTATCCTTGTTTGGTATGTCTGTTGAGTACTGCTCCAGAAATAGAATCGTACTCTAACACATGCCAAGAAGTAAGGTCTTCTCTAAAATGATTTTTCATAGTGGTCTCTGCGTGTGTTACAGCAATATCAAACATTTTAGCATCACCTCCATTTTTAGCTGCCCAAAACAACAATTCTAAATTTAACATATTGTCAATGATAGTGATGTGTTGTTGCCAACGAGGATGCATTTTATTTGACCAAGAACGAATTGTACCTACTTTCGGATTGAAACGACTTGCCAAAGAATTTGCTGAAGTCAACAAAATATCTTTGTAGTCTTTTTTAGCACCAATTTCAAAGCCCTTTCCATAGGCAGGAAACATCATAAAACCAATATCATGGTGTTCAGTAATGTATTTAAAATCTTCAAAGATTTCTGTACGTTTGATAGCTTCTTGCTTCCACTTTTCATCAGCAGTAATCTCATATGCATACCATAGTATTCCTGGGTAAAACCCAGAAGTCCATACCAACTTGTCGTTCTTAACTTCTTTCCATGTTGTAGCATTGTTTTCGATCAAACGCGGGTGCTTGGTAAGGTCCGTCAATTTAGGTACTGATATTTCAAGCTGAGAAGTACAATCCTGCACCTGTTTGTCTAAGTTAATTTGCAATTTTTTGGAGACTTTGCTTTTAACAGGAAGCACCTCTACTACCGGATTGACTTTCGTATCCTTACAACTAATGGCAACCATAAAGAGGCTTGCAAAAAAAACACCTGTACAAACTGACAAGGATTTACGAATTCTAGTGGATGTATTTTTCATTGAATATGTTTTACAATTTTAAATCTAATATATAATACAAATAACACTAAAATCGAGTAAAAATAGGCAGTCTAAGTGTTCTTAGGCGAGGGGTAAATTGACCTTTGCTTGTGTTTAAGTAACTTATAACAAGAAATATACAAAAAGAATGAGTGTTTTTCAAAATAAACAATTTGATTGACCTGGTATTAATTTGCATAAAAAAAGCAGCCTTTTAAGATGGCTGCTTCTCACTATTTTATTTACAAAAAAATCTAGTTCACTAAAACTTTTTTAGCAACCACAGTTCCTTCTGAAGAAGTAATCTTCATTAAATATACGCCGCTAACTAAAGTACTCACGTCAATTGAAGTTGCTGCACCAACTGTATACACCAATGCTCCAGTAACATCATACAACTGCACAGAAGCTACAGAAGAATCTCCTTGTATGTAAATCATATCACTTGAAGGATTCGGGTAGATTCCGAAAACAATTTCTTTAACATCCGAAGCATTTGACAAAGACGTTGCATCTGCTATTTTAAAGTTAATTTGACGCAATGCAGTATAGGGTCCTTTTGGGGTCCAAGATTGATTCAACACCAAACGGTAATAGCGATAGGTTTGCGATGCTGTTAAAGCCTGCACCAAACTATTTTCATTTGAGGTACTTGAATAAAATCTAAATTCAGAACACAAGTCGTCCCAATTTGTTGCATCATTACTTCCTTGCACTATCCAATATGAAATTTCTTGCGAAATGTTTTGATTTGGTGTTGCATTATTCATCTGGATTGTAACCTCTGACACCATAACTGGATTGTAAACATTATTCACTTCAAACATATACCCTTCGCCTGGATTAAGATTATCATCTTGAATAAATCTAGGTGTTGTATGATTGGAACCAGTACTTAACTTTAAAGCATGACCACTGTAGGCATAAGCCCAATCTACATAAGTAGAAATACTAGATAAGGAAGACGTATCATCTGCAGGAACCGCTCTTGAAAAAACATAATTTTGATTGGTACTACTAGAATTTGCAGTATCAATATCCCCAACAGCAACATCTTCAACTTCTGCATAGAAATTAACGTCTGAGACATTATAAGTTCCATTTCTATTAGAACCGCTAAAAGGTGTAACTGAGTCTGCTACCAATCTAAATGCAAGAGTGACATTTCCTGTATAAGCAGATAGGTCAATTTCTCCACGCACCCACTCTTGTGGATTTTGTCCTTGGGTTGCAATATCACCTACAACTTGACTCGTAACATCTGTCCATGTTGTATTTGTCCAATCATCTCCTGTAAGCCCTCCATAATTTTCAGAAATATTCACTGTAAATGCAGCTCCGGACCCATTTGAATATCGTTGCTCCGTCCAAAAAGAAACTTTAGACGCTGTAAATGAAGAAAGATTAACTGTATTTACAATCGCATAAATATCAACTTTATTATTAGTATTATTACCATTAACAGTAACATTACCCCTTAAAGCCACCATTTTCATATTGTTAGCATCGGGTATTCTTGAACTTGGGTCAAAAGCTGGAGTCGAGTTCGTTGCATTGATGGTTAAGTTTTGTGAAACGACAGCCAGTCCATGGCCTGTATTCGGATTTTCATTAATAACCTCTTTAACTGAATATCCAGGATATGCTGTGCTTGTACTCAAAAAAGGATAATAAATTGAACCTAACTGTTGCGCTGTCAAACTAAAAGAAAAAATAGTTAACAAACTTGTGATGAAAATTAATTGCGTAATTTTTTTCATGATATTCAATATTAAGTATTTAATAAGTACTTAAATTTAATAAAAAGTTTTATACAATCAAAGAAGATAACGGTTTTACTAGAAGGTGAATTTGAACATTCATAAAATTAAAAATAGTATTTAACAAAAAAGCAGTCATCTAAGATGACTGCTTTGTGGTATTTATTCTTTGAGTAAACTAATTAGTTTACTAATACTTTTTTGGTGATTACAGTTCCATCTTCAGCAGTAATTTTCAAAATATACAATCCATTGTTGTAGTTTGAAACATCTATTGCACGTGTGGTAGCTGCAGTATAAATCAATGTCCCTGTAAGATCAAACAATTGAACAGATCGCACTGTTGAAGTTCCCTGTATGTTGATTTGACTATTTGTTGGATTTGGGTATACTGTGAAAGTATCAAAACTTGTTGCTGCTGAAGATAAAGTAGCTACATCTGTTACGGTAAAATTGATTTGTTTTAAAGCTGTATAAGGAGTATTTGAAGTCCATGATTCAGTCAAAACAAAACGGTAATAACGGTATGCTTTGTCTGTGGTCAACGTTATCGTTTTCAATACATCATTGTACCCATTAGCCATTGTAAGGACATCGCTCAGATTGTTCCAGTTACTATCGTCATTACTCCCTTGAAAAACCCATTTAGAAGGAAGTTCTTCAACGCTTCTATGACTAGCTCCATTTGCAAGGAAAAATGTTAACTCTGAAATCAATACAGCATTGTAATTATGACTTACTTCAAACTTATACCCTTCTTCTGCAGGTATTGTTGTAGGAGTTTTCTTCAGTCTAGGTGCTGTATTTCCATCGTCAGAAAAAGCATATTCCCAACGAGCCAAAATACCACTTCCCAAAGTTTCTACAAAATTATTAATATCATTAGCAGCTGTAGTTTCCTTGAAAATATTTAATTGTCCCGATATACTTGTGTTTGATGAAGTTATAGCTCCAAAAGCAACATCATCTAATACCGTAAAGTTAAAATCATGCATGTGTGTCCATGGTTGAGTAGGCTTCCATGCCTCTGCTAAAACAAAACGATAATATTTGAATTTACTTGGCTGGTATAGAGGAATTGATACATTTTGACCTGTATTACTACTGTCCATAGTGATTGCATCACAAAGGTCTGTCCAATCTGTTGCTGTTTCATCATCAGACCCTTGGAACACCCATTTTGATGCAGCTGGATCACCACTAGAATTCACACCTTTAACAGAGCTTGCATTTTTTAAGTTGAAGGTAAACTCAGACACATAAAAAGTGTTGTAAGTATCAGATACTTTAAACATATAACCTACTCCAACTTCTATTGGTTCTGATGGGTTTGCTACTAATCTAGCAGAACGTAAAGAAGTGTCAAACATTCGGTCGAAATACCCTATACCATCACTAAAGTTTGAGAGATCTCCAGCTGGCAATGCAATAAAAACATCTTGTTGCCCTGAACTACTTGTGTTTAATGAGGATTGAAAAGGTCCTTTGGCTACATCTACTTGTGCTTGTAAGGAAAATGCTAAAAAAGCAAAAGCAACAAAAGAATAAATTGATTTGGTAATTTTTTTCATATTGAGTTATTTATTGTGAAAGATTTGATTTTTGTTTTGTAAACTTACGTACACAAATAGTGCTAAATAGGGGGGTATCGAATCTAATTATAGGGGGGGAATGTTCAAAATAAACAAGCATCTGATATTTTATATAAAGAAAACGCCAAATCAAATATTTCAAATATATTCGTTATAAAAAAAAGCAGCAACCTAGAGGTTGCTGCTTTTAAAGTCTTGTAAATAATGGGGTTAGTTTACCAGTACTTTTTTCGTTTCAACCGAACCATTTGCAGTTGTTATTCTCAGTACATACACACCCGACTTTAAGCTTGAAACATCAATTGATGTAACATTGTCTTGTTCCATAACAAGCGCTCCTTTACTATCAAACAATTGAACTGAAGTTACAGCCTCTACCCCTTGTATAAAAAGTGTTTCAGAAACAGGATTTGGATACACAGAATACAAGCTTGACTTTTCAAATACATTCGCAGATAACGTTACATCTCCCACAGTAAATTCCATTTCAAACAATGCTCCCCAAGTATTCTTTGCTCTAAATGCTTCAGCCAATACAAATTGGAAATATCTATAGGCAGTTGCTGCATTAGCGTTTAATGTAATTGTGGCCATTGGTTTGTCTTTAGCATTATCATTTGTCATCGTGATTGGGTCTGACAAATCAACCCATGTACTATCGTCATTACTTCCTTGTAACTTCCATTTAGAAACTGAAGTATTTGTGTTTGTAGCATCATTGGCATTACTTACATAAGTATCCGTATACCCCCAAATAAATAAATTATTTCTGAAACCTGCAGAGGCAAGTTTTACAGGGCTATAATTATCTGCAACTTTAAATTTGTACCCCTCACCGGCTGGAGCTAGAATACCACCTGTCGATCCAGTTTCCGCTGTAGCTTCTTTTGCAAAACGGGGACCACGAGTAGCACCAGTTTCAAAAATTTTAGACCATAAACCTGAATCCTCACTGTTGAAATTATCAACACTGATAGCAGGAGTAGGTGTTTCAAATACATCTGTTTGACCAGATACACTTTCATTTTCAGAAACAAGACCTATAGCAACATCTGTAGTTTGTGCTTCAAACTTAACGTCAGAAACATTGAATACCCCATTTTTAGTTCCATTTGCAAATGCTTGAGTGTCTGTAGATACAAGTTTGAAAGCAACTGTAACATTAGTTGATGTATATGCCGATAAGTCTAACGCACCAAATACATAGGTAATGTTATCAACTCCAGATGTAGCAAGTTTGCCAGAGATATTGCTCGTCTCATTGGTCCAAGTTGCAGCATTTGGATCACCTCCAGCCGTGTAATCGTAATCTTGTGAAACCCAAACTGTCAATACTGCATTTCCTCCAGACGAATACCTTTGCTCTGTCCAAAATGAAACTTTTGGTGAAGATTTTGCTGAAAGATCTTGAGGATTCATAAAAGCCCATGACTCAGTCGCTACATTCTCGATATCTGAACCACCCCCTATTATACCTTTAAGTTGAAAACCTTTTTGTTTATTACCATTGTCAGAAGTACCTCTTAAATCTCCTTGAGGTATCCTATGCGTTGGTCTTGAACTTTCATCAAACGTATTATTTTCTGAAGTTGCATTGGTCACTATGCTATTGACTCCGAATGCGACTAATTTTGGATTTTCTACACCTTCTTGTCCATCTTCCACAACAAATATTTTGTACCCCCTGTTAAATTGATTGTTAAAATCTTCATAGTAAAAAGAATATGTCTCTTGAGCTTTTGTTGTAAAAGCGAAAAGAATCCATAATGGTAAGAAAAATTTCAAGTGGTTTTTTTTCATGATAAATTGATTTAAGTTAAATAATTGATTTTTGTTCCTCAAATTTATCAAAGCGAAAACAAGAATAAAGGGGGGTAATTGTTCAAATAAAGGAATCTCTGAGTCACAAAACAAAAAAATATTCAAAATCAAAAAAAAAACAGCAACCTAAAAGGGTTGCTGTTTGTAAATAAATCAACAAAATAAAATTAGTTCACTATCACCTTTTTTGTAGTAATAACGCCATCTTCAAAATAAATTTTTAAAACATACAATCCACTTTTATAGCTTTTAACATCTATAGAATTGTTATCAAATGCTGTGTAGATTAACTTTCCTTTGACATCAAATAATTGCACAGAATTTATTGAATTAGGATTTGTAATATTGATATGCAACAAATTATTTGTAGGATTTGGGAAAACAGTTATAGATTTAGACATATTGTCAGCTACAGAAAGAGAAGCATCTGAAACCGTAAACTTCATTTGTCTTAAGGCAGTGTATATAGATGATGGTTCCCAAGCTTCCGCAAGTACCAAACGATAATAACGATATGCCGTTGTAGTATTCACCACTAATTCTCCTGATGCATTAGAAGAAAAAATTCGCGTTGCCTCAGAAAGAGCATCCCAATTTGCAGTATCATTACTCGCTTGTAGTATCCATGAAGAACCAATCGCTTCATCGTTTTCATTCACTCCTTTGTTAGAGGTTCCATTTGCTATATCATAGTAGATTTTAGAAACTACAATAGGGTTGTAATTGGCAGATACCTCAAACATGTATCCTTCTCCTGCTGGAATTAAGCTCTGAGTAAATCTAGGATCAGCATCAGTTGTAGCAACAAACAAATTTGACCAAGCAGTAATTTGAGAAAAATTATCATTCGTCATAGCTGCTATTGGCTCTTTAAATATATTCAATTGACCAGTAGCACTGGCATTCCCATCTGTAATTTCACCTGCAGCTATATCTTCTTTTTCTATCACTACAGAACTGTCAACTACAAAATCAAATTGTTGTAATTGCGTATATGCAGAATTTGGCTCCCATGCATATACCAAAACAAATTGATAATAACGGTAAGCTTGCGTAGTGTTTAAATCAACAGTCACTTCAGTATTTGTATTTGCAGACAACATCACTATAGGGTCACATAAATTGTCCCAGATAACATCATTGTTACTCCCCTGAACGATCCACTGAGAAGAAAGACCGTTTGTTCCTTTATTACTAGCTGCATTTGCCAATTTGTAGGTTATTTTTGACACTGCAATTGGATTGTAAACATTCGACACTTCAAATTTATATCCTTCTCCTACAGGAATTAAACTTTGAGCAAGTCTAGGAGCAGCATCTACCGTAGAAAAAATATTATTCCAAGCACCTGTATTGGTAAAGTTAGCCATATCCATGGCTGCAGATGGAGTATTAAAAACTGATTCCTGTCCAGATGCACTCGTATTAAATGCTGAAAATGCTCCATCTGAAACGATCTTTTTAGATGCTTCAAAATATACATCCGAAACATAAAAAACACCATGAGATGATACGTCTTGTTCGTAGGAAGTAGCATCGGTAACTACTTTAAAGGCAAGTGTAACTGAACTACCGGAATAGGCAGAAAGATCGAGCTGTCCTTTTACGTAAGTCAGTGGAGAAATATCCGAAGTCGCAATCTCTCCGATTATATTTGCAGTTTCTTCCGTCCAAGTTGCAGTACTAGGCAATGCATCGTGAGTATAATCTTCAGAAACAAAAACGCTAAGTGTTGCCCCTCCTCCAATCACATCTCTTTGTTGGGTCCAAAAAGTAACTGTTGGTTCTGATGCGGATGACAGGTCTTGGCTAGTCATCAATGCCCAAGCTTCTAATTCATGATTTACAACACTCCCTTCATCTCCACTCGTATTTTTGAAAGAAATAGCACGCTGTGTCAAAGCTTGATTACTGTCATATCTTGAAATTCCAGAAGGAATTCTATCTACAGGTCTATCCGAAGCATTGAAAATTGAATTCGAGTCATCTGCATCTACAACATCTCCAACTCTTTTACCAACATTTCCAGCCTCTTGACTTCCAATGCTCACTTTTTGAATTGAAAAACCTCTAGCAGTACCTTCATACCTAAAATCTTCGTAATAAGTGATTGTTTTTTCTTGTGCTCTAACCGAAAAGGCCATAAATGCCAAAACAGAAAGAAAAAGGATGTTTTTTGTAATTTTTTTCATGATGGTCGTAAAAATTTATAATGTTTAATAATTAAGTAAATATAAAAAAACCCCCAGTAAGTAAAGGGGGGGTATTTTATAAATTAACAAGGTGTTATTGACCTTTTAACTCAGTACTCAAAACACAAACGATTCAATTACAGTTAATTAACTATTATTTTCTTAGTAATAACCAATTCAGTATTTGTTTCTATAATTAAAACATAAAGACCTGGAACAAAATTTTGGACATCGACAACAGTTTCATTTGAGGCACTGTATACAGTAGTACCATAAACATTTAAAAGTCTAATGTTTTCTATCTCTAAAGCTGGATCCATCGAAAGTATATTTAAACTTCGGTGCACTGGGTTAGGAAAAACTACAATATTATCTTCGGAAGGATAAGTATTCGTATCAGAGAGTAATTCAGAAGACACGAAAAACTTTAAGTCTGAAAATCTAAATTCTCCATTCCTATTCACTTGGCTGACATAAGGAGTATCCGAACCCTGGTACCTCAGTGCTAATGTCACTTGATTCCCTTTGTCACTATTGGCAAAAGATGTCAAATCAACAACTCCATTCACATATTTTAAATTGTCTGAAGTAGTTGCTAATTTCCCTGAATGCATTGGTAATACTGACCAATTAGTAGTTGTTGGGTCGCCAGTATATTCTGTTGAAACCAATAACGTAACGGTAGCTATATCTCCATCTCCATAGCGTCTTTTCGACCAAAAGCTAGCAAATTTACGCGAGTCGGTTGGATTGATTCTCGGGTTTACATCTGTCAAATCTACAGTAGTAAAAACCGCATAGGCATCTACTGCATAATTGATTTGATTATTGTGGCCATAGGTTGAAATAGCTCTTTGATTTCTAGATTGTCCATCATTGACTCCTTGACTGATTCTATACGTTTTTCTTTCTTCATTAACATCAAATTGATTATCAGTATCATCGGCATCAGGAATATCGCTCAACCTTTTGACAATATTAGTATGAGAGATGGCATCTCCTTCTGCATCTAGTATTGTAAACCCTCCATTATCTGCTACATGTCTAGTAAATCCATTTGACGTTCCTTCATAGCGAAAATCTTCATAGTAAACCACTGGATAATCTGGATTTACAAAACACTTATTCAAAGTGATATCAACAGGTGTTCCATTTTTAGCAGCAATAGTAATTTCGGTTCCGAGTATCGTCTCTTGGACTGTTACGGTCCCTCCTTGACTGCTATCTAGACTCCACTTTCCTTTGACTGTCAGTTTTACAGTTTTTTCTTGGCTGTTTCCATTGTCTGCAGCAAAATTTAAATCTGGTTGTACTACTGATAGATCAAGCGAACATTGAGATTGTTCCAACATTACCAATGAAGCACCTTCATTTTTAACGATAGGACTATCTAGATCATGCGTGGCATTCTGGAAAAAAGCATGGCCATAGATTCCTTGACTGTAAATAATATGTGCCTTTTCATTTTTAGTTAAAACTGAATAAAATGGGGCACTTTCCCCCTGCATGTTGGTACTAAAGGAATCCATTTGCTGACTCGTTGTACCTGGAATTATTACATACTCATAGTCAGCTCCATCTGGACTCGTACCATGATTTATATAAGCTGAGGCAAAATCTCCATAAGTAAATGTGCCATCTCCTTTATGTGATGGAGATTGTTGATTTTTTCGGTCTAGGACAACTGCAGCACCATTGGCAATATAGTACCCCGTTTGATTGGCGTCTAACAACCAGTTACTACTTCCATTATCAAGAGTGGTATTGTAGGGGAAAGTCTGAATGCTACTATTATTCACGGCAACAGCTTGAGAAGTATCACTTAGGTAATTTTGAAATAAATTGGTGGCTATTTGACCTGATTCACTATATATATCACTTCCCAAACAAATCAATTTACCATCAATACAGAAGACTGATTTTTTAAAACTAAAATTTACATCATGTGTTGAAGTTATTCCTTTTTGTATGAAGTCCATCGCAAAAACACCATAATTCCCTTCGACAGTATCATCTATATACGCTTGAGTTTTGGTTTCAAATCGAAGACTGGCAGCAAGCTTTGAATCCGTTCTTTCATCTTGTCGGCTGTTTGAAGCTTTTAAGTCTTCAAAAGACAGGTATTTGGCAGTTGTACCAGGAACTTTTCTCCAATCCCAACCTTCTTTCTTGAATTTTGACTGTACAGCACCACCTTGATACATCACCTCAATGGCTCCATAACTTTGATATCTTCCATAACGGTTTGCAGTTGTATAAATCTCTGTACCCCAAAAATAGTTATTAAATCCTTTGATTGCTGCAATCCAATCGTTTTGCCTGTATACACCTAGGTTGGAAAAATTAACTTGCCAAAAACCATTGGGAGCTGTCTCTTCGCCAAAAGAGGTTGTTTGTGTATCGCTACCAAATTGATAGTTATACGCTTTTAAAAGGGTATTGTCATTTGGAGTAGCAAGGCCTAAATCTTTTAATCCATTTTTAATAGAGGGTTTTAAGAAAGGGTTTCTACCTGACAGTGAATTGGGAATATCACCACTTGATGTGACAACACGTGCTAATAAAAGTGATTTTTTTAGTACAGATTTAGCGTCAGCATCTACTTCAAAACTACTCCCTGATAGAAATCGTATTGCTTTAGCCAATCCATTGTAGCCAAGAAATGTATAACCCGGGTAATAGGTGTTGTGATGAAATCCTGTAAAATCTATTTTCATACCTTCTCCCTGACGTGGATACAAGGTCAAAAAATTCTTTATATAATTTTGAAATCCCTTGAGGTAGCGTACTTTTTCAGCATCTGTAGATTTGTACAGACAAGCACCTAGTCTATAAATCGTTCTAGTATTGGCATCATCCATATTGCTTAGAGATGCAGTGGGTTCCCATATACCATCAACAGCCGTATACCAAGCTACCATTTTTTGAGCTTGTTCCCACAACCCAGCGTTAAGCAATGTATCTTTCATTAAATGAATAGCTGCAGGTATATTACGGAAATTATACCCAATATGGTGTACCGTTTCCATAGCACTTCCATCAGCAAATCCTTGATCTAACAAATAACGAACGGTATTTAAAAAATAGGTCTCACTACTAGAAGTATTGGAATGTTTTGCATCTCTGGCAAAAACCAATAAAAAATCTTCGACCGCTTTTATATTTTGACTGCTAGAATAATCTTGGCCATACAAAGGAGTTCCTATAACGTTTCCATTTGTATAAGAAATATTGAGTGCATTGTATTTAGAAGTTGCATTTGATACTGCCGTTGTGCTTTGTGCATTTCCAAGAATATAAGCGTCGTAAGCCTGCTTGACAAGCGCTAAATCAATCAACTCTTGACTGGTAGGACTTGGGTATGGTAAAGAAGGGGCTAATGTTTTAAAATACATTACATCACCCCAGTGTTCGTTTTTATTTTTTGTTATGAATGGCAATTGGTAATCTGCGCTCCTCATTGTGTTGCGTGCCATTGTATAATCGATATAATCAAAATAAAAAGTTCCTTGCCCTGAAGTAGGTGCTTTGATTTTCATCGTAGTAATATCGTCTGAAGTTTTATTTCCTGACATTTCATGCTTATAGCTAGTAGAAGCAGCTCGCCATCCTGTAAAATCTAATTGAAACTCATAATGGTACTGTAACTGTCCATTTGCGTCGTAAAACTCGACAAGTAAAGGAGCTGAACTAATTGCAGTAGTATTATAGACCCACATACGAAACATATTTTGACTATATCCTAAAACTTGACTAGGCTGTAAACCATTATTTTGAAGATCCGTAACCGTGATTTCTGCATTGGCCGTCCAATCCCATTGCAGTGATTTATTATCGAGTTTATAATGGTCTGAAGATATACTTAAAAAGCCATTCTGAGAGGACCAATTGGAGGGTACAGAAGCTTCAAAAGACTGATCTTGTGCAATAATACCGGTAAAAGAGGTAGTAAAGAATATCGTAAAAAATAGGGTAGTTAAAAATCTCATTTAATTATCAGTATTAAGGAGGGTATTATTTTTTTTTAAATATAAATATCCTTAAATGTATAAAAATAATTTTAGGACTACTAATCATTTACAAAAAGTTAATTATCTGTGACAGTAATCGTGTATTCTTTTACAAGTGTTTCTTGTCCGTATATTGTTTGGTTGTTCGCTACAAAAGTAAGTGTATAGGTTCCTGGTGTATCATAAGTATGGGTAAATGAATGTAACTTTTCGGAATAAGTCTTCAAAGGAACACCGGAGTCAGGAGTTACTTTGGTCAAATTTAAAGGAGCTGTAATCAACCAATCTTCATTGACAATTCTATGGCTATTACCTCTCATTCTCCAAATACCATCAGCTTCTTTTGCTGTATCAAAATACCACTTGGCAGCATTCCAACTATCTTCAATCCCTTGAACATCGACAGGAGTAAATCCTGGTTGCTTTTCATTTGCTATTTTTAGAGGTTCCGTCTTACCTTCTTCCAACATATCAATATTAAAATCGTCAAAATACCATTCTGCACCTCTATCTTCAGTATTTTCTGAAAAATACCTAAATCCTAAAAAAATTGGATTGCCGTCTGCCAAATCAGAAATATCTACCACTCCAGAACTTTGGAATGTAAAATCATAGCGATCTGAAATCGAAAAACGATCTGAAATATCCGTCCAAGTAGCAGCTGTTACAGAGGCTGCTTCACCTGAACCGTCATAATCTTTAGAGTACCATACTGAAAAAGTATCGGTCGCATTTGAGCCAAGTCCCCATTTTTGAGAATTTCGAAAAGACATGGTAACTGTTCCCTCTGCATTGGTACGCTCTCTAAATTTATATTGATGCCCATTGTCACCAGCATAAAAATTTAAAAAATCAGGAGCATTTGTTACGGTAAACGTGACAGGTTCTCCAACTTTAACTGAGCTTTCATATGCAATCTCAAAATTTGGGCTCTCTACAACTTCTAAATCATCACAACTTTGAAGTAGTGGTAGTGTTAACAAGGCTGTGGATATTGCCAATACTATATTTTTCATCTGTTCTTTTTTATAGGTTTTACATGCGGTTACCAACCGGTCGTTTGTCTCAAATTTGTATTGACCCCCAATTCTTGCTCAGGAATAGGAAGTATATAGTGTTTTGTGGCATCAAAGTCATTGAAACCATCGTAGTAATTGAAAGATTGGTTGAGTGCATTCTTTTTAGTTTCTCTCACTGCAGGCTCGTCTCCACTTTCAGGAATACCATCAGCTCCCAAATTAGTTTCTCCGTAAGAAGTCCAGTCGTCATTAATAAAATTTGGCAAGGCAGCAAGTCTTTCAATATTTGCTTTGGTTGCAGCGACTCTATCTGCCAATATTCCCCAACGTACCAAATCGTATTTACGCTGTCCTTCAAAACAGAGTTCTAGCAGGCGTTCTTCTTGAATCGCTTCCAAAGTAATTGCTGCTATTGGAGTTGCTTTTGCTCTTTCTCGTACTGAGTTTATAGCATTCAAAGCCAAGGAAGAGCCTGGATCTAATGCATTTTCAGCTTCTGCATATAATAATAATACATCAGCATATCTTAAAATTGGCCAATGGTGTGGTCCATAACTTGTATTGGTATTGTTAGGCTCTAAGCCTCTTCTCCATTTAGAAGCAGGGTACATGAATTGATTGTTTATCGTACTCAGCTCACAGTTGTTATTTCTCCTGTTAAAATAAGGATAGGTATTCCAAAATCCTCTTTCATCTGACGGATCAGATCTGTACTTTTGAATCAAAGAAATATCTGCATAGGTCAATGCGAATCCTTTTGCACCACAGGTTTCGTCGTCAATTTTCATCCCGAAAGCAGAACCTAATTTTGAAGACTGGTCTGCATCCAATTGTGCAAAAGAAAATCCGATTTGAAACAAGGTTTCTTGTGTTTCATAGTTCCCCAAAGCCAATTGATTGAAGATATCTTCATAGCTTTCGTTTAATTTGTGATATGGATCGTCCAATATCATTTTACTCCAATCTCTTGAAGCTTCGTAGGCACCTGCCTCGTTAAATGGGGCGGTTGCCAAATACATATAAGCCTTCGCTATCAAACCTCTAGCAGCGCTTTTATTGGCCCTACCAGGAATCGCATCTGCAGCAGAAGGTAAGAGTGCTTCTGCCTCTTCTAAATCTTTTATAATTTGATGATATACTGCTGCTCCAGAAGTTCTTGGCAGCAATTGTGAATTGGTCTCCTCCAATGGCATCGGAATTCCTTCCATACCTCCAAAAGCTTTTTGAATGTCGAAATATAAAAAGGCTCTTAAAAATAAGCCTTCTGCTCTAAACTCTTGTTTGTCTTCTGCGTCTAGTGCACCATTTTGCAAGCCTACCAATAATTTGTTAGTCGCAGCAACACCTTCGTAATATCGCGTCCAAATGTCTGTCAATACTGGATTCGCAGCCGTAAAATTATTTTTAAGAATATTTTGGACTCCATTTCTATTATAATGTCCTTCGTCTGTAAAATTTGTTGGATACTGGGCATTGATAATGGCTTCACGGTAAACAGCTACAACACGACTGTAGGCTCCTGTCAAACCAGCCGATGCTCCTGCCGGAGAATCGTATAGATTATCATCAGTGATATTATCGTACTGTGGAATTTCCAACTGGTCGTCACAGCCTTGAAAAAGAAAGCTGCTTCCTATGATTGCTAGTAATAATTTAATTTTCATTTTTACTGTATTTTATTATTGTACACAATGGTACCTATTGCTGTTATTATAGATGCTGCTTATGTTTAAAATGCCAGTTTTAAACCTGCACTAAAAGTTCTTTGTCTCGGATAGGCTGAATAATCAATCCCAGGCGTAACCAGTGACTTACGAACAGAAACTTCAGGATCAAAACCAGAATAGTTGGTCCAGGTAAATAAATTTTGACCAGAAACAAAAACCTCCAAATTATTCAACTGTAATTTATCCAGCACATTTTTTGGGAACTTATAGGAGAAATTTACAGTCTTCAAACGTAGGTAAGAACCATCTTCAATCACACGCGATGAGATATCCTCAAATCCTTGACCTCCTGCTCGGTGCATATCCGTATCTTGGTTTTCTGGAGTCCACCTATCCAAAGTTGTTGCCAACTGATTTTGGTTGGGTCTTTCCATATTTTCGAGTACCAAACGATTGGCATTCAGTACATCGTTTCCATAAGACCACTGTAAGAAAGCACTCAATTGGAAATTCTTGTAGCTTAAGGTGTTTCCCAAACCTCCAAAGTGTTTGGCCAAACCATTCCCAATAATGGTCTTATCGGCTCCAGTAATTTCTCCATCTCCATTCAAGTCTTTGTATTTTTCATCTCCTGCTTGATGATTTCTATAACTCGGTTGTCCAGCTGCCAAGGTGTGTACCGCAGCAGTAGAATCGTAGTTTTCAAAGTCTTCAGGTTGGTATACTCCGTCTGATATATATCCATACATATTACCCAAGGCCTTGCCTTCTTCAACAATAAATTGATTGGTATCGAGTAATCTATAATAATTTGGTCTTCCAAAAATTGATTTCCCTTCCGGAAGTGAAACAATGGTATTTTGGTTGAAGGAAATATTGAAATCGGTCGACCACTTGAAATTTTTATTTTTAATGTTTACCGTATTCAAACTTAGTTCCAATCCTCTATTTCTGACCTGCCCAGAATTCACCCAATTAGACGAATAACCTTGAGACAAAGCTGTATCTGCATTGAGCAATAAGTCATTGGTGTCCTTTTGATATACTTCTACCAACAAAGCAAGTCTGTCTTTAAAGAATCCCATGTCTACTCCTGCATTGTATTGTTCGGTAGTTTCCCAAAACAAATTTGGGTTGGCACCGTAACTCGTTGGTCGCAACCCTTGATTGGGTTGTCCATCAATTGAATAAGAAGCATTGATATCTGTCAATACTTCAAAGCGTGCTGCACTTGGAATTCTGTCGTTACCTGTTTTACCATAGCCTAATTTAAACTTCAACTGAGAGAAAACACCAAGCTTTTCAATAAAAGTTTCCTTATTTGCATTCCATGAAATAGCAGCTGACGGAAAATATCCAATTCTATTTTGTTTTGGAAATATAGAGGAACCATCACGTCGTAAAGAAGCAGTAAGCAAATACTTTCCTTTGTATCCATAATTAAACCTTCCCAAAACTGAAAAAATACGTGTTTCCGTATTCCCAATCAAATCGTTAGAACTGTCTAAGGTTCCATATCTTAGGGAATTTACAAGCAAGTGCTCCGAGTACTGAGGTATAAGAATAGACCTGTAAAGATTTCTAGAGTTTTTTCTAATATTCAATGTGATTCCAAGCAATACATCAAAAGAATGCGCATTGATTCGTTTTCTATAGTTTAAAGTATTTACGTTAGAAAAATTCTTCCAACGTTGCTGGTCCATCGAGCCATTGATCCCGTCGATTGGATTTATCAAACGCCCATATACTGTGTTACTGTTATTAAAAACACCTGTCTGTCTAAACTGACTGCTAAAACTTGATTTTGTCTGAAATATCAACTCGGGAGCAACTTTGTATTTCAAACTTAAATTTCCAATAAACTGGTCATTTTCTCTTTTTCTATACTCGTTTTCAAGAGAGACAACAGGATGCCAACTTACAATATTGATCATATCAAACTCATCGCTAACTTGTGCCAAAGGGTCAAAACCATCCTCATAAGTAATGTATTGATTGGCTACATTGTTGTAAGTTATTAAATTTCTAATAAAGGAATAAGAAGAGGTACCGGATACATCCAAACCATTTTGCACATAATTGGTATACAAGACATCGATAGTAGCGTCTAACTTGTCATTTACTTTATGATTGGCAGTAATTCTTCCGTTCAAACGGTTGTATTCTGAATTCAACAAAGCTCCTTGATTTTCAACTGCGTTGATAGAAGCATTGATTCGTGTTTTATCACCACCTGTTGCGATATTCAATTTGTGAGACTGAGAATAGGCAGTTCTAAAAGCAGCATCCTGCCAATTTCTACCTACGGTATTTTTGTAATCCTCAATATCTCCAACCTTTACACTCGACCCTAGATCCTCATCAAAGACAGAAAGAAAACGGGCTGTTGTAGAGGCTTCATTGATTTCATTAGAAAGCTGTAAAAAATCATAGGGTTCTAAAATATCCAAAGTTTTGGAAACATTTTTGACATCAAAACGAGTTTCGTAGGTGATTTTAGTTTTCCCTGCTTTTGCACGTTTGCTAGTAATTATGATGACTCCGTTGGCACCACGCACTCCATATATTGCAGTGGCTGAGGCATCTTTCAATACAGTCATCGATTCTATATCAGAAGGATCAATGATTCCAGGATTGAAATTTTCGATGATAAAACCATCCATCACATACAAAGGGGAATTGTCACCATTTACAGTATTTCCTCCTCTAATTACGATATCCATTCCAGCTCCAGGTTCACCACCACCAGATGTTACTTGCACCCCTGCTACTCGTCCAGCCAAAGCTTCATCAAAATTTACAACGGGCGCTTCAGTCAATTTTTCCATTTTCACGGTTGCAACAGAACCTGTAACGTCTTTTTTCTGAACACTTCCGTACCCAATAACAACGACATCGTCTAACTGTTGAAAGTCTGGTTCAAGGGCAATATCGAGAGTTGTTTTATCAGCAACTTGAGACACTTGAGATTTATACCCTATAAAACTGTAGGTCAAGGAACCTTTTTCTTTGACTTCAATTGTATATTCACCATCAAAGCCTGTGGTAACTCCGTTTAGGGTTCCTGACTCTAGTACATTTGCTCCAGGTAATGGCAAGCCTACCTCATCGTACACTGTTCCTGAAATTGTCACAGCCTGTGCGATGGCTGTATACCCTCCAAGTAATGTCAATAAAAACACCAAATAAGCGGTAAGCCTATTTTGGTATGTCATTGGAAATCGTTGCACATCTATTTTCATTCTTTTTTTATTTAATTGAACTTTTAGTGTAGTAAAAATAATTAAAAACAGAAAAAACAAAGGGGTGCTATCGTCCTTAAAGCTAGGGGGTAAGTGTTCTAAACGTTTAAATAAAAACTAAAAACAGCTGACTATCAGTGTTTTAAGCAAAAAACAATATTCAACAAAATCACCTATTATATACTCGCCTTCAAATAAAAGCACATAGTATTATCACTGTGAAGAATGGTTTTTTCTATAATCAGATGGCAATTCATCAAACAATTTTTGAAAGGATTTTCTAAAGTGCTTCAAGTCATTAAATCCCAAACTAAATGCAACTTCAGAAATATTCATTTGTGACTTTACAAGTAGTTGTGCAGCACGTTTTAACTTGATCGTACGTATAAATTCTGTAAGAGACTGATTGGTAAGTGCTTTTAATTTTCGATAGAGCACCGAGCGACTGACTCCCATCAAATTTATAAAATCATTCACTGAAAATTCATAATTCGACAAATTGTCTTCCACCAAACCAATTGCCTTTTGGAGAAATAGCTCATCGGCAGAAGTTACCATGAGTTCCTTAGGTTGCATGATAATTTCTTTGCGCAATTTATCGTTGAGTTTCGCTCTAGACTTCAATAAATTGACAACTCTAAGCTCTAGTACAGCTGCATCAAAAGGTTTGGTAATATAAGCATCTGCCCCGCAAGTAAACCCTTGTTTCTGAGCATCTTCTGAAGTTTTAGCAGTAAGCAACATTACAGGAATGTGACTCGTTGTTATATTTGACTTAATATTTTCGCATAATTCTACCCCATCCATGATAGGCATCATGACATCACTGATGATCAAATCTACAGCTGCTTCTTTTGCAATTGAAAGTGCGATACTCCCATTTTCAGCTTCTAATATATTGTAGCTTTCTTGAAAAATCATTCGAATGAAGGAGCGTACTTCAGAATTGTCATCAACCAATAACAAGGTTGACTTGTTTGTATCTGTAGTTGCATCCTTTGAATCCTTGTCTTGAAATTTAGAATCCTGCAATACAAATTCATTTTCAGAAACCAACAGAGAATCTCCACCTTTTAGTTCGATCGAATCAAAAGTTTCAGGTATGATTTCCTCCTCGGTCAAATGTTGCTTTCCTAAAGGTAACAAAACGATAAATGCGGTTCCAACTCCCTGTTTACTTTTTACTTTTATAGAACCGTGATGTAGTTTTACTAAGTTTTCACAAAGTGACAAGCCTATGCCGGTTCCACCACGGGTATTTTCGTCTTCTCCCAATTGGTAATAACGATCAAATACTGCTTTTATATTCTTTTGAGGGATTCCCTTACCATTATCCTTTACTATTAATTGTAAAAATTGTGTACTCGTTAAGAAGCTTTTTTTCTTTTCGATCACAGCTATTTTTACGGATATTTTCCCTCCATCTGAGGTAAACTTAAACGCATTTGACAAGAGATTGAACACCACTTTTTTAAGGTTTATTTTATCAAACCAAACATCTATGGATTTGCTACTTGTTTTAAACTTGTAATTGATATCCCTTACGTTGGCCAATTCCTCAAACGACAGCTTTACATCTTCAATAAAAGGAACAATATTTCCTTTCGAGGCATTGAGCTTCAACTTTCCAGACTCACTTTTCCTAAAATCGAGTAATTGATTGATCAACTGCAACAAAGCACTTGCATTTCTATGCATAATTCCATGTTGTTGTTGTATAAAATCGTCTCCCACTTTGTTGGTCAACATTCGCTCCAAAGGACCAATAATAAGCGTCAAAGGAGTCCTAAAGTCATGTGATATGTTTGTAAATAATTTCAACTTCATTTGGTTGACCTCCTCCAAACGTTCTTTTTCTAGACGTTCTTGTTTGAGTTCATTTTTTTCATTGATGCGTATGATTGAAAATTTTGTGATAATATAAAATGAAGCAAACCCAAGTAATAGGTATATAATGTAGGCCCACCAAGTCTTCCAAGGAGCCGGATTTACAAGGATAGATAAGGTCACACCTTCTTCATTCCACACAGCGTCGTTGTTGGAAGCTTTTACTCTAAATGTGTATGCACCTGCATCAAGATTGGTATAGGTTGCAGAAGAATTGTTTCCTATATAATTCCATTCCGTATCAAAACCATCCAATTTATATGCATACTTGTTCTTAGAGGGTTGTGCATAACTCAAGGCTATAAAGTCAAAACTGAATACGTCTTGGTCGTACTCTAACACTAATTTTTTTTTCTCCTTTTCAGCAAATAAAACTTGTTTATTATCTACATAAACTGCCGTTATGCATACAGGGGGTACAAAAGTGTTTTTTTCTATATCCTTTGAGTTAAAATAGTCAATACCACTAGTTCCACCGAACATAAAAGCGCCATTCGACGAATGCAATCGAGCTCCATTTGTAAACTCACCATTGATGAGTCCATCCATGGTATCAAAATTTTTGAATTGCTTCGTTTTGAGGTCTAAGCGACTCAATCCGTGATTTGTACTCAACCAAATCCAATCTTCTCCATCTGGCAAAACACTGTAAACCACCTCATTCGTCAGACCATTGGTCACACCATAACGAATGCTTTTTTTGCTTTTACTGTCATAACAGTACAAACCATCACCTTCCGTTCCAATCCACACATTTTTATGAACGTCTTCAAAAGCACAAAAAACAGCATTGGTAGTATAAGCATCACTATCTTCCTTGTAGCGAATCGCTTTTAATTTTTTTGTTGTGAGGTCTAATGTTGCCAAGCCTTTTTCTCCCCCTACTAGCAATACTTTTTTATCATGAGTAGCCACAATAGAGTGTATATAATTCCCTACAAGGTTTAAGGGGTCTTGAATCGTTGTAAATTGTTGGGTAGTTGTATCTAACATATTGATCCCCCCTCCTGAAGTTCCAACCCAAATATTGCCCTTATAATCCTCCGACAAAGAAATAACTCGATTGTTGTTTAAACTATTTGAGTTTTCAACATCATTTTTAAAAGACTTAAATACAATTGGTTTTTTTCGGGGATTGCAAAAATTAAGACCTCCATCGTGGGTACCAATCCAAAGATTACCTTCCTTAGTTTTGAGTATTGTTTTCACATTATCAGTACTCAAACTAGTAGACTTCGATTCATTGTGCGTATAATAGTCAAACAAACCAGTTGTATGATTGTAAAAATTCAATCCACCTCCTTCGGTTCCAATCCACAAATTATTATTTGCATCCTCTACAATGGCACTGACTACTTTATAATTTAATTTTGAGTTGTTATTGCCGACTGAAAAATGTTTAAATACATCATAGCTTCTGTCATAATAATTGACACCTCCCGCATAAGTTCCAATCCACATATCTCCTTTGCTATCTTCAATAATATCGTATACTGAATTTTGACTGAGTGCATTTGCATCATTTTTGTCGTGCTGATAGCTCACTATTGATTCAGTATCTTTGTCAATAATATAAACGCCATTATAGCTACCTACCCAAATTTTCCCATAACTGTCTTGAGTTATCGTTCGTACTTCTCTATTTAACTGTTCGATTTTTCCTTTTCGTACTTTGTATTTTTCAAAAGTTTGAGTTTTTAGGTTGAAAAAATACAAACCATCTCTATAGCCCAGCCAAATTAAGCCTTGTTTGTCTTGAAATAATATTGGTTTGTAACTAGAACTATCTTCTTTAAGAGAAATTTCAGGATACTCATAATGTTCAAAAGAAGTTGTTTTTGTATTGAAAACATCTATTTTATTGGTATTGCAAATCCAAATCAAGTCCGTATCATCTTTTAAAAAAGAGCGAATTCCATTGGCTGAAATACTATTTTTCGTTGGACTAGAAAGAAACCTCTCCGTTGTTCCTGCAGCGATATTAAACTTTTCTAAACCGTAATTTGTTCCCAGCAATAAAACTCCTTCATCTACTTGTACTATGTCCCAAATTTCGTGATTTGAAATCCCATAGCCATTTGTTGCCATTTCAAACTTTTCAAACGCATCTTTTTGGGGTATATATTTGTTCAAACCATTCATAGTTCCTATCCAAAGATTTCCTGAACTATCTTCGAACATGGATTTTACAAAACTATTGCTGATTCCACCAGAGGTTTGTGAATTGTGTCTGTATATTTTAAATGAATTTCCATCGTATTTGTTCAAACCATCTCGGGTTCCAAACCACATAAAACCGGAACTATCTTGCAATATAGAAAGCACAGAACTTTGAGACAGACCGTCTGTAATAGAAAGGTGTTTAAATTTAAAACTTTCAGGCACTTGTTCCTGACTATAAACCCGAGAGTATACAGCCATTAAACAAAAGAACAAAATATGTAACAGTCTCATACATTAAAAATTTTAAACATTTAGAATCAAGTAAATATAGTACTTTTAGGATATTTTAGACAATCTATCAGAAGATTTACGGGCGATCAATTCAGGAGCTAACACAATCGTTTCATGCTGAATTAAAACCTCGCCTCTTTTAATTTGAGTAAGCAATAAATCAGTTGCCATACTACCTATTTCAAAACCTGATTGATTGACAGTACTCAGGGCTGGATCAATCACTGCAGATATCGATTCATTACTAAAACCTACAAGAGCAATATCTTCAGGAACACGTATTCCTTTCTTTTTAAAGTATTTCATCGCTCCAATAGCTGCGACATCATTGGATGAAAATACGCCGTCTATGCTCGTATCGAATGCAGCTATTTTTTTGGCATTTTCAATACCATCTTTTTCCATCAAACTAGAACCTAAAACATATTCATCTTTGAATGGAATTTTATGCTCTTGAAGTGCTGCTTTATAGCCGAGCAATCTATTTTTGTAAATCATTAAATTTTGAGGACCTGAAAAATGAACTATATTTTTACATCCATTCTTTATGAGATGCTCCGTGGCATCAAATCCGCCTTTAAAATCATCGATGAGTACATTGCTATTTTCTTCAATTTCACAATGCCTATCAAAAACCACATAAGGAATACCCCTATCCTTAAGACTTTGTAAATGTGAATAGTTTTCGGTCTCCATAGATACAGAAATCAACACCCCGTCAACTCTATTTGCCAATAAATTACCTATAATTTTTTCTTCTTTTTCTAAGGTCTCCAGGGATTGGCAAATGACGACACTATAGCCCTCCCTATAAGCACACTCTTCAATTCCAGAAATAGCTGAGGAGAAAAAATGACGCGAAATTCTAGGAACTACTACTCCAATGACATTGGTTTTATTTTTACGCAAGTTAGAAGCCAAATCATTTTTTTGATAGCCCAACTCTTTTGCTTTGGCTGTGATTCTTTCTTTGGTCTTTTGAGCGACCCTTGAACTCCCACTCAAAGCTCTAGAAACAGTGGAACTATCAATTCCTAATTCTCTTGCAAGATCATGTATCGTTATTTTATTCATCTTCTTAGCTTAAAATATAAAGTCTGATCAGTAGCTCTCATTTGTATGAAAAAACAAAAATAGTTGAGAAGATACTTTTAGTTAACAACCCAAATATAAAAAATAAAAATACAATCGATTGTATTTTTATATATTTGCAGTATATTTACAATAAAAAAAAATATTTTTTTTCCCTTTAAAAATTAATAAAAGATTAAAATATGGCAACACAAAACGAAGTAAGATACGCTGCATCTCCTGCAGATGTAAAGAATTATGACACAGCACGTTTGAGAGAAGAATTCCTGATTGACAACTTAATGACACAAGACGTAATTACTTTTGTCTACAGTCACTACGATAGATTTATGGTAGGAAGTGCTGTGCCTGCAAAAGCTCCTTTGACACTTGAAACAACTGAAGACTTGAAAGCTTCATATTTCTTGGAGAGAAGAGAAATGGGAATCATCAATATCGGAGGTACAGGAACTGTCACTGTTGACGGTACAGCGTATGTATTGGAAAACAAAGAAGCATTGTACTTAGGAAAAGGAAATAAAGAAGTTGTATTTTCAAGTGAAAACGCTGACAATCCAGCAATGTTTTATTTGAACTCTACTCCTGCTCATAAAGAATTTCCGATTAAGAAAATTGGTGTAAATGATGTGGAAGTTGTAGAATTAGGAGCTCCTGAAACTGCAAACGCAAGAACTTTGAGAAAATACATCGTAAATAGCGTTGTAGATGTTTGTCAATTGCAAATGGGAATGACAACAATTAAACCAGGAAGTTCATGGAATACAATGCCTGCACACGTACACGACAGACGTATGGAAGTATATTTCTATTTTGAAGTACCTGCAGACCAAGCGGTATGTCACTTTATGGGACAGCCACAAGAAACAAGACATATCTGGATGGCAAATAACGAAGCAGTAGTATCACCACCATGGTCGATCCACTCTGGTTCTGGAACTAGTAACTATTCTTTTATTTGGGGAATGGCGGGTGAAAACTTGGATTACGGTGACATGGACCACAGTAAAATCAATGAACTTAGATAAGATTGTGTGTAACATCATACAACACTTGTACTTTTCGAAAAGTACCTAATATTCTAAAAGCTAGTGTACACCTTGCGCTAGCTTTAAAAATCCTCGTCTAACGGGGATTTTTTGTATCAATATACATGAGAACACTTTTATAAATCATAAACTCAAACACTATGAAAACAGCATTGCTTTCAGTTACAGCGCTATCACTAGCAGTACTGAGTTCCTGTAATCAGGAAGATCAAAATATAAGCATTCAAATCACCAATACTTTGGCTGTAGAACGCTCCCATGAAACAATTGAATTGACTGTGGATGCTCTCAAAGGGATAGACATTTCTAACCTAGGCATTCAGGATGCTAAAACAGGTGAACTTGTTACCACTCAAACTGTAGACCTTGATGGAGATGGTATACAAGATCAACTTTTATTTCAACCCACTGTCGCAGCAAATAGCTCAAGAAAATATGAAATAATCGAATTGGATACTACGCAACTAAATACACAACAAAAGGCGCAACATCTTTGCTATTCGAGATTTGTTCCTGAAAGAACAGACGATTATACCTGGGAAAATGACAAAGTAGCTTTTAGGGTATATGGACCTACTGCACAGCAATTGAAAGAAGCTGGAAAACCAAACGGTACACTCTCTAGTGGTGTAGATGCTTGGTTGAAAAGAGTTTCGTATCCTATTATTAACAAATGGTACAAAGAAACCACAGAGGGAACCGGATCTTACCATGAAGATACAGGAGAAGGGCAAGACAATTTCCACGTGGGTGTAAGTAGAGGTGTTGGAGGTATTGCTGTAAAAATAGACAGCAGCTACCATGTCTCTAAAAACTACACTCAATGGCGCACCCTCACAACAGGTCCATTGCGAACTAGCTTTTATTTGGAATATGAAGATTGGGATGCTGCAGGCAATAAAATAAAAGAATCCAAAACTATCAGCTTGGATTTAGGTCAGAATTTTTCAAAGTTTGACACTTATATTCAGGGAGCACAGACTATTGCTGCAGGATTGACCTTGCACGAAAATGATGGTACTGTTTCAGGAAATAAAGAACAAGGTTGGTTGAGCTACTGGCAACCTCATGCTGACTCAGAATTGGGAACTGCGATTGTTGCTAGCAAAGAACATTTCTCAAATTTTGAGACTTATACTAGCGAAACTAAAGACCATAGCAACGCTTATGCTCATTTGAATGTTGTAGATCAGAACGTTGTATATTATGCAGGTTTTGCATGGAAAAAAAGCCAACAGTATCCTACTAAAGAAGCGTGGGAAACGCATTTGAATGAGTTCGCTAAAAAGCTAAACAACCCTTTACAAGTACATTTGCTTCCATAAAGCAAAGACTTAAAAGCTGTGGCGTCCTAAATAACCGTTACAGATTTTAATAAAGATAATTTTAAATTCCAGAAGTTTCAAAACTTCTGGAATTTTTGTTTTTGTATGTTGTACTATGGTCATTACTTTTAGTAGTTCCCGGTATTATAGCTGCAATTTCTTATGCAATGACGTTTTTTAATATGGCCGATGACAACAACATCAGCCCTTCAGAAGCACTAGAAAAGAGCAAGCATATAATGGACGGAAATAAATGGAAATATTTCTGTTTGATCTTGCGATTCTTCGGATGGTCTATTTTGTGTATCCTCACTTTAGGTATTGGGTTTATTTGGTTGGTACCTTATGTAAATATCAGTTTGGCTAAATTTTATGACGACATAAAATAAACAACAATTCCAAAAGACATTAGCATTATCCTAGATATGCTATGTATTGTAATTTAATTAGTATTTAAAAGCTTCCTAACGGAAGCTTTTTTATATGTAACAATAGTTACTTAAAAGTTAGCCTATGTCATCTAGAAACTATGCAAATAACATAGGCATTTAGAACTCTTTTTGGTTTGTTCGATCTTCTACATAAAAATGCATTCGATAAAGTGTTGTTTGAATACTTGTAGAAATAATCGAGCTGATGAAACACCTTTAGCTTTTATTTGTAGAGCGGAAGCCAAGGTGTAATTTTAAGTTCTTGTTGATACTGTGTCGCAATGATGGTTAGGTATACAATTTTAACCTATATTTCTAAATAACGATGCAATCTCGTAACGTCATAATTACACAAATATAAAATAGTTCAACCAATAAATATTAAATAAAAACGATTTATCAAGATAACAGTATTTCACCAATACTTTAAAATAAAAAAAGCCATCCCTAAGGATGGCTTTTCTGTTATATAAATCGTGTAGATTAAAACTTATAGCTCAACGCTAACGTATAATTTCTACCCAATTGTCCTTGCTGTTGTACTTCAGAAGAATATCTAAAACGAGTACCTGCCTGAGCAGTATTTGTACTTGCTAAAGTAACATCTGGATACACATCAAAGGCATTGTTTACGATTCCTGTCAATGTCAATTGAGGTGTAAACTTGTATGTCAAACGTAAATCTGTAATCAATTTAGCAGACAATTCTTGGTCTGTACCTCCACTTTCAGGTGCTGTAACAGTTACTTCACCAAAACGTGTGTTGTACATTCCAGCTCCCCAACGTCCCATGTCGTAGTCAGCTGTTAAGATCAATTTAGACTTTGGTCTAGAGTTCGTAATCAAACCAGCTTCTTCACGTGCAAAAATATTTACACCAGCCAATTCAGAAGGAGTATCAATACTTTCGATAGTCGTTTCGTTAAAGTTACCCAAGAAACTTAAGTCTAAAGCATCTTTCTTGTAGCTAAATACGAAATCAACACCCGTTGTATTTGTATTACCTGCATTGATCCATGCTTGTACAGAAACAACCCCTGCATCGTCAAGAAGATCTTGCACAGAATCATTTCCTTCACCAGAAATCTGAGAAGAGAACAAGATACGGTCGTTCACTTTAATGTTGTAGAAATCAATACTTCCAGAGAAACCATTGTTATTTCCAAAAGTATATCCAGCGGTAATGTTTTGAGAAGTTTCAGCAAACAAATCTTTAATACCTAAAGCACGTACAGCCTCTGTTCCATTCTGAAGTGTCCCTTGCAACAATGGTTCAGGAGATCCAGCTACAATAATGTACTGTGTGTTTGAAAGGTATTTTTGGTGTAGTGAAGGTGCCTTAAACCCTGTAGAGAAACTCGCTCTTAAAGCAGAACGGTCTCCTAACTTATAACGAGAAGCTAACTTCCAGCTAAAGTTTGTTCCAAAATCTGAAAAGTCTTCAAAACGACCAGCAACAGTTACTAAGAACGCGTCTGTAACATCAATATCTAAACCAGAGTAAACAGCAAAGTTATTTCTTTTCCAATTTCCTTCTTGATCTTCAGAAATTCCAGCAAAAGAATCACTACCTCCTCCGTAACGAGAAAATGCATCTCCTTTGAAAGCCTCAAATTTTTCTTCTTTTACCTCAATACCTGCAGAGAAAGAATAAATATCTCCAAAAGGTTTTGTCAAATCAACATTTCCAATCAAGTTTTCAAATGCATATCCTCCTGGCTTAAAGCTTCTAGGACTCCATCCATTGTCAGCCAAGTAATCTCTATTTACAGAATTGTTTACTGTATATTCGATGTTGTTTTTACCATAGGTAGCAGAAACATCTAAGTTCCAATCATCTCCTAAATCAAAATCAACTCCCATTGTACTAAATACATCTTGGATGTTCCCTTCAAAGGTTGGGTGGTATCCCATAAATTCTTCTGGTGTAGGAGTTAAAAATCCTGCATCCGCTACATCACGTCTCCATCCCGGAAAACGGTAGTATGCAAACGAACGGTTCCATCTGTCAGAGTATCCTAAAGTTCCGTAAAACTCAGAATTTTCTCCTACTGGGTGCGTCATATTTACAAAAATACTTTTTTGCTTTAAATCTGGACGACCAACAATCATTCCCAATGCAGGGTTTTCTGTTGCAAAGTCAATCTCATTTTGTCTTGAACTATCAACATCAATAGCTGCCAAACCAGGAGTTCCCGCACGGTTTGTCTTTTCTTGATCTGTATACGTTAACGTCAAGTTTACACGTCCACCGTTCCCCATTGGAAACGTTGTATTATAGTCTAAGTTGTACTGGTAACCATCACCTTCAGAAGTAATTCCTGTCCCTGCATTGATTGTAGAGAATGCAGAATCTTCTTTTAAGATAAAGTTCATTACCCCAGCCATCGCATCAGAACCGTATTGAGAAGATGCACCATCTCTAAGTACCTCGATACGTTCTACAGCCGCCATTGGAATTGACTTTAAGTTTACCCCAACCTCTCCTTTACCAGGAGTTCTGTTTAAGTAAGCTTGCGCTTGTTGATTTACTCTTTTTCCATTGATCAATACCAACGTTCTAGAAGGTCCTAATCCACGAATATCCGCTGGACTAAATCCTGCAGTTGCATCCGAGATTGCTTGATCTTGAGAGTTAAAAGAAGGAATTGCAAAAGTCAATGCTCTTTCTATAGATGCCTCACCGACATTGGTAATAGCAGAAGCCTTTATATTATCAATTGGCACAGGCGAATTGATTGCAGTTCTTGGCTTAGAACGGTTACCCGTTACCAATACCTCGTCCAACACTTGTCCTTCTTGTAATACTACTTCGATGCTTCCACCTTCATAGCTTACTTCTTCGGTATTGAAACCGATAAAAGACACAACTAAAACGTCTCCTTTTTCAGCTTTGATGGCAAATTGCCCGTCAAAGTCTGTGGTAGCTCCTGTTGTAGTTCCTTTGATAACAACACTTGCTCCTGGTAGAGGGTTTTTGTTAGCGTCAACAACCGTTCCTGAGGTCTGTGCGGACACAAAACTGACAGCAAAAATTGTCAATAAAATTGTAATGAAATTTTTCATTTTTGTAAATTATTAGTTAATAAGCTGTTAAATTATCAAAAAAAAATGCAACCACAAAAATAAACATGACCTAAATCTTGATTTATATATATTTTAAATAATATACTCCCTGTTTATTTTTGAAGGAAATTTAAAAGGAAATAGCAGCACCATCGGGACTTGAACTGTCTGAGGCACCTATAAAAACACGATTAGTGATATCGTATCGGATACCCATCAAACGCCCTAAGTATTTTCGAGCTTTCAATTGGTGTCCCATATGCTTTAGGCTGTCTAAAGTACTTTTTGGTAAATCTCCTTCTTCATAATAAATTTGGTCTGGTAACCATTGGTGGTGAATTTTAAATGCTTCAATCGCCTCATCCACTTCCATTCCGTGTTCAAGGACATTTAACACTGCCTGAAACACTGTATTTATTATAGTACGTCCTCCGGGACTACCAATAACCAAATAAGGCATGTTGTCTTTGAGAACAATTGTTGGACTCATACTAGACAACATACGTTTTTCAGGAGCGATACTATTTGCAAGCGTTCCTATATGACCAATACTGTCTGTCAAGCCTATTTTTGGATTGAAGTCTCCCATTTCATTGTTGAGTAAAAAGCCCAATTCTCTTGACCCCATTCCAGAACCAAAGGAGTGTTCCAAAGTATAGGTCATCGAAACTGCATTTTTGTTTTTATCGATAACCGATAAATGTGTGGTATTTTTTCCATCATACAACTGTCCAAATTTTGAGGCATCACTCACAGAAGCTTTTTCCATATCGAGATGTTCAAAGCGCTGTTTGGCAAATGACTTGGAGAGTAATTTTTCTAAAGGCATATCATTGTTAAAATCAGGATCGCCCAAATGTTCTGCTCGGTCTGCAAAAGCTCTACGCATGGTTTCTGCTAGTAGGTGTATGTTTCGGAGGTCTTTGGGATCCTTGGTTTTAAAATCTGCCAACTCTAACATATTCATCATTTCTATCAATGCGACCCCTCCTGAACTAGGAGGTGGCATGGTATACAAGTCATAACCTTTGTAGGTACCTTTTAGAGGCGCCCTCTCGATAGCTTTGTATGCATGCAAGTCTTCTTTGGTAATGATACCTCCATTGGCTTTCATATAGGTGACAAACTTTTCTGAGACAGGCCCTTCGTAAAATCCTTTTTCCCCTTTATCTCTGATATGTGTAAGAGTACTGGCCAATGCTTTTTGTTTCCATAACTCTCCTATTTGCAACATTGCTCCTTGCTCGTTTTTAAACATCCCCTTGGCCAATTGTTTTTCTTCTGACCAGGAAGCTATCAACTGTCCCCAATCGTACAATGCTTGACTGATCGGAAAACCATCCGCTGCCAAATCAATTGCGGGTTGAACCAAAGAAGCCCAATCTAGAGAACCGTATTTATGATGAGCTAGATACAATCCTGCTACGGTTCCTGGAACACCTACACTTTTCAAACCTTTGTGGTTAGAACCTTTATTGAGTGATCCATCTTCGTTTAGAAACATAGTGGGACTTGCGGCCAAAGGAGCCTTTTCTCTAAAATCAATAGTTGTTACTTTATTTTCAGTATTTCGAAACACCAAAAAACCACCCCCTCCAATATTTCCTGCTTGGGGATGTGTTACAGCGAGTGCAAATGCTGTTGCTATTGACGCATCCATTGCGTTTCCTCCTTTTTCTAAAATTGCCACCCCTACTTTAGATGCCAAGTGATGGTCTGAAACTACCATTCCATTGTGTCCCTTAATTTGACTAGATACATACTGAGTACATATTAGAAATGAGAGAATTACTAAAAATTGATATTTGAAACACATAACATCTAGATTTTTTAACATGATTTTGATGACTATAGACACTATTATTTATATATAATTATTGTACTTTGTGTATACCTATCGTGACCCCAAAGGTTTGACGCCCACTGAAACTCCTTTTAACTGTTGTTCTAGACTAGTTTTCATCTCTTCTAATTTCTCAGGAAGCTCTGAAGCTAGGTTCTTTTGTTGCCCAACATCATCTTTAAGATTGTACAATTGATACTGTTTTGATATTCCCAATTCGATATGTACCTTTTTGTTCACAGGCTTACCTTTGTAGGGGGGAATCATTACCCAATCTCCTTTTCGCAAAGCGGTTTTCATTTTGGCTTCTATCACCAATTCCTCTCTTCCGGCATCACTATTTCCCAATAAAACATCCGAGAGATCTTTGCTATCTGTCCCATTGATACCCACTCCTATGATTTTTGCAACAGAGGCCAATAGATCGATTTGACACACGAGGGCATCGGAGACCTTGGGTTGGATCTTGCCCTTCCAATAACTGATAAAGGGTACGTGGGTTCCAGCTTCAAACAAACTGTATTTACCCCCCCTAAAAGCGCCAGAGGGTTTGTGTTTTCCTATTTTTTCAACCGCTTGGTCATAATAACCGTCATTTAAAACAGGACCGTTGTCACTTGAAAAGAAAATCAAGGTGTTGTCTAAAACACCTGTCTCCTCTAAAGTTTTCATAAATTCACCAAGCATCCAATCTGCTTCTACAATTACATCTCCTCTAGGCCCTAAACCTGATACTCCAACAAAACGTGGATGTGGTATTCTTGGCACATGCGGTTGTTGCAAAGCATAGTACAAAAAGAAAGGTTGCTGCTTGTGTTCTTTTACATAGTTTTGCGCTTTGTCTAGAAAATGATCTGCCATATCAATATCACTCCATGTTGCTGCAGCTCCTCCCTTCATATAACCGATTCTTGAAATGCCGTTTACAATACTACTATTGTGACCATTACACCATTTCATCGTAAGTAGTTCAGGATTGTCTTTTCCCGTAGGTTGGCCAGGAAAGTTCTTTTTATAATTGATCTCAATAGGGTCATTCTTATCCAAGCCAACTACGATTCCATCTTCGATATATACCGTTGGTACCCTGTCTTGGGTAGCAGCCATGATATAGGAATAATCAAAACCTACTTCATTGGGTCCTGGTGTAATTTTTTCATTCCAATTGACATTTCCACTACCAAGTCCTAAATGCCATTTTCCGACAATCCCGGTGTGGTAACCATTTTGTTTTAGCAGTTTGGGTAAGGTTATTTGAGTTTTACTGATAATCAAAGGTGCGGTTCCTTTTAATATTTTAGCACGTTTGTTTTTCCAAGGATACTGACCTGTGAGTAAGGCATAACGACTCGGAGTACAAGTGGCAGAACTTGCATAGCCATTGGTAAAGCGAATACCTCCTTGTGCCAGAGCATCTATATTGGGGGTTTTGATTTCAGAGGCTCCATTGGCTCCGATATCACCATACCCCAAATCATCCATATAAATAACAACTATATTAGGCCTGTTGTATTGCTTTGAAGCAACATTCATATTTTGAGATTTACTAGAAAAGCAAAAAATCAAACTTAGTAAAATAATATAATTCGCTAGATGCGAGACTTTAAAGAACATAGGATTCTTTTTTTAATGAGTTCTAAAGAAACAAAAAATAAATGTCATCCAAAAGGACAAGTACATTTATATAAAAAAACACAAAACAAAGACAGTTAAAGTGTTTTACGGGCTATGGAAATCTCAAAGATTTTACCTTAATTTGATATACAATATTAATAGATTGCAAAGTGATGCATATAAAATGAAGCGTATATGCAATAAATCCATACTAAAACCTCGCCACAATGAAACTAAAAACCTATACTATTGATGCTTTTTCAGAAACAGTTTTTTCAGGAAACCCTGCAGCAGTCTGTGTATTGGACAGATGGCTGTCAGAAGACATGATGCAAAATATTGCTCAGGAAAACAATTTATCAGAAACTGCATTTCTCGTCAAAAATAAAACAGCATACGAAATTCGTTGGTTTACTCCCACTGTAGAAGTAGACTTATGTGGACACGCAACACTTGCGAGTGCTCATGTGTTGTTTGAGTTTTATGAACCTGATGTTTTAGAACTCGTATTCAACACTCAAAAGAGTGGTTCCTTGAAGGTATTTAAAAAAGACGGAGTATTGTTTTTGGATTTTCCTACAGATGTACTAAAAAGAGAAGATGCAATCGAAACTATTTCACAAGGAATCAACACAAAACCCATCGAAGTATTTCGTGGAAAAACGGATTTAATTGCAGTGCTAAAATCAGAAGAAGAGGTCAAAAATCTCAATGCCAATTTCTCAGAAATCGCAAAATTAAACGCTCGTGGTTTGATCGTTACAGCCCAAGGTACTACTGTCGATTTTGTATCCCGTTTTTTTGCGCCTCAAAGCGGCGTAGATGAAGATCCAGTGACCGGATCTGCACATACATCCCTGACTCCTTTGTGGGCTGAAAAACTCAAAAAGAAAGCACTGACTGCGAGACAATTATCTAAAAGAGGTGGTGACTTGTATTGTATTGACAAAGGCGAAAGAACTTTGATTGGCGGGAACGCTCAATTGTATTTAGAAGGATGGATTGAGGTGTGATTTTATACCAATAGTAGTTTTAGTTAATAGCACACTGAAAGTTATATAAATTGGTTAACTAATTCTTGTGAATAAAACTTGAAATTCTAGTTTTAAAAGCAGCCCCAATCAAACATGTAATCATCTATTATAGTCTAAAGGTATTTATGATTGTATTGGTGGGTAAAATTTCATCAGCAATGGATACCAATTTCACGAACAAATGGGATGTAAGCAGCATACCAATTGATAAGCCTTTTTCTTTTTTTAAGGGTTTAAATAATATACTTTTGAATGTACATAAAACAAATAAACGTAACAAAGGTGCGTTTATACCTCCTTATTGGCATGATAATGAGAACAGCGTGCACTTCATATTGATATTTTAGCAAATAAAAGATAGTCATGAATTTCGATCAAATTAAAGAACAAACAAGACCCCTAGTCAACAAAGTGTCTCCTGTATCAGAGGTGTCTTTAGATTTGATAAGTGATTTGATTTCACTTGAGGTTTACGAAAAAGGAGATGTGTTTATTGATAGTGGCAAAAAAAACATCAAGGAATACTTTGTTTTCGAAGGTGTCTGCCGAAGCTTTTTGCTAAGCCCAGAAGGAAAGGAGGTAACTATATCTTATTTTCTTGAAGACAGTGTACTTTCTCCGAATAAAACGAGAACAGCCAATCAGATTTCTCACCTCAACTTTCAAGCACTTACCAAGCTGACTGTAGCCAGTTTGAACGCCGACAAGTTTGAACAGTTAATGATCAATCACATGGACATACGCGAGTTTGGAAATATGGTGTTACAACACGAATTGCTTGCAAAAGTTGAAAAAGAAATTGCACTCGCCTCCTTGGATGCGAAAGAAAGACTCCTTCTTTTTAGAAAAAAATATCACTTTCTAGAAAATCTAATCTCACATGTTGACATTGCCTCGTATTTGGGAATTACAAATATTTCCTTGAGCAGGCTTCGAAGGGGACTCTTAGAGTAAGGCACATCTTTTATCAAATGATAATGAATTTGAAAACCGCATCATCAACCTTTGCTGAAAACTTAAAAACAAAGAAAGATGAAAGCATTATCAAGTAACCACACAGAAAAATACCATGTAGAAAAAATAAATCCACTTTGGTATCTCGTAATTGGAATAGTTAGCATGGTCCTTACACACATGACCTTTAGTATTGAAGTCATGGCTTGGATTTCAAGTGTTCCATTTTTAATATATCTAAATCTCACAAAAGGTTGGAAGTCAAGGGTGACCTTTTTTATCGCTTTAATTTTGGCTTGGTCCCTTATTGTAACCAAAATTATTAGCGATCCTATTCCATTAGTGTTGGTCTTTCTCTACTCGATCCCAATTAGTTTGTTTCACCTACCGGGATACTTGATCTGGAGTAAATTTAAAAATCAGAAATATGCGCTGTTTCTATTTCCTGTCGTCATGATTGTTATGGAATGGATTCAATACACATTTACACCTCTTGCCAGTTGGGGAGTAGCTGCATATACCATGCATGATAATGTATCACTTATTCAAACAGTTTCCTTGTTTGGCTTGGCTGGACTCAGCTTTTTAGTTTATTGGGTCAATGTCTCCATTGCTACTGTCATCACCAAAAGAAAAATCTCTATTCCAACATTTCAACTTCCGTTAATCATGCTACTCCTATTCATTGTTTTTGGATCCATCCGTTACGACATGAGCAAAGGCAATGGTAATGACAGTGTAACTGTTGCAGCAGTAGGAACAGACTCGAAAGTAAGTGGTTTGCCATTGCCATCTAGGGAACAAAATGAAAACACTAGAAAAGCATTGTTCAAACGAACTAGAACTGCCGCATACGGTGGCGCTACAATAATATCATGGAACGAAGCTGCCTTATTTGTAATGCCTGAAGAAGAGAATGAATGGATTAATGCGATTAAGGAACTGGCTGCTGAACTCAATATCACTTTGGTAGCATCTTATGTAAAACCCATTTCACAAGCTCCCTTGAAGTATGAGAACAAATACCAGTTTATCGATGCTTCAGGAAACATTAGGCATACATACCTCAAGCACCAACCCGTGCCTGGAGAACCCGCTGTACAAGGAAAATCACCTTTAAAAGTTGCTGACATTGAAGGGACAAAAGTTGCTGCCGCCATTTGCTATGACTATGATTTTCCGTATCTGGCAAAAGGGTATGGTGCATTAGGAGCAGATATGGTTATGCTCCCGTCAAGTGATTGGAGAGGCATCGACCCTGTTCATACAGAAATGGCAGCATTTAGAGCTGTTGAACAAGGTCACTCGGTACTTCGGTCAACGCGTTTTGGACTCTCTGCAGCAATTACTCCATACGGTGAAATGGCATCACAAATGAGTAGTTTTGACGATCATGATAAAATCATGTATTCACAACTACCTACCAAAGGTGTTACTACATTATACTCAGTTATTGATGATAGCTTCGTCTATCTGTGTATTGGATTCTTACTATCGTTTATGGCTATTTCCTCTCAATCAAAAAACAAATCAAAACCTGTAACAAATCATGGTTGATTTGAATATAGGTATGCTAGTATTACTTACTACAACAGCACCTAAATTCACAAATAAAGGGGATGGCTATACTATACTAATTAAGAATCCTTTTTTCTTTTTTTAGATATTCAAATAGTATACTTTTGAGTGTGTGGAAAATAAATAAATATAACAAAGGTGCGTTTATACACCCATATGGGGTGGATAAAGTGTATAGAGTGCACTTTATACAGACGTTGGCAATAATTAAAAAACAAGAATGAATACTAAAATATTAATGATTTCAAGCTGTATTTTTTTAGGTGGTCTAGGAATCTCTTTCACGTTTATACCTGATGAAATTATCTTAAGTCTGAGCGTAACGCCAAACCCAATATCAACTTTGTCACTACAATTATTAGGTGCTCTTTATCTCGGATTCGCAATGTTGAATTGGATGGCAAAAGGATCTCTAATTGGTGGTATTTACAATCGGCCAATAGCTATTGGTAATTTCATGCATTTTACTATTGGGGCATTGGCTTTGATTAAAATCATCACTAAAATTCAAACCCATTCTGAAATAGTTATTTTGTTAACTGCAGTCTATTCCATTTTCGCATTACTATTTGGACATGTCTTTAAGACTAATCCATCAAGGATTAAAAAGAAGGAATAAAAACTATTGCCAACACGGGTAACCGTTGCACAAGCCACTAAAAAACTTAAACAATATCCAAAAGTCTCTTTTTAAGGGACTTTTGTTTTTATGACTAGTATAATTCTAAGAAAATGATAAGTCTTCTAATTGTGTTATATGAGGTTTCCGCAAGTGTTTTAGCAAACAATAAAACTGCTGCATTGCTTTGGCATCACTTTTTACCCTTTTGGTCATAAATTTTAGGTATTT
>JBELHA010000016.1:0-51196 GCA_042091695.1 Flavicella sp.
ATCGTGAGACATACAGAAAGGCGTGTACAATTCTTTCATTGTATCTCTAGCATAGTCCGTATCACTACCAATCACAACGCGATCAGGTTTCATAAAGTCATTGATAGCCGCTCCTTCTTTTAAGAACTCAGGGTTAGAAACTACATCAAACAACAAGTCAGAGTTTCTAGCATCCAATTCTTTTTGAATGGTCGCTCTTACCTTATCAGCAGTTCCAATTGGCACAGTAGACTTGTCTACAACTACCAATCGCTTTTGCATAGTCTGACCAATAGACTTGGCTACTGCCAAGACATATTGCAAATCTGCAGAGCCGTCATCTCCCATTGGAGTTCCCACAGCAATAAATACAATAGCAGCATCTGCTAAGGCATCTGCCATACTCGTTGTGAAAAACAAATTCTTCTTTTCTACATTTCGCAATACCATTGGTTCCAAACCTGGTTCGAAAATAGGAAGTATTCCTTTTTCTAACTTGTCAATTTTAGATTGATCTATATCTACACAGGTAACTTTGTTACCCATTTCTGAAAAACAGGTACCGGAAACCAATCCGACATACCCTGACCCTATAACTGCTATGTTCATATATATATAAACGCTATACCAGCGCTTTCTTTTTATCTTTTAATACTTCTTTGTCGTGTACCTCTTTACGCAAGCCTGAACTTGAAAAACGGTGTTCTCTTTTGTTAAAATACAATTGAATGCCTTTTTCTTCACAGTACTCTCTTCCTGTAAACTTTTTATTGGCATATTCCTCACCAATAATTCTAACATCTACTTTGTAAGATCTCAAAATATCCTCCAAATCTTGCTCTGTAGCATAGGGAATAATCTCATCCACAAACTTACAGCCTTTTAACTGTATGTATCTTTCTACTACGGATTGAATGGGTTTGTTCTTTTCTGGCCTGTCCAAAGTTGGATCAGTCTGCAATGCGCATATCAAGTAATCGCATTGACGTTTTGCGTCTTCTAGCATGGTGATATGACCTGCATGTAGCAAATCAAATGCACTGAAAGTGATTCCTATTTTCATATTTTTTTTTGCAAATGTACTGTTTCTTTGTGTTCCTAAAAACAATTAGCCTATTTATAAACGTATGTTACTTTTAAAAAACTCAAAAACAAATAGTTACTTATCTTTTAATTTTTCTTTGTCATGCACCTCTCTTCGCAAACCTGAGCTTGAAAAACGGTGTTCACGCTTGTTAAAATACAATTGGATTCCCTTTTCTTCACAGTAGGCTCTTCCCGTAAACTTTTTATTGGCATATTCCTCTCCGATAATACGAACATCTACTTTACAGGAACGCAATATATCTTCTAAGTCTTGCTCTGTAGCATAAGGTATGATCTCATCCACAAAACGACAGCCTTTTAATTGTATGTATCTTTCTACTACGGATTGAATCGGTCTGTTTTTTTCAGGCCTGTCCAAAGTGGGATCAGTTTGCAATGCGCAGATCAAATAATCGCATTGGCGTTTGGCATCTTCTAGCATGGTGATATGACCTGCGTGTAACAAATCAAATGCACTGAATGTAATTCCTACTTTCATGATTTAAATTTTTATATTTTATAATCCTGCGTCCTTTTCAGTTTCGGCATAGATGTTTTTTACATCGTACAATACCGATTTTTCTTTTTGCAAACTTTTGATATCAATAGTTTTAAATTCTTCGTGAGAAACTGCCAATACTACCGCGTCAAATTTCTTTGTTGGCAACGTGTTGCTTGAAACTAAATTATATTCGTGTTGTACCTCTTCTACATTGGCCCATGGATCGTAGATACTTACCTCGGTATGGTATTCTTTCAAGGCCGCCACGACATCCACCACTTTTGTGTTTCGAACATCTGGACAATTTTCTTTAAAGGTAACTCCCAATACCAAAATTTCAGCCTGGTTGATATTCACTCCTTTTGCAATCATTGACTTTACTACCTGAGAAGCAACATACTCTCCCATACTGTCATTCATACGTCTCCCTGCCAAAATAATTTCTGGATGGTAGCCAAATTCTTGAGCTTTTTGAGCTAGGTAATAAGGATCTACTCCGATACAGTGTCCTCCTACCAATCCTGGTTTGAAGGGTAAGAAATTCCATTTACTACCAGCAGCTTCCAATACATCGTGCGTATTGATATCCATCAAATTGAAAATCTTTGCCAATTCATTGACAAAGGCTATGTTGATATCTCTCTGTGAGTTTTCTATTACTTTTGCAGCTTCTGCTACTTTGATATTGGGCGCCAAATGTGTCCCTGCTATAATCACAGAGTTGTACAATTTGTCGATTTCCAACCCAACCTCAGGTGTAGAACCAGAGGTTACTTTTAGGATTTTTTCTACCGTATGCTCTTTGTCTCCTGGATTGATACGCTCTGGGGAATAGCCCGCGTAAAAATCAGTATTAAAAGTCAATCCCGATACACGCTCTAAAACAGGAATACACTCCTCTTCTGTTGCTCCAGGATATACTGTTGATTCGTAGACAACCACATCTCCTTTTTTCAAAACAGATCCCACGGTTTCACTTGCTTTTACAAGTGGTGTCAATACTGGGCGGTTGTTTTTATCAACAGGAGTGGGTACTGTGATGATATAATAGGTACAGTCTTTTAAATGTTCTAATTGGTTGCTACACAACAATCCGTTTTCGGTAGAAGGTGCTTTTAGTAAAACTGCTTGCAATGTTGCATCGTCTACTTCTAAAGTAGTGTCTTTTCCAGCGTTTAATTCCGCTATTCTTTCTGTATTGATATCAAAACCAACAACAGAATACTTGGTCGCAAACAAACGTGCTAGGGGTAGCCCTACGTAACCAAGTCCGATAATTCCTATTTTCATAATTTTTTGTTTTTCTGTAATATATTAGGGGTTGTTCTTATTTATTCTCTTTCAAAAGGATGCTTACTCTGCTCTAAATTGACAAAGGGGTGAAATTCTCCTGCTGTCAACGTACTCATTGTTGCCGTTCGTATTGCATGTACAATTTCAATGGAGGTTCGAGCATCTTCCAAACCAAAGCCATTTCCGGCAAGTATTTCTTTATAACTCTCTGTGTGCAACTCGGTAAAACCTGCACTGAATTCAACCTCATCTCCTTCCACGGTAATTGAACGGTAAGTTCTTTGTCCTTTGGCTTTTACCTCTATAGGTAGCGCTTCACTGTCAATCGACAAAAACCATTTGACACGTGCCTGTTCAAACTCTAGATAACCTGCTGCTCGATCGTAACTGTGTAAGTGAGTTTTGTTTACTTTTACACTACCAAAAATCCAGGAAAGCATGTCAAAAAAATGAACTCCAATATTGGAAGCTACACCTCCTGATTTGGCTACATCTCCTTTCCAAGAGGCGTGGTACCAATTTCCTCTAGAGGTAAGGTAGGTAAGGTCTACATCATAGACCTTGTCTTTAGGTCCGTTTTGTATCTTTTCTTTTAAGGCAATGATGCTAGGATGCAAACGCAATTGTAAAATTGTATATACTTTTTTCCCAGTTTCTTTTTCAATGTCCTGCAAGGCATTTAAATTCCAAGGATTCAACACCAATGGTTTTTCGCAGATAGCATGTGCACCAGAACGCAATGCCATACGAATATGGGCATCGTGTAAATAATTAGGGGTACAAATACTCACATAGTCTAACTGCGTATCGTCTTCCCTTTTCTTCTTTTCTATATGCCTGTCGAAACGCTCAAACTCCACAAAAAAGTCTGTATCTGGAAAGTAACTGTCCAAGACCCCCACACTGTCGTGCTTGTCTAGGGCTGCAATCAAGGTGCCATCGACATCTTTGATCGCTTTCAAATGCCTTGGAGCAATATAACCTGCAACTCCTATAAGTGCGAAATTAGTAGCTTTCATTGTTTCTTTATTAACTGTTTAGTGCTACTTATAAATTATCCCAATACCATTGTACCGCTTCCTTCAGTCCTTCTTTGAGTGAAAACTGAGGGTCGTAGTTCAAAAGTGTTTTTGCTTTTTCTATACTGGCCAAAGAGTGCGGAATATCTCCTGCTCTGTTGGGACCGTATTTGATTTCAACTTCTTTTATTTTTGGGTCAAATTCTGACAAATATTCTTTTAAAGAAACCACCAAATCATTCAAGGTCGCTCTCGAACCAAATGCCGTATTATACACTTGATTTACCGCTTCTTTGTTTTCAGTAGTCAAAGCCAATAAATTCATCTGAATTACATTGTCGATATAGGTAAAGTCCCTAGAGTACTCTCCATCACCATTGATGACTGGAGATTCGTACTTTACAAATTGCCCAACAAACTTAGGTATCACAGCAGCATAAGCACCATCAGCGTCTTGTTTTCTTCCAAAAACATTGAAATAACGCAAACCAATGGTCTCAAAACCATAGGCTTTGAAAAAAGTATCTGCGTACAATTCATTTACATATTTAGTAATAGCATAGGGTGACAATGGTTTCCCAATCACCTCTTCTACCTTAGGCAATGATTTGGAATCTCCATAGGTAGAGGAACTCGCGGCATAGACAAATCGCTTGACACCTGCATCACGAGATGCAACAAGCATGTTTAAAAAACCACTCACATTGACATCGTTGGTCGTAACTGGATCTTTGATAGATCTTGGTACAGAACCTAAAGCTGCTTCGTGCAAAACATAATCTGCTCCTGTGACTGCTTTTTGACAATCTTCTAAATTTCGTATGTCTCCTCTTACCAATGTAAAGTTTGCATCACCTGAAAAAGGCGCTACATTTTCTTCTTTACCCGTGGCAAAATTATCAAGACACACGACCTTGTTGCCTTTTTCTAGCAACACTGCAATTAAATTGGAACCGATAAAACCGGCACCACCTGTCACTACAATTGTTTTTCCTTGTAGTTCTATTTTAGAAAATCTATCCATATCATTTTTTTAATAAAGCACAGCTTCGCAGTCCTCAGTCCCATTTTAAATTTTAAAATATGACTTTAGACGCTTTTGTAGCTCACAGAAATACTATCTGTAACACTACCCATGATTGACTTTGAATCTTTTAGAAAAAATCAATTAAGGGTGACAAAAATACAATTTTTTTTGAGGTGACACATTAATAAATTGTAAGTTTAAGTCAATAATAAGTACCTACCTATGCGCAACAACAAAAAAAATACTATTTGTTATGGTATTCCTTGAACCAGTTGACAAACTTAAGAACTCCCTCGTCAATTGTAGTCTTACTTTTATAGCCCATTTTTTCTAGAGAAGAAATATCAGCCCAAGTTTGAGGAACATCTCCTGCTTGCATAG
Organism: Flavicella sp.; assembly: GCA_042091695.1. Taxonomy (GTDB): domain Bacteria; phylum Bacteroidota; class Bacteroidia; order Flavobacteriales; family Flavobacteriaceae; genus Flavicella. The sequence goes on from JBELHA010000016.1 coordinate 5,288, forward strand.
GCAAAAACTCCTTTTGAGCCTCTTTGTCAAAACTCGTTTCAATAGCCTTTATAAAATCACCCAAAGACTGAGGTTTTCCATTTCCTATGTTCGCTATTCTGTAGGGAGCTTTTTCAGTCTTTACGGGTTTATTAGCCAATAAGATCTCAATTCCATGAACGATATCATCGACATATGTAAAATCTCTTGACATTTTTCCGTTGTTAAAGACTTTGATGGGTCTGTCATTTGCAATTGCGTCTGCAAACAAATAAATCGCCATGTCTGGCCTTCCCCATGGACCGTATACAGTAAAAAAGCGCAATCCTGTTGTAGGTATGCCGTACAAGTGACTGTAGGTATGCGCCATCAACTCATTGCTCTTCTTAGTTGCTGCATACAAGCTTATAGGATGGTCTACCGTATCTTCTGTAGCAAAAGGCGTTTTTTTGTTTTCTCCGTAGACAGAGGAACTACTTGCATATAATAAATGCGCTATCTCATGGTGTCTACAGCATTCTAATATATTGAGAAATCCAACTATATTACTATCGACATAAGCAGAGGGATTTTCGATACTGTAGCGAACCCCAGCTTGTGCTGCAAGGTTGCACACTACTTGAAATTTGTGTTTTTCAAACAATGCAGGCAAGGCATCCCTATCTTCCAATTGCATTCTTACAAACTGAAATGTATCCGGATACAAGGTACTTGTTACAGAGGTTAAAAATTCTGAGGCTCCTTCTTTTGCAATTCCCAATTCTGACAAACGCGCATATTTTAAAGATACCTCATAATAGTCGTTGATATTGTCAATCCCAACTACTGTATGACCTTTTTCTAAGAGTGATTTACACAAGTGAAACCCAATAAATCCTGCTGCTCCTGTAACTAGTATTTTCAAAATTGATTGTTTAAGTGAACAAAGATACTACATGAAAAATAATTCAGTTCTCTATTTTAAGAGATCTAACAAATATTTCCCGTAGTGGTTTTTTTGCAGTGTTTCTCCTAATTCTTGCAATTGAGTATCAGAAATCCATCCTTTTCTCCAGGCTATTTCTTCCAAACAAGAAACCATCAGTCCTTGACGATTTTGAATGGTCTCAATATAATTAGAAGCTTCCAACAAAGATTGGTGTGTTCCTGTATCCAACCAAGCAAATCCCCTACCCATCAAACTCATCTTGAGGGATTGTTGCTGCAAATAAGTTTCGTTTACTGTTGTTATCTCTAGTTCTCCTCTATCGGATGGTTTGATGTTTTTAGCAATCTCAATAACGGAATTTGGATAAAAATACAAACCAACTACCGCATAATCCGATTTTGGTTTTTCAGGCTTTTCCTCAATACTAATGACATTGCCATCAGCATCAAACTCAGCCACACCATAACGTTCTGGATCGGTTACATAATAACCAAACACACTGGCTTTGTTTTCCTTCTCTACGTGTGCTACAGCATTTTGTAACATCCCAGAAAAACCGTGTCCGTAAAATATATTGTCTCCCAATACCAAACACACATTGTCATCTCCAATGAAAGATTCCCCTATGATAAACGCTTGGGCTAATCCGTCTGGTGAAGGCTGTACTGCATAGGACAATTCGATACCCCATTGGCTACCGTCTCCTAACAAGTGCTCAAACAAAGGGGTGTCCTGTGGTGTAGATATGATTAATATTTCACGTATCCCTGCCAGCATCAAGGTACTGATGGGATAGTAAATCATGGGTTTGTCAAAAATAGGCAATAACTGCTTGGATACTCCTTTTGTGATGGGATACAAACGTGTTCCTGAACCTCCTGCTAATACAATTCCTTTCATAGACTAAAATTTATTACCTGTTTTTATATTGATTCTCGTAGTACTCTTGGTAATTACCACTCGTGATATTTTCCATCCACTCAGAATTGCTCAAATACCAATCGATGGTTTTTTCCAAGCCTTCTTCAAACTGTAAACTAGGTTTCCAATCCAAGTCGTTTTGTAGTTTTGTAGCATCAATAGCATAACGCAAATCGTGTCCTGCCCTGTCTTTTACATACGTAATTAACTTTTCAGAGGTACCATTTTCTCTTTCTAACTTTTGATCCATGATGGCACACATCACTTTGATCAAATCGATATTGGTCCATTCGTTGTGTCCACCAATATTATAGGTTTCTCCTAATTTTCCATCGTGAAAAATTACATCGATAGCTCTAGCATGGTCTTCTACCCACAACCAATCTCTTACGTTTTCTCCTTTTCCATAAACCGGTAGGGCTTTGTTGTTTACAATATTATTGATAAACAAAGGAATTAATTTTTCCGGGAATTGATAGGACCCATAGTTGTTAGAACAGTTGGAAATTACCACTGGAAGTCCATAGGTGTCTCCATAAGCACGTACAAAATGATCAGAACTTGCTTTAGAAGCTGAATAAGGACTGTGTGGATCGTATTTGGTCGTTTCAGTAAACAAACCTTCTTCACCTAAAGAACCGTACACCTCATCAGTAGAGACGTGGTAAAATAATTTGTCTGTAAAGTCTCCTTCCCAAGTTTTCTTCGCTGCATTCAATAAATTTACAGTACCAATCACATTGGTAAATACAAACTCTGTCGGGTTGCTGATAGAACGATCTACATGAGATTCCGCTGCCAAATGTATCACTGCGTCAAATTGGTATTTCTCAAAAAGTTGGAACATTTCGTCGGCATTGACAATGTCTGCTTTTTCAAAAACATAGTTCTCATTAGTCTCAACATCTGTAAGGTTCGCCAAATTCCCAGCATAGGTAAGTGCGTCTATGTTTACTATTTTATAATTTGGGTACTTGTTTACATACAACCTCACTACGTGAGATCCTATAAAACCTGCGCCTCCTGTAATAGCTATTGTTTTCATATTTTTTTTAGCAATATTAATTAATCTTCTTTTGCTTTTCTACAAAAGAGATACATTTTTTTAAGGAAGTCTCCCAATGTGGGATCTCTAACTCAAAAGCTGTTTTTATTTTTGATTTGTTTAAAACACTGTATGCGGGTCTTTTTGCGGGTGTCGGGTAGGCAACCGCTTCTATTGGATAGACCTTACAGTTTTTATCTGCTAGTCTCATAATAGCTGTTGCAAAGTCATACCAAGAGGCCACTCCTTCGTTGGAATAATGAAAAATTCCTCGATTTGAATTCCCGTTGATTTGTTGTTGTAAAACGGCAACACAGGCTGAAGCCAAATCCCTAGCATAGGTAGGAGTTCCAATTTGGTCAAAAACAACATTGAGTTCAGATCTCTCTGTACCTAAACGCAGCATTGTATTGAGAAAATTACTTCCTGAAGCACTGTACAACCAAGAAGTTCTGATAATGGTTGCAGTGGGTAAAGTTGCCAGTAATGCCTGTTCTCCCTGAAGTTTGGTATTTCCATAAACCCCTAAAGGAGCTGTCGCGTCTTCTTCCTTGTAGGGAAGGTTATGCTTGCCATCAAACACAAAATCTGTGGAGATATGCAACACCAAAAGGTCCAATTTCGCAGCAACTTCTCCAATATTTTTTGGACCTACTGCATTGATTTGATAGGCGTTTTCTGTATCAGACTCTGCTGTATCTACCGCTGTATAAGCTGCACAGTTAAGGATGGCAGTAATCTCATTTTTCACTACAAAATCCGTCAATTGCTTTGCATCTGTAATGTCTACTTGATCACGTGAACAGAAGACAAATTGTACATCTTTTGTTGTTGAACTAAGCTGTTTTATTTCTTGCCCAAGCTGGCCATTGGCACCTGTTACTAGTAGTTTCATCTTAGCGGTATTCATTTTTCAACTCCTCATAATCAAACACAGATTCCTCAGAAAAATCAGGTTGGGTTTTGTCTTTTTCGGATAATTTTACATCTTTCAAAGCCAAGCTCCAATCTATATCCAGTACTTTATCATCCCAAGCGATTCCTGCATCGTGAGAAGGGGTGTAATAATTATCGCACTTATATGCAAACTGAGCTGTTTCACTCAATACTACAAAACCATGAGCAAACCCTTTGGGTACCCACAATTGTTTTTTATTTTCTCCTGTCAATAAAACGGCAACATACTGGCCGTATGTAGGGGAACCTTTGCGAATATCAACCGCAACATCCAATACCTCTCCCTGCATGACGCGCACCAACTTACTTTGGGTAAAAGGCGGTTTTTGATAGTGTAACCCTCTTAAAACACCGTAGGAAGAGACAGACTCATTGTCCTGCACAAAATTTACTTCCCCAATGTGTTTTTGAATTTCGTCTGTACGAAAGGTCTCCATAAAGTACCCTCTATGATCACCAAATACGGTTGGCTCAAAGATAAGTACATCGGGAATTGTTGTTTTTACTACTTTCATAAATTAAAATATGTACAAAGAAACAACTCCTAAAGAAGATATCAAATAAATCCTCCGATTATTACGCTAAGCACAAAGAGCTTATTGTTTTTCTACAAAGTTTAAAGGAACATTCAATGCAATAGCAACTCCTAGAGCCTTTGTTTCTATTACGATTCTATATTTACCTTGGTATTGTAAACATTGAGCGTCTAAACCTTTAAAAGGTCCTTTGACTATTTGAACAGGTGTTCCTTTGGGCAACTTTTCTCTGTCTAGAAAAGCAGGGGCAACTTCTTCTTGCACCAAGATTCTCAATACCTCTATTTCTTTGTGAGTAATGACAGCTGGCTTTCCAAGAAATTTGAAAACCCGTACTACGCCTATATCCTCTAAATAGGCATTGAGGTTCTTCTCTTCTGTGTTGACAAATACATAGGAGGGTACTAACGGTTTTTCGACTTTTTTAACACGATCACTCCACTGCTTTAGTTCAACAAGCAAAGGAAGAAAAACGTCGTGTCCAGCTTCTGACAAACGCGAGAATACTTTTTTTTCTGCTCTTGATTTGCATACAAGTGCGTACCAATTTGTATTTTTTACAACCTCTTCCATCTTCTTCAATTATACAACCTGCTAATAACTCTTAAAATTCATTTTTATTGTGCAATATCTCCATATTTCAATCCCACGATTACAATTCACAGATAAGAGATAACTTTCGAAAAAAATTAAGCTCTTTTTTTAGGTTTTGTACCTACAAAATCTTTCAAATAAAAAGGCTCAAAATAGGCGACATCTTCAAAATCTTCGTGTAAGAAGCGCTCATAGGAAAGTGCGCACATTTCTTTGGCAGATGGATAAGCATCCGTTATAAAATTGGCATTCTCATGCTGTATATATGCTTTGCACTTTTCAGCTCCATCTCCGACAAAAAACACTTTTCCTTTTTCCAAATAAGACTCAAATGAGGTTGTATCAATAATTTCTGCTTGTGTTTCTCTTACAAGCGAATGATTTACATTGAAAACAGCACTGTACACCTCCAACCTTCTCGCATCCAACAAAGGAATAATACTACCTGTATCCGCTTTTACTGCATGTGCTAAAACAGTCAAAGACGCAATCGCTATAAGAGGAATGTCCAAAGCGAAACAAATGCCTTTGGCCGCAGAAACCCCAATGCGCAAACCTGTATAAGAACCTGGTCCTTTACCCACAGAAACTGCAGACAGATCTGAAATCTGTAAGCCTGCTTCTGACAAGGCTTCCTCTATAAAAACATGTAATTTTTCTGCATGAGAATAACCTCCAGTATTGAGTTCTTTCAATGCGATTAATTCACCTGATTTGGCAATGCTGACAGAACAATTTTTTGTTGCTGTTTCTATATGTAGGATATAAGACACTTTACGCTATTTATTTGTTGAATTAAATGCAAATATACTCTTTTTGAAACGCTTATAGATTGAATTTTATTCCGTTATTTTACAGCATGGAGACACAACAACTTATTAAAGACACTATTTTATTTGTAAAAGAAACCTTAGCAGGCGCTGAGGGAGGACACGATTGGTTTCATATCGAACGCGTGTATAAAAGTACAACTACCCTTGCTAAAACGGAAGATGTTTCACTAGTCGTGGTGCAACTTGCAGCTTTGTTACACGATATTGCCGATTCTAAATTCCACAATGGAGACGAAACTGTTGGCCCTAGAATGGCTGCTGAATTTTTGAACTCTAAAAATGTAGCCTCAGAAATTATTGAACACGTCTGTAAAATCATTGAAAACATTTCTTTCAAAGGTGGAAATTTCGAACAACAATTCCACTCTAAAGAACTAGAGGTCGTTCAGGATGCCGACCGTTTGGATGCTATTGGAGCTATTGGTATTGCACGCTGTTTTAACTATGGCGGTTTTAAAAACAGGGCACTCTACGATCCTAGTATCGCACCCAACCTTAAAATGACAAAGGAGGAATACAAAAAATCTACCGCTCCTACCATCAATCATTTTTACGAAAAACTATTATTGCTAAAAGACAAATTTAATACGGTGTCAGGAAAAAAAATAGCACAAGAAAGGCATGACTTTATGCTTACTTTCCTTGATCAATTTTATGCTGAGTGGGAAGGGAAATGCTAAAAATAAAAATAGCCCACTTAAAATGAATTAAGTGGGCTATAATTATATTTACAAGTCTGACTATTCTTTAGCTTGTTGTTTCTTTTTGGCATTCTTTTGTTTGTTTTTCTTTTTCTTAGTTTTCTTTTTTATTTTTTTGATCTTTTTAATCAATGGAGATGACCAATTTTGATTTGTTCTTTCCAACGATACTGTTCCGTATTCTTTTCCTTCAAAACTCGCTTGAACTGTTGAGAGCCAATCTAAAAATGATGCTTTCATTTCGTTTGCTAGTTCAGGATGTTTGTCAATAATATTTTGTCCCTCCAAAGAATCTTTTTGCATATCGTACAACTCGAATATTTGATTTTCAGCATACAGCTTGTAGTTTTTATTTTGAGAGGCTAATTTAGAGGATAACATACAGGTTACAGGAGCAGTTCTCTTCTCTTTTTCACCTGTTAAAAGAGGTAACATACTTTCTCCGTCCAACACAATATTTGGGTCTTGTTTTAGAGAAAGAGCATCTAGAATAGTCGGCAAATAATCTGAAGTAACAAAAGGGGTATTGCTCACAATCGGTGTTTTGAATTTTTCAGGCCACACCATCAAACCTGGAACGCGAATTCCTCCTTCGTGCATGGATCTTTTACGCTGACGAAAAGGACCTGATGAACCAGGGTTGCCATTTTCTGGTCCGTTGTCACTGCAAAAAGTCAGCAAGGTATTTTTGTCCAATCCTTGTGCGGCAAGGTGTTTTCTCAAACGTCCAATTTGTTCGTCCATCGCAGTTATACATCCTGCGTAGTGCTGCATAGACAAATTCTGATCTTTGTAAAGTTCCAAATGTCTAGGCCCCGCAACACAAGGCTTGTGTGGGGTATGGAACCATACAACAGCCACAAAAGGCTTGTTCTGAGATTTTGCAGTATCTATAAATGGCAATACTCGATCCATGATGATACGACTGTCGTCTCCTTCCAAATTCGATGTCACCTTGTTCCCCTCAATATCCCAATAACTAGTACCAAATGGAGTTCCATTTTTGGGAGAGTTTGGGTTTTTAATGTCTGTATGAATCATAGGGTTGTAAGTAGGTACTTTGGATTCAGTGACAAAAGCATCGGTATATCCATGCGCACTTGGTGGATTGAAATTCTTGAGATTTCCTGGTTTTCCTCTATTAGCATCTCTTTCGGAGTGAGTCAATGTCCCTAAATGCCACTTTCCAAAGTGTCCTGTAGCATAACCTTCTTCATTTAAGATTTCAGACAATGTAATTTCCTCTGGACGTAATATCCCTTGATTGGCTGTAAAAATACCGGTTCTATATGGGTTCCTACCTGTGAGTACACTTGCTCGTGTTGGTGAGCAGACCGCAGAGGCAGCATAAAAACGGTTCATACGTATTCCTTCTGCAGCCATTTGGTCTAAGTGTGGTGTTTGTATGATTTTGTTTCCATTGTACCCTGTATCACCCCAACCCAGATCGTCTGCCATCATCAAAATGATATTTGGACGGTTTTGAGAATTGACTGTGAGCAGTGTAAATAGAAAAATTAATAGGGGTGAAAGAAAAACTTTTTTCATAATTAAGTTGGGGGAGTTTGGTATATCAGTTTAAAATTTTGCTTTGCGTTTGTTTAGAAAAGCTTGGGTTCCTTCTTCAAATTCAGGAGTTCCAAAACAAGCTCCAAACTGAACTATTTCTTCAGAATATCCATCTTTCTCTTCTTTATAGCCAGCGTTTACTGCCTGAATCGCATTTCCGATGGCATTGGGTGAATTCTGCAAAATCTTATGAGCTCTTTTGAGACAGGTTTCTAACAGTTCCTCTTGTGCAACGACATGGTTTACTAGACCGTAGGCACTAGCTGTTGTAGCATCAATCATAGTTCCCGTTACAATCAGCTCTAAAGCTCTTCCTTTCCCAATCAATTGCGGCAATCTTTGCGTACCTCCATAACCAGGAATCACTCCTAAAGAAACTTCAGGCAATCCCATTTTAGCAGTATCAGAAGCGATTCTAAAATGACAAGCCATTGCCAATTCCAAACCACCTCCAAGCGCAAAGCCATTGACAGCTGCAATCACAGGTTTTCTAAAATTCTCTATACGATTGAACAACGAATCTTGTCCTTTTTTGGAGAGTTCTTGTCCTTCTTCTTTTGAAAAATCTGCAAATTCTGAAATATCAGCTCCTGCTACAAATGCTTTGTCGCCAGTTCCAGTCAGTATAACTACTCGGATGTCCGTCTGTCCTTCAAGATGCGCAAATGCGGTACTCAACTCTGAAATAGTAAGACTGTTGAGGGCGTTTAATTTTTTGGGTCTGTTTACAGTAACCAAAGCCACCCCTTCTTTAAGGCTTGTAAGTGTAATATTGGTAAAATCCATAGCGATATATTGGTTTGTAACGCAATATAAGTATTCTTTACATAGATATCGAAATAAAAAAACAAGAAGTCCTAGGCTTTTGGAATACGTACTGTAAAACTAGTTCCTTCTCCTATTTTAGAAACAAAAGTTATGGTACCTCCGTAAGCTTCTATAATTTTTTGAGTCATGGCTAGCCCTAGCCCCATCCCACTAGTTTTTGTAGTAAATCTCGGTTCAAAAATATAGGGTTTTAGAGTTTCTTCAATTCCAGTACCATTGTCTGAAACCAATATCACGAAGGAGGCAGGCTCGTCCAATAAAGAAACATCTATAATAGGTTTGTCAATCTCTTTAGTGGCTTGGATGGCATTTTTGACAATGTTTGTGACTACTCGTATCAATTGATTTTTGTCTAAGTTAAGCCAAGCTTCTTCAATATCGCTTGTAAAGTTGATGGCATTATCAGAAAAAATATCCAAAGCCATTTTTACCACAGCTACCAATTCAATATCTTCCTTTTTTTGCACTGGCATTTGTGCGAAATTAGAAAATGCAGAGGCGATGGAACTCATTACATCTATTTGCTGTATGAGTGTTTCACTGTACTCTTTTAATTTGTTCTTAATTTCGGGGTCTTGGGGGTCAAATCTCCTTTCAAAACTTTGTACAGACAATCGCATCGGAGTCAATGGGTTTTTTATCTCGTGTGCTACCTGTTTGGCCATATCCCTCCACGCTTGCTCTCTCTCAGAAGCGGCTAGCTTAGTAGCGCTCTCTTCCAATTGGTCTATCATATTATTGTAAGAAAAAACCAACTTTTGAATCTCAACAGAGGTGTTTTCCATAAATATCTTTTCATTCTTCGTATTCAAACCTGTCTTATCAATTTTCTCTACAATGGTCTTTAGAGAATGTGTGATATAACTCGACAAGAAATAAGCAATGGCAATAGCTATGACAAACATCAATAAATAAACTCCTGCCAATCGAATTAAAAACTCTCTTAGGTTTTTATCTTGCTCTGAATTGTCTTGTAAATAATAGAGTTTGAGAACTCCAATAGCTTGGCCTGCATTATTGTACAAATAGGTATAAGAAGATTGCAGCTTTTTATCATCAATCTTTGTAGAAGACAACAAGCGTTTATCTTGCTGTTTTTTTAATGCATTTAAAGTTGCTTGGTCTATTAATTCATTGGTTGCATGCAGTGAATCAGAACTCAACAAATGGCTACCATCAAGATGGTATATGGTTACGTTTAATTTGTGAACTGACGATATTTGGTGAATTTTACGAGAGAAAATTTGCTCTAGACTCTTGGAATCCAAAGACGATACAGCATCGCTCAAAACATGAGATATACGTAGGCGTGTCGCCCTTTCTTTTCTTTCAAATCTTCCTGAGTTGTACTTTGACGTTTGTTGATTGTACTGTCGGATTGTTGTAAACGCAATTAAAATATAAGTCAATAAGATCAAAAAGATCATCGAAACAAAAATGCGAGTCCTAAGTGATAATTTTCTAAAGTTCATCCCTTTCATAATTAACTACTTGTTAAAGTTACAAAAACTAAAATTGAAAGTGAGCCTGTAAAAAATTAAATAGGTTTGTGAAAAAAGACACAAGTCCATCCTGAAGGAAAAAATCACTTCAATTTTAACTTGTAATAGATGATTACTAAGGCTAGAGATCCTGTCACAATATTGGCAATGGTCATCGCAATACTATTCAAATATATACCGTAAAAAAGCCATAAAAGTACGCCCACAAAAAAAAGTAAAAACATGGTCAAAGAAATTCCTTCTGTAGATTTTGTCTTCCAAATTTTATAGACCTGTGGCACAAAAGAAGTCGTTGTCAAACAGGCTGCTAACAAACCAATAATTTCAACGTAAACAGGAATCTTCTCCATAAATTATTCTTTGACATCTTCAGGAACTCTTACTGTTTCTGAATAATAAGTATCGTCTTTTACGCCATCCTTGTCTCTATCTTGAAGTATTTCGATTGAAAAGCCATCCTCTATTTTTTTCAATCCAAAAGAAACTGTTGTTTCTCTATCTCTACTTACAAAAGTATAAAAAAGAGAATCTAGTGTTACGCGCCATTTCCCCTTACTCAACGTCCGTGAAGGGATCCCTCTTTTGGATTGCCAAGTCTTAAAAGAACCATCTGCATTGTGTAAAGTATAAGTATCTCCAAGTGCTTTGGCTTCAGCATCGTCTGGATTTAGAAAATCAATATTGTAAGCTACCAATGTATCTCTGTTTTGATAGGTTGGCATTTCCAAACTCAAAAAAGTAGTTTTCCATTTTCCTGACATGTACTGTGTCATTTTTTCTTCATCTGAAGCACATGAGCTCAGTACAACTAGCAAAAATAGCGGATAAATTAGACGATTGATTTTCATAGGATTTTATTTTAAAATAGGACTAGCCTACGATGTTTACAATTTTTCCAGGTACAATAATGATTTTTTTAGGAGTTCTTCCATCTAATTGCGCTACCGTTTTTTCATGTGCCATTACAACTGCTTCGATTTCATCTTTAGACAAATCTAAGGCTAATTCCAATGTAAAACGCATTTTTCCATTGAATGAAACAGGATATACTTTGGTACTTTCTACCAAGTGACTTGCTTCAAAGACAGGGAAATCGGTTGTAGAAATTGACGTTGTATGTCCCAATTTACTCCATAACTCCTCCGTTATATGCGGTGCATAAGGAGATAACAATACCAACATAGGTTCTAAAACACTTCGCTTGTTACATTTCATTGTTGCCAATTCATTGGTAGCAATCATAAATGTACTCACAGATGTATTGAAAGAAAAGTTTTCAATGTCTTCCTGTACCTTTTTGATGGTTTTGTGAAGCGTCTTCAGTTCTTCTTTGGTAGCTGCAGCATCTGACACCTCAAAAGCAGTTTCCGTATGGAACAATCTCCAGAATTTCTTCAAAAAGCTATACACCCCTGATATTCCAGATGTTTTCCATGGTTTTGCTTGTTCTAAAGGTCCTAAAAACATTTCAAACATACGCAATGCATCTGCTCCATATTCAGCACAAATCGCATCTGGATTGACTACATTGTATTTTGATTTCGACATTTTTTCCACCTCACGTCCAACTTTATACACGCCTTCTTCCAATTCAAAAGTTGCATTCTTAAAGTCTTTGTTCATAGGATGACTTTTAAAAGCCTCTATATCCAATTCATCAGCTGAATTCACCATAGAAACATCTACGTGAATTGGTTGTACATTTTGACCATTGATCAGCCCTTTAGAAACAAAAGTTTGTGTCCCATCCAATCGGTATACGAATGCACTCGTTCCTAAAATCATCCCTTGGTTTATCAATTTCTTTGCAAATTCATCCACAGCGAGATGCCCTTTGTCAAAAAGAAACTTTTGCCAAAAACGCGCGTACAATAAGTGTCCCGTTGCATGTTCAGATCCTCCGATATACAAATCTACTTCTTTCCAATACTCCGACGCTTCCTTGCTTACGAATTCCCCTTCATTTGTAGGGTCCATATAACGGTTGAAATACCAAGAACTTCCTGCCCATCCAGGCATGGTATTCAATTCTAATGGATATACTTCTGCATCAGAAAGTCTATCGTTAGAAACTACCGTATTCGTTTTGGCATCCCAAGCCCAATCTGTTGCATTTCCTAGAGGTGGTTTTCCATCATCTGTAGGTAAGTACTTTTCTACTTCTGGCAAGACTATAGGTAAGTGTTCAGTGGCAATCATTTGCGGCAACCCATCCTTGTAATATACAGGAAAAGGTTCTCCCCAGTAACGTTGTCTACTGAATACAGCATCGCGCAATCTGTAATTGATTTTACCTGCACCAGCGCCCTTTTTCTCCAACTCGTAGATCGCTAATTTTGTCGCTTTTTTTACCGTCAATCCAGTTAAAAAATCAGAATTTGCTATTTTGGCACTCTTATCTTCACAGGCAGCTTCTGAAATATCTACTCCCTCAAATATATTTTTTATTTCAATTCCAAAGTGTTTTGCAAAATCCCAGTCGCGCTGGTCTCCACATGGTACAGCCATTACAGCACCAGTACCATAACTTGCCAATACATAGTCTCCAATCCATATGGCTACTTTTTCTCCCGTAAAAGGGTGTAATGCATAGGCACCTGTAAACACACCTGAAATGGTTTTTACATCAGCCATACGTTCACGTTCACTTCGTTTAGACGTGGCAGCTATATATGCTTCAACAGCGTCTTTTTGTGCTGGAGTTGTGATTTTTGACACCAACTCATGCTCAGGTGCTAAAGTCATAAACGTCACACCAAAAATCGTATCTGGGCGCGTTGTAAAGACTTCGATAGTAGCTGAAGCAGTTGTCTTAGTCTCCGTTTGTTCGGATTGCGTTTCTTTTGTAGGTGGTGTCGAAAACTGCAAAGCTGTCTCAATAGTACCTACTACTGATGCTACATTTTTCTCAATAGTATCTGCGTTTACAGTAAGCACTGTGAATCCTTCTTTCTCGAAAAAAGAGATCCTATCAGTTGCGTCTTGTTTACCGCCCAATTCTACAATAGTATGTTTTTCGAAACAAACAAAATCCGCGACTAACTTACCAATTGTGTAGTTTGCTCTAAATTTTGAGGTTCCTTTTTTCTTTCTCAACTTGCTCCATAACAAAGCTACGGCTTTGGATGGATTCGCACGTTTTTCTTTTAGCGCTTCTATTTCTTTGAAGGATAACTTTACTGCTTTTTCAACAGATGAGGCGGTAGCAACTTCAAAAGAAACACTTGCTCCTTGAGAACGACCGATCCAGTTGGTTTGAGAATCTTTCAAAGGCTGTGGCCAGTCAATTTTTTCTAATCCATCCAACAAACGTTGTGCATAAGCTGAAATTCGCATGCTCCATTGTTTCATTTTTTTACGAACAACAGGATGTCCTCCTCTTTCAGAAACACCATTTACAATTTCATCATTGGCCAATACTGTTCCTAAAACAGGACACCAGTTTACTTCTGTCTCTGACAAATACGTCAATCTATATTGTAGTAATATATTTTCTTTGGTTGTTTGGTCGTAGGTATTCCATGTATCTGCAGAAAAAACTGGTATATCCTCGTCTGTAACAGCAGCTATATTTCCGTTTCCAGATGTAGCAAACACCGTTTCTAATTCTGATATATCTCTTGCTTTGTCTTCGGCTGTATCATACCAAGAATTGAACAACTGGATAAAAATCCACTGTGTCCATTTGTAATAGGCTGGGTTGGAAGTACGCACTTCTTTGGACCAATCAAAAGAAAAGCCAATATTGTCTAATTGCTTTCTATAGGTAGCAATGTTCGTCTCAGTTGTAATAGCAGGATGTTGTCCTGTTTGAATCGCATATTGTTCTGCAGGCAATCCAAAAGAATCATACCCTTGAGGGTGCAATACATTGAATCCTTGGTGTCTTTTGTAACGCGCATAAATATCCGATGCAATATATCCTAATGGATGTCCTACATGCAATCCAGCTCCAGAAGGATAAGGAAACATATCCAAAACATAATATTTTGGTTTGCTACTTGTGGCTTCAGCCTTGAAAGTTTGGTTTTCTGCCCAATACTTTTGCCATTTCTCTTCTATCGTGTTGAATGTATACTCCATATAAATTGAATATGATTTTTAAAACAAAATCTGTCTGTAATTGGATGCAAAAATACATTTCTTAACTGAAACAATAAAGCATAGAGGGTGCTAAATTATTTTGAAGAAAAAAGGACAAGTCTTAGCCTATAATATTACAGGATCAGTCGTTGGTCTGCTGTATATAAGCACTCAGGTTTTCGTGGTCTGAACTGTTTCCAGTTTCAAAATACAACAGCGCATTCTGATTGCTCATAAAACAGTGTTCTATCCCTATTTTATCGATAATTCCTGCTTTAGTCATCGCATCTCTAACAGGACCTTTTACATTGGTAAAGTATATGGAAACTCCTTGTTGGTCAAAGAAGTCAATACGATCGTTCCACATCGCCGCTCCAGTACTGTCTAAGCCATTGATGCATTCACAATCTATGATGATGAGTTGCAAAGAAGTGCCTTTATTTTTAGAGAGCATGTCTAACTGGTCTCTGAAATAATTTGAATTGGCGAAATACAAATGTGAGTCAAAGCGTATTATAAGTACTTTTTCATTTATCTCTACAGAATCAAAGCGTTGAATATTTCTAAAAAACTCTGTATTGGGAATTCTCCCTAGCACTGCAATATGTGGTTTTGAAGTTCTGTATACCATCATGACTAATGACAAACTAACTCCGACACCAATACCTTCTTTGATCCCAAAAAAAAGTGTTCCTAAGAAAGTGACTAATAACATACAAAAATCAATACGGTCTGTATACCACAAACGTTTGGCCTCTTTAACATCTATCAATTTCAAAATAGAAACAATAATAATTCCTGCCAATACGGTTTTAGGAAGGTAATAGAAAACAGGTGTAAAGAACAATAGCACCGCTCCGACAACGGCTACTGAAAATAAAGAAGCAAGTCCAGAACGTGCACCTGCATCTTGATTGACAGCCGACCTTGAAAAACTTGCAGTAGCCGGATAGGATTTAAAAAAAGACCCTATCATATTTGAAAAACCTAAGGCAATCAACTCTTGATTGGGTTTTATCTGAGAAATATCCTGCGATGTTTCCATGGATTTCCCAATAGAAACAGTTTCCAAAAAACCGATCATCGCCAAAGTAAATGCTATGGGTATCAATTCTGAAAAAGAAGTACTTGTAAAGTTTGGAAATCCAAAAGAGGGAAAGCCAGAAGGAATCTCTTTGATAATAGCAACACTTGAAAAGTAATCAGATTGAAACTTTACTACCAAAATTCCCAACAGTACAACCAACAACGGACCAGGAATATTTTTATTGATTTTTTTGACAGTTAATAAAACTAGCATTGACATCCCTCCAATAAGGAAAGTATGTAGATCTGTTTGCTCGTATAAATTAAAAAATGACTGAACTAACTCATGAAATTGTGTACTTCTAGGCATTGAAATTCCCAAAAGATTGTTGAACTGATTGATACCTATGATACAGGCAGCTGCAGAAGTAAAACCACTTATTACAGGTTTTGATAAAAAATTAACTACAAATCCTAACCTTAGTATCCCTAGTAGGAACTGAAAAGCCCCCACAGTAAATGCAAGTAATATAGCAACTTCTATGATATTGTTGGGATCTGTAAGCGAGAGTACTGAAATTGCAGCAGCTACCAAAAGTGAATCCATAGCGACAGGTCCAATAGCTACTTTGGGCGATGTACCTAATAAGAGGTATATGATTTGTGGCACAAGTGCTGTATACAAACCATAAATGGGTGGTAAGCCTGCAATCATAGCATAAGCAATTCCTTGTGGTATCAAAACAACACCAACGGTAATACCTGCTATAGCGTCTTTCTTTAAAAGGGAAAGAGAATAGTTCGTAATCCAGTGTAGTATGGGCAAATATCTTTTCATAGATACAGTCGCTAAAATAATTCTCCTTGTGAAGTACCTTTTGTTCTACCTAGGTGTTTGTAGGCAAGTTCGGTCACTTCTCTCCCTCTAGGGGTACGTATTATAAACCCTTGTTGTATCAGGAATGGCTCATAGACCTCTTCAATGGTTTCTGCATTTTCACTAACTGCTGTAGCTAAGGTAGAAAGACCTACAGGTCCTCCTTTGAACTTATCAATGACAGTTGTCAAAATTTTATTGTCCATTTCATCAAGTCCATGTGCATCTACGTGTAAAGCTTGAAGTGCATATTTGGCTATTTCTATAGTGATGTTTCCGTCCCCTTTAATTTCAGCAAAATCACGTACTCTTCGTAATAATGAGTTTGCAATACGTGGTGTACCTCTACTTCTACCGGCGATTTCTATAGCGGCTTCCATAGAAATAGGAGCTTTTAATATGGCAGCACTCCTTTGAATAATGGTTGTTAACAATTCGGTCTTATAATACTCCAGACGACTGCTAATACCAAAACGAGCCCGCATAGGTGCAGTTAGCATTCCAGAACGTGTAGTAGCTCCAATAAGTGTAAATGGCTCTAAATTCAATTGTACCGTACGGGCATTGGGTCCCGATTCAATCATGATATCAATCTTATAATCTTCCATAGCAGAATACAAATATTCTTCTACAATAGGACTCAGACGGTGAATCTCATCTATAAACAAAACATCTCGTTCATCTAGACCAGTAAGCAATCCTGCCAAATCACCTGGTTTATCCAATACAGGACCAGAAGTAATTTTAATACCTGCATTCAACTCATTGGCCAGTATATTGGCCAAGGTAGTCTTTCCTAAACCAGGAGGACCGTGGAATAGAGTGTGGTCTAAAGCCTCTCCCCTTCGATTCGCAGCTTCTACGAATATTTTTAGATTTTCCAAAGCTTGCTCCTGTCCTGTGAAATCATCAAAAGACAATGGACGTAACTTTTTCTCAATGTCGTGTTCCTCATTGGAAAAATTAGAATTGTTTGGATTTAGACTTTCGTTCATAGAAAAGGATACTTAAATATACCACGAAGATAAACAAACCATAATTGAGATAAAAATAGCAGTTCAGATAAATAGTATTTGGTGTAAAAAAAAAGCTACTAGAAAACTAGTAGCTTGTATGGTATAAAAATCACTTAAGATTCTTCTTCTCCTTCTTTTAAAGGAACATCCTGCATGATGAAATCTTCTTCATGACCAGGCTTGCTATAATCGTATGCCCAACGGTGTACTTCAGGAATTTTTCCTGGCCAGTTACCGTGTATATGTTCAACTGGAGTTGTCCACTCTAGTGTTGTAGAATCCCAAGGGTTCTGTGTAGCAACTTTTCCTCTGTAGATACTCATAAAGAAATTTACTAGGAAAATAATTTGAGATGCTCCTCCAATCAAAGCAAATATTGTAATTACAACATTTACATCTGATAAATCATCAAACAAAGGGAAAGCAGTATTTGAATAGTATCTTCTTGGCAATCCGGCTAAACCGATAAAGTGCATTGGGAAGAATACTCCGTACGCTGCGATAGCAGTAATCCAAAAATGCCAGTATCCTAATGTTTTGTCCATCATTCTTCCGTACATTTTAGGGAACCAGTGGTAAATTCCAGCATACATCCCATAAATCGCAGATACCCCCATTACTAAATGAAAGTGAGCCACTACAAAATAGGTATCGTGAACGTTGATATCCAAAGCACTATCTCCTAATACAATTCCTGTCAAACCACCCGTAATAAAAGTAGAAACCAAACCAATTGAAAATAGCATAGCAGGGTTCATTTGTAGGTTACCTTTCCACAAAGTAGTGATATAGTTAAATGATTTAACCGCAGATGGGATCGCAATCAATAAAGTTGTAAAAGTAAATACTGAACCTAGGAAAGGATTCATTCCTGAGATAAACATATGGTGTCCCCAAACAATTGTTGACAAAAATGCAATGGCCATTATAGAACCAATCATAGCACGGTATCCAAAAATAGGCTTACGTGAGTTGGTAGCTATCACCTCAGAGGTGATACCCAATGCAGGTAACAATACAATATATACTTCAGGGTGTCCTAAAAACCAAAATAGGTGCTCAAACAATACAGGTGAACCACCTTGGTAGTGTAATACTTCTCCACTGATAAAAATGTCAGACAAGTAAAAAGAGGTTCCAAAACTTCTGTCAAATATTAGTAAAAGAGCTGCTGATAACAATACAGGGAAAGATACAACACCGATAATTGCAGTAATAAAGAATGCCCACATAGTCAAAGGCAAACGCGTCATCTTCATTCCTTTTGTTCTCAAGTTCAAGATCGTTACAATATAGTTCAAAGATCCGATCAATGAAGAGGCAACGAAAATAGCCATAGAAACAAGCCATAAGGTCATTCCTGCTCCAGAACCAGGTATTGCTTGTGGCAACGCACTCAATGGAGGATAAATTGTCCAACCAGCAGAGGCAGGTCCAGCTTCGACGAACAATGAAATTACCATAATAACACTAGAAATGAAAAACATCCAGTATGATATCATGTTCATAAAACCAGAAGCCATATCACGTGCACCGATTTGCAATGGAATCAAAAGGTTACTAAAAGTTCCACTCAATCCAGCAGTCAATACAAAGAATACCATGATTGTACCGTGGATTGTTACTAATGCTAAGTACATGTCTGGGTCCATTACACCGTCCGTTTGGTGGTGTCCTAAAAAGGCTTCAATTAATGAAAATGAATGCTCTGGCCATGCAATTTGTAAACGAAATAACATAGACATGAATACTCCAATCACCCCCATAATAATACCGGTGATCAAGAACTGCTTAGAAACCATTTTGTGGTCTTCACTAAATATATATTTAGTTACAAAAGTTTCTTTATGGTGATGCTCTGACATAATATATAATTTATTTAAAAGTGAATCGTTTCTGTTTCGCAAAGATACAAACGATTCTTTATATTTTTTTATTTAATACGCTCTATCGACGATGAAAATTAATTAATTGTTCACCAATTCTGTGATGGTAGCTTGTTGTTTTAACCAACTGTAGAATTTATCTTCTTCTTCTACTACAATTTTCATTTGCATGTTGTAGTGAGAAGCTCCACAAATCTTGTTACACAATAATAAATAGTCAAAAGTATAAGGATCTTCACCTTTTTCTTTTCTTATTTTATTGATACCATTTACTTTACGAACCGTTTCTTCTTGTACTCTCATTTCCTCTGTAGTATACTTAGGAGTAAACCCAAACTCAGTTACCATTCCAGGAACACAATTCATTTGTGCTCTAAAGTGAGGCATGTAGGCAGAGTGCAGTACGTCTTGTGAACGAAACTTAAATACTATTTTTCTTCCTTTAGGCAAGTGTAACTCTCTTACAGGAATATCATCAGCACTGTTAGCATCCGTCATGTCAATACCCAATGTATTGATTCCTTTGATATTTCTAACATTACCACGTCCTAAAGTGTTATCAGCACCCGCATAACGTGCTTGCCAGTTAAATTGCTGTGCGTATACTTCAACAACAATTGGATTTTCAACATCTGATAAGTCCATTACTGTATTCCAAGTATACAAACCATATCCAATAAGTGCTGTCAATACGATAGTAGGTATGGTAGTCCAAATCAATTCAAGTTTGTGACTGTCTGCAAAGAAAAAGGCTTTTCTATTATTTATTCCTCTGTATTTAAAAGAGAAATAAAACAAAAACCCTTGCGTTATAAATTGAGTAATACCGATTAGGATAAAAGATATCGTAAATAATTTATCGTCATTTTCTCCTTCTATAGATGCCGATTCTGGCAACATAATATCATTCAAGAAAAACAAACAGTATCCCATAAGGATGTAGAATGCAATAAGGAATACCAAAAAGAATTTCCCATGCATGTCATTGTCTTTATCTGTTGCCACAGGGTTTTCATCAGTCTTTGCGATCGCAACTACGTCTTCGTTTTTGGCGTTTTTAAGAATTGTCTTTCTATAACTTGTAATTTTGTTAAACTGCCAAATTCCTAGTGCTACTGCAACAGCTATAAAAATGTAAAATAAAGCTAGCATATGTTCTCTTTGTTATTGATTTATATTGTAACGGCAAATTTAATAAAAGTTCCCGTTGTATTTTTATTATTCTAATTAGTAATGGAAAGTTTCACTTTCGTGTAAAAATGGATTTCCTTTTGCTATTAGTGGCGCCTTCGCGAGTGCTGAGAAAACCGTGTAGATGAAAATTCCGATAAAGAATAACACCGCTGATATTTCAGGAATACCGATAAACCATTCACCACCTACAGTAGCAGGCATAACCATCACAAATACATCTAAATAGTGTCCACATAAAATAACAACTCCTGCACCAATAATGAAATTTGGTATCCTTTTATAATCACTGTTGATTAAAAGTAAAACAGGGAAAATAAAGTTCATAGGTATCATTAATAAGAAAGGAAGTTTGAACTCTTCAAAACGTTGCATGTAGTACGTAGTTTCTTCAGGCATATCGGCATACCAGATCAACATGAACTGAGAAAACCATAAGTATGTCCAGAAAATACTAAAACCAAACATAAACTTCGCCAAATCATGAATGTGACTATTGTTTATAAAAGGTAAATGACCTTTAGACTGTAAGTAAACCGTAACAATTGCAATAGTAGTAACAGCGGAAACTAAGAAAGTAGCCAACACATACCATCCAAACAAAGTACTGAACCAGTGTGGGTCTAGAGACATGATCCAATCCCAAGACATCATAGACTCAGAAAACAAAAAGAATCCTAAGAATGCAATAGTTATCTTAAAGTTTTTGTAGTAGTTTACTAAATCACCAGCATTGTCTTGTGCCAATGAAAATTTTCTTGAGTAATATCTGTATGCATTCCATCCTAGTATATAAACTATAGAACGGATAGCCCAACCTGGTACATTTAACCACCATTGTTTTCCGTGAATAAGTGCATCGTAGTTATCACTTGTAGGGTCTACAACACCTTCTCCCATCCAAACAAACAAGTGGTTTGCATGACCAGCGGTCAATAAGATAAAAATAATCATGATAATTGAAACAGGCACTAAATTAGTTGCGATTGCTTCCATGATTCTAAATAGTAAAATAGACCATCCTGACTGAGCTGCTCTTTGTATCCCGTTAAAAGCTAATACGAGAAGAGTAACTCCTAGAAAAAACAACAAAGCGACATAAAAAGCTGCCCAAGGTCTATTTTTTAATTGGTGGTATACGTGTTCAGCATGCGCATCTTCATGAGAGACTTCAGCATGAGCTGTCTCATGACCAGCATCGTGAGCTACTTCATGCTGTGCTTCTTTGTGAGCATCTTGCTTTGCATGTGCATCTGCATGAACGGCTTCAGCATGAATTTCTTCGTGAATGTCCTTAACAGAATGCTCAGATGGAGTTGCCTCTGCATGATGTGCATCATCATGAGAAGATGTAGCATGTTGTGCGTGAGTTCCATGCGCATTGTGTGCATTGTGAAGGTGTTCTTTTACTTCAGCAACCGAGCTAGGAGTCATAAAGAATCCCGAGATTACACCTAATGCTCCAACGATCATAAAGGTCAGTGCTACTGTTTTAATTTTTCCTGAAAACTGATACATTTGTTTGTTCGTTTTTAGTGGTTAGTCTATGAATAGAATTTGATAATTCTTTAGTAAACTAAATTCGTATTATTTCAATAAATCTTTTCTAAGTGTCTGAACATGGTTCACAATTTGCCAACGCTCTTCGATGGTTAATTGAGATGAATGTGACCCCATTAAATTCTTTCCGTACATCAATACGTGGTAGATACTACCTTCTGTAATATCTCTATCCTTGTAGTTAGGTATACCTAGAAACTTTTCATTTTTAACAAGTGGTCCTTGTCCATCACCTTTTTTTCCATGGCACACGACACAGTAGATTCCGTAGAGTGATTTTCCTTTTTCACTATTAACCGTATGCACAGTTAAAGGGGATTTAGAATTTTGTTTCGCATCTTCATATCCTTCGTTTGAATTAGGATAATCATAAGGTACCTGCCCACGGGCAATAGTTCCTTTAGCTGGTTTTTGTGCTACGATACCATTAGCAAAAGGAGCACTAGCGCCATAAGGCTCATAGGCTACCGATTTATACATATCAGGCATGTACCTTGTTGTAGGTTTCGTATTATCGCCGCATGAAGTTGCCACAACAGCTACGATTAAAAATGTTGAAATTTTTAAGAATGTATTCTTCATGAGCTTATTCCTTTTCTATAATATTAATTTCTACTGCACCAGTTTCATTTAACAATGAAGTCAATTCTTCTTCGTTATTATGAATGCTAATTTCCATTAGAAAGTGATCATCTGTTGTTCTCACATCTGGGTTTTCAGCTTCTTTAAATGGCCACAATCTACTTCTCATAAAGAAAGTGATACACATAAGGTGTGCGGCAAAGAATACTGTTAATTCGAACATGATTGGTACAAATGCAGGCATATTTTCAAACCAACTAAAGTTAGGCTTACCACCAATATCCTGAGGCCAGTTATCAATCATCATATAATTTGTCATCCAAATGGCAAAAGACAAACCGGTAATTCCAAAAAGGAAAGCAGTAATGGCCAAACGAGTTGGAGCCAAACCTAAGGCTTTATCTAATCCATGTACAGGAAAAGGTGTGAATACTTCATCAATGTGGTGATGTGCTCCTTTGACTTTCTTAACGGCATCCATTAAGACATCGTCATCGTTGTAAAATGCGTGTATAACTTTATTACTCATGGCTCGCGTCTCTTAATTTTTTATACTGTTCTCCTGATACTTTCATAATTGATTTCACCTCTGCTTGCGCAATCACTGGGAATGTTCTAGCATATAGTAAAAACAACACTCCAAAAAATCCGATAGTTCCGATAAAGATTCCAACATCAACAAATGTAGGTTCAAAACGGTTCCAAGTTGAAGGCAAATGACCTTTACTCAATACGATGGCAATAATATCAAAACGCTCAAACCACATTCCAATATTGATGGCGATAGAAATAAGGAAAGATCCAATAAAACTAACTCTAATTTTCTTGATCCACAACAACTGTGGGATTGCGATATTAAATAATATCAATGACCAAAATGCCCAACCATACGCTCCTGTTGCTCCACCAACGGACATGTAGGTAAAGTTTTCATAAGGTGAACCTGTATACCAAGCGATAAAGAATTCTGAAGCATAGGCTACAGCTACAATACCTCCAGTAAGCATTATTACCATGTTCATATATTCAATGTGCAAACGAGTGATATAGTTTTCAAGATTGGTTACTTTTCTCATGATCCCTAAAAGTGTTTGTACCATGGCAAATCCAGAAAAGATTGCTCCAGCAACAAAATAGGGTGGAAAAATAGTAGAGTGCCATCCTGGATTCACAGAAGTAGCAAAGTCCATCGATACAATCGTATGTACAGAAAGTACCAAAGGAGTAGCCAAACCAGCCAATACTAAAGAAACTTCTTCAAAACGTTGCCAATCTTTCGCTCTTCCAGACCATCCAAAACTTAACAATGCGTATATTTTCTTTTGGAAAGGTTTTACAGCTCTATCTCTCAACATGGCAAAGTCAGGTAACAATCCAGTCCACCAAAACACAAGTGATACAGATAAGTATGTTGAAATTGCAAATACATCCCAAAGTAATGGTGAGTTAAAGTTAACCCATAAAGAACCAAACTGGTTCGGAATAGGCAATACCCAGTAAGCATTCCATGGACGCCCCATATGTATAATTGGGAACAAACCTGCTTGGAATACAGCAAATATAGTCATGGCTTCTGCAGAACGGTTGATCGCCATTCTCCAACGCTGACGGAATAATAATAAAACGGCAGAGATCAATGTACCGGCGTGCCCGATACCAACCCACCATACGAAGTTAGTAATATCCCAAGCCCATCCAATGTTCTTGTTCAATCCCCAAACTCCAATACCTGTACCAACTGTATAAAAAATACAACCCAATCCCCAAGAAAAGGCTACAAGTGAAATTGTAAAGGCGATATACCAATTTTTATTTGCTTTACCTTCTACAGGCTTAGCGATGTCAACCGTGATATCGTGGTAACTTTTTTCCCCTAATACCAACGGTTCTCTAATAGGTGCTTCGTAATGAGACGACATAATTATATAGTGTTTCTTAAATTAGTAATTTAGACTTCTTCTGTATTTCTTACTTTCACTTGGTAAATAACGTTGTTATCAGTACCAATAGCTTCTAACAGACGGTAAGCTCTCTTGTCTTCTTTTAAAGCAACGATATCATCATTTGCATCGTTTACATCACCGAAAACTAAAGCTCCAGTAGAACAAGCTGCTGAACAAGCAGTAGCATTGTTAAACTCTCCTTTGTTTACTTTTCTACCTTCTTTCTTAGCGTTCAATATCACTTGTTGCGTAGATTGAATACAGAATGAACATTTCTCCATAACCCCTCTAGATCGAACAGCAACATCTGGGTTCAATACCATTTTACCGTAGTCATCATTCATATTGAAGTCAAACTCACTGTTTTCATTGTATTTGAACCAGTTGAAACGACGTACTCTATAAGGACAGTTGTTTGCACAGTATCTAGTACCCACACATCTGTTATAAGTCATTTGGTTTTGACCCTGACGCCCGTGAGTTGTTGCTCCTACAGGACATACAGTTTCACATGGTGCATGGTTACAGTGTTGACACATCAAAGGTTGGAAAGCAACCTGTGGATTTTCTTCTGGTACTTCTAATGCATAATAATCATCTACTTTATCTGAAGATGAATTTTTATTCAATGCTTTTTCTTCAGAAGCAGCATCTAATTCAGATGAATAGTATCTATCAATACGCAACCAGTGCATATCTCTACCAACACGTACTTCGTGTTTTCCAACAACTGGCACGTTGTTTTCAGCATGACATGCAACAACACATGCTCCACATCCTGTACAAGCTGTAAGGTCAATAGAAAGATTAAAGTGGTGACCGATACTTCTATCGTGATCATCCCATAAATCAACTTTTGTAACGTCTATTTCTTCATGCTTTAAAGATACTTTAGGCACTTCATTCCAAGTATGTTTAGGATCGATAGACTTATTATTAAACGTAGCCAAAGTAGTCTCTTTCAAAACTTCATACCTACCTGCTACTGTATGTTGTAATTGTTCGCAAGCGAATTTGTGTGTTCCTTCAGTTTTCTCAATGGAAACAGACTGTACTAATTTCAAATCTTTTGCAAGAACATACCCATTGACACCTACAATCATTTCTGATTTCATTGCCTTGGTCTTTCCATATCCTAAAGAAAGTCCTACAGAACCTCTTGCTTGACCTGGCTGGATTAATACGGGTACCTTTTCAAGAACAACACCTGAAACAGTAATATTTGCATAATCACCATCTATTGCTCCATTGTCTTTTACTGGGTTCGTAAATCCAAAAGTATCAGCATCTGCTTTAGAAATTGTCAAATAATTGTCCCAAGATGCTCTTGTGATAGGATCTGGAAGCTCTTGTAACCATGGGTTGTTCGCTTGTTGTCCATCACCAATAGCAGTAGAACTGAACAATGTCAATTCAAAATCACTTTGTTTTGTTGCAGCAAACAAACCTTTTCCGGCATTCGCTACATCTATGCTTTTAGCAGTATTCGCAGTAACAGCTCCATTAAAGTAACCGTCATGTAATGCTTGATTCCATGAAGTACCTCCTAAAACAGAAGTATTCCATAGATTCTTTAAATAATCATAATAAGATTCTGTATTACCAGACCATATCATAAGACTGTCTTGAAACTGCCTTGTATCAAACAATGGGTTTACAGTTGGTTGTGTAAGACTGTAGGCACCTGCTGTCATCTCAACATCTCCCCAAGCTTCTAAATAATGTGGAGTTGGCAATGCATACGTAGCTAAAGTAGCTGTCTCATCTTCGCTTGAAGCAAAAGCAACAGACAATTTTAACTTTTTCATTCCTGAAACAAAAGCAGCTGAATCTGCAAGTGTATATACAGGGTTTGTATTGTAAGTAAACAAAGCAGCAACTTTTCCTGCATTCATTTCTTTTATCAACGATTGGACTTGTGCGTCATTTCCTTGGCGTATCAATGAAACCGCATCGGTCTTAATGATATCACTTTGTAAGTATGCATTCAATGCCAAAGCGATCAACTGAGCGTTCTTATCTTGAATTCCGGCAACAACAACTCCTTTAGAACCAGACTTTATCAATTGTTTTGCTGCTTTTTGAATCGCAACATCATTGGCTGTTTTCTTAGAAGGTAAATTTTGACCTGTTACGGCGTTGTACAAATTCATCAAAGCAAATACTTGCTCAGATGGCTTCATTACAATACGCTTGTCAGCATTTGCACCCGTCAAAGTCATATTAGCCTCTACCTGGATATGTCTAGACATTTTTCCAGTAATCACTTTTCTTCCTTCTATATAGCTTTTTTCAAAACCACCACCTTGCCAATCTCCAATAAAGTCAGCACCGATAGAAACAATAGTTTCTGCAGTAGAAAAATCATAGTTAGGCATCGCTCTCACACCATATACTTCTTCAAAAGCATCTAGTGTTGCGGATTCTGAAACAGCATCGTATTGAATGTGCTGTACATTTCCGTTGGCAGCAGTAAATTCTTTTATCAATTTTTCAGTAGAAGGACTCGCTAATGTTCCTGTCAACAAAACTACTTTTTCGCCAGTAGCTTTATAAGTAGCAAGTGCATCTTTGATCTGTCCGTCAATATCTGACCAAGAAGCTTTATTACCTTTTACTTTAGGACCTTTCAAACGAAGACTATCGTATAAAGACAATACTGAAGCCTGTACACGCGCATTCGTCGAACCACCCGCCAATTTATTTGGCATAATCAAAATCGGACGCCCTTCTCTAGTCTTTACCAATACATTAGCAAAATCAAAACCGTCAGCAATAGACGAAGCATAGTGATTTGCAATTCCTGGTGTAATTTCATCTGGCTTTACAACATATGGTATCGCTTTTCTAACTGGTCCTTCACAGGCAGCAAGAGATGCAGCAGCAGTTGAGAAACCAACATATTTCAAGAAATCACGACGTGATGTTGAAGAATCTTCTAGAGTTTCTTTATCTCCCAAAAATTCATCTGTAGCTATTTCAGACACAAACTCTTTCTCTTCAAGTTTGGCAACAATAGAACTGTTTTCATTCAGCTCTTCAACACTTTTCCAGTATTTTTTCATTGTTTGATTATTTATTAGTGATCCTGCGCTAGGCAGGTAATCGACATGTTTTACGATATCGATTGAAATTTTAAATTCTTATTAGTAGTGACACTTACCACATTCTTTTCCACCCATTTGAGCAGCAGTAACTTTGTCAACCCCATACTTCTTAGACAAATCTTCATGAATGTTTTTATAATAACCATTACCTTCCATTTTCACTTTTGTCTCTTTGTGACAATCAATACACCAACCCATAGTCAACGGAGAGTATTGGTATACTTCTTCCATTTCCTCAACTGGCCCGTGGCATTGTTGACACTTTATACCACCAACAGTAACGTGTTGTGCATGATTGTAATAAGCAAAGTCTGGTAGATTATGAATACGAACCCATTTGATAGGCTCTTCCTCTCCAGTATACTCCAACTTTTCAGGATCCCATCCAGCAGCCTTGTACACTTTTTGAATCTCAGCATCATAAAAAGCTTTGCTATGTTCAGCAGTAGCAGTTTCTTCAGAAACTTCAGCTATATTTTTGTGACAGTTCATACAAATATTCACAGAAGGAATCCCAGATGACTTACTATGCTTTGCTGCAGAGTGACAATACTGACAATCAATCTTATTATCTCCAGAATGTATTCTATGTGAAAAAGCAATAGGTTGTACTGGTTGATACCCTTGATCAACTCCAATTTCTAAAAGTGCTGTAAAACCAAAATAAGCAACATTTAACAATAAAAATATTACCGCTACAATCTTCAAGAATGTATTGTTGCTCTTTGTGAATATCCACAAAACCAAACCAGCTAGAACGATTAAAACTACGTAAGAAATCCAGTCTCTATTTGGAGCTTCTTCGACTTCAGCAACCGCTTGAACACCCGCAACCACTTTCTTAACAGGATCTGCATCTAAATACCCTACGATATTTACAATATCAGCGTCTGATAACTGAGGAAAAGCACTCATTGCTGCTCCATTGTATTCTTCAAAAATTGCAATTGCATCTGCATCACCCGAGGCTCTTAAAGCTGCATTGTCTTTGATCCAAGCTTTCAACCAATCCATCTCTCTTCTCTCTGAGATTTTAGCCAAAGCAGGTCCAACGAGCTTTTTGTTCAACTTATGACAAGCCGCACAATTAGAATTAAACAAACTTTTACCAGCTTTTACATCAGCTTGTGCCGAAGCCTCTGTGGCAAAAAATAATAGAAAAGAAAACGTAACTAACGCTAACTTAATGATTTGACTGTGTTTTTTCACACTTTTCATATTGTAAAATATAAATTTAGTATCTATTTTAGTACAATTATCTTCATTTTTTAGAAAAAAAAACCGCACTAAATTTTCAGCAAAAATACTACATATTACCAATAATGTAAATTTTTAAAGTGACCGTTTTTACAATTTATATCTATTCTAAATAAAGTCTTAAAGGTAGCTTTTTACTTCTTTTACTTTATTTTTTTCATTATATTAGTTTTGTTATTTTTTTAATATGTTGGCTAAAAATTCTACTTTTACAATCCAATATTTTAGGATGAAAAAAGCATATAAATTACTTATTATACCACTAATACTATTCAGTTCAATTGCAAACGCACAAAGTGAAGATCTTTCTAGCTTAGACAGCCTACTTTACAAAAAGAGAAATTTTAACCTTCATGCCAAAAGAGGATATCAAATTCAGATCTATAATGGTGATGAGGATACTGCAATTCTTATAGAAGAAGAGTTTAAAGAAATTTTTCCTGAAATTGAAATTAGGAGGATTTATAAAGTTCCAGAATGGAAGATTCAAACTAGTATTTACAGGAAACGTATTGAAGCGGACCGCGTTCTAAACAATATTAAAAAAAAATACAATGGTGCTAGGGTTTTGTAAATAGGAATACTACATAAGATTTAAAAAAGACAACCCTTAGATAAAAATCTAAGGGTTGTCTTTTTTGAATATAAAATACACTAGTGTCTGTTATCTTTAAAAATAAATCTATAGCAATACTATTGCACATAAAATCAACTACTATTCATCGTGGACAATTGTATCATAGCTACTTATAAATTCAGCCAAGAGATCAATAAGAGTTTTTTTATATATTTAAACATTTTTATTTGAATTAATTTGTACTATTCAGAAGATACTACATTTATTTCTCTAGTAATTTCCTCAGCTATATTTCCCGCAGCGTCACTTACATTATATGTTACAATATAAGTTCCAACAGTTGCAGTATCAACATTTTCAACACCTTCAATCACTATAGCTTCAGTAAGATCACCTTGAACATTATCGTCAGCAGTAGCTCCTGCATCTTCGTATTCGTTTCCAACTTCTAGTGTAATTACGGCTTCACCAATAAGGCTTATAACAGGGACTGTAACATCTTCAGTTATAACATGGACATTTCGTACAACTTCGACTGCTATATTACCAGCTGCATCAGTTACATTGTAAGTAATCGTAAAAACCCCTTCATTCTCAGTATTGACAGCATCGTCACCAACGATAACGATAAGATCTGTAATGTCCCCATCTACATTGTCTGTAGCGGTAGCGCCTTGATCTATGTAGTCAGATCCTACTAAAATATCAATAGCAGCTTTTCCTATGAGACTAATTTGAGGTAAGACATCATCTTTTTCAATAACAATGACCGTTCTAACCACTTCATCCGCAGCGTTACCTGCTGCGTCAGTTACATTATACTTAACTAAATAAGTACCTGAAACCGCTGTATCAACTGCATCTACACCAGTTTCCGTGATAGCATCTGTAAGGTCTCCATCGACATTATCTGTAGCGGTAGCTCCTTGGTCTTCATAAACTTCTCCTACAGTAATTGAAATCTCACTAGAACCGACAAGCGTAATAACCGGCGCTTCTACATCAGTTACATCATCTTTATTATCACAAGAAAAAAGTAAAACAAAGGTTAGGATTAGATAATAATTAAATAATTTCATAATAATTTATATTTTGGATTTTATTAATACATCCAAAAGTAAAAAAAACGTGATTAAAAATTAGCATTTGTTAAAATATATACCTGTATAGACATTTATAAAACTATAAAAAATAAAAAACCACCAAGCTATTACTTGGTGGTCATATTAAATTTTTGAAATGTAAACTAGATATTTATTTCAGTTTTTTCTTGACAGCTACCTCGTGGAAAGCCTCAATAACATCGCCTGTTTTAATATCGTTGTATCCTTTGATTTGCATACCACAATCGTAGCCTTTGGCAACTTCTTTGGCATCATCTTTAAAACGTTTTAAAGCTGCAAATTCACCAGTATGCACAACAATACCTTCTCTGATTACTCGGATTCTAGAATCTCTCATAACCTTACCAGTCAAGACCATAGATCCAGCAATATTACCTACTTTAGAAATCTTATAAACTTCTCTAATTTCAGCAGTACCTGAAATCTCTTCTTTCATATCAGGAGACAACATTCCTTCCATAGCATCTTTAAGATCGTTGATTGCATCGTATATAATAGAATACATTCTAATATCAACTTCTTCAGTATCTGCAATTATACGAGCACTTCCTGAAGGTCGTACATTAAACCCGATAACGATAGCGTCAGAAGCAGAAGCCAATAAGACATCAGATTCTGTGATTGCTCCAACACCTTTGTGAATGATATTTACTTGAATTTCTTCGGTGGATAGTTTCTGGAATGAATCTGTCAATGCTTCAACAGAACCATCAACATCCCCTTTCAAGATAATATTCAATTCCTTGAAATCTCCTAAAGCAATTCTACGTCCAATTTCATCAAGGGTAATGTGCTTTTGAGTACGTACTGACTGCTCTCTTTGTAATTGAGATCTTTTGGTAGCAATTTGTTTTGCTTCTCTCTCGTCTTCGAATACATTAAATTTATCACCCGCTTGCGGAGCACCATCTAATCCTAATAAAGATACTGGAGTAGAAGGACCTGCTTCTTTTAGTGTATTTCCTCTTTCATCAAACATGGCTCTTACCTTACCAGAATGTCTTCCTGCAAGAACGTAATCGCCAATTTTAAGTGTACCTGCTTGCACCATTATAGTAGAAACATATCCTCTACCTTTATCTAATAATGCTTCAACAACTGTTCCTGTAGAACGTTTGTTAGGGTTTGCTTTTAAATCTAATAATTCAGCTTCTAAAAGTACTTTTTCTAATAATTCATCAACTCCTTGACCTGTTTTAGCAGAGATGTCATGAGATTGGATTTTACCACCCCAATCTTCTACTAATAAGTCCATAGAAGCCAATTGTTGTTTTACATTGTCAGGATTGGCTGCTGGTCTATCAATCTTATTAATTGCGAATACGATAGGTACTCCAGCCGCTTGTGCATGACTAATTGCTTCTTTGGTTTGTGGCATTACATCATCATCTGCAGCGATCACAATAATTACCAAGTCGGTAACTTGCGCACCACGTGCTCTCATGGCAGTAAAGGCCTCGTGACCAGGTGTATCTAAAAAGGCGATACGTTGACCTGTTGCTAACTCAACTGAGTAAGCACCAATATGTTGTGTGATTCCTCCAGATTCACCAGCGATAACATTGGCTTTACGTACGTAATCCAATAAGGAAGTTTTTCCGTGATCAACATGTCCCATTACTGTAATAATAGGAGCTCTTTCGACCAAGTCTTCTTCGCTATCAACTTCTTCTTGTATTGATTCTTCAACCTCTGCTCCGATAAACTCTACAGAGTATTGGAATTCATCTGCAACAATGGTTAAAGTTTCAGCATCCAAACGTTGGTTCATCGTCACCATCATTCCAAGTGTCATACACGCTGAAATAATTTGAGTCGGAGAAACATTCATCATCGTAGCAACTTCACCAACAGTAACAAATTCAGTTACTTTTAATATTTTACTTTCTGCTGCTGCTTGTTCTAGATCTTTATCCGTTTGTTCACGGTGTAATTCTCTTTTTTCTCTACGGTATTTGGCACCTTTATTTTTAGATGATTTACCTTGCAAACGCTCTAAGGTTTCACGTACTTGCTTTTGTACTTCTGCCTCAGTAGGCTCTTCTTTTTTAACAGGAGCTGGTCGTTGATTTCTTCCTTTTCCTTTGTTAAACTGCCCTCTTTGCGGACTACCAACTCCTCCAGGTCTTCTCCCTTGATTTGCAGGTTTTACAATACGCTTGCGTTTTTTCTTATCTGCAGCATCTGATTTAGGCTCTTCCTTTTTCTTCTTAGGACGCTCAAACTGCTTCAAATCAATAACAGTACCTGTAAGCTTAGGACCATCTAATTTCTTGTATTGCGTTACTAATTTTTCAGAATCCTCAGATTTCACTTCTTCCTCTTTAGACTCTTTTTTATCTGTAGCGGGTTTAGCTTCTTTAAATTCTTGTGCTTTGTCAATTTCTTTTACAGCAGGAGATTTTGCAGCTGGGGCTTTTGCAGTAGGAGTAGCTTTCGTTTTCACGTTTTGTTTTTTATTATCAGAAGAAGAAATGTCAATTTTTCCTAATGTTTTAATTTCTAGCTTCTCGGCTTTTGCTTTTACTACTTCTGTTACTTCAGCCTTAGGAGTTTCAACTGGTTTCTCAACAGTTTCTTCAGACTCAGTTTTAGCAGGAGCTTCCTTTTGCTCTGCTCCAGGAACGTCAATTTTACCAACTTGTTTGATTTCTAACTTTTCGGCTTTTGCTTTTACAACAGCACGACGTTCTTCCTCAATAAGACGTTTCTTTTCTAATTCAGCTTCTTGAGCCAAGCGAAGTTCTTCTTTCTCTTTCTTCTTTTCTTCTCCAACTTCTTTAGATGCAGCTTTCTTATTTTTATCTGTCTGAAAACCCTCCAATAAGACTTCGTATACTTCATGAGAAATTTTAGCAGTAGGTCTCGCCTCTACTTCGACTCCTTTTCCTGCCAAGTGCTCAACGGCCCTATCAAGAGAAATATTAAGTTCCTTTAGAACTTTATTGAGTCGTATTGTTTTGTTTTCAGCCATATCTTATTTATTGTTGTTGGATTGATGTGTTTATGAAACTTTCGTTTGCAAAGAGTTTGTTTGTTGGCATCCAAACCCTGCTATAAATTCAATCAATCTATTCTATATACTATTTGAGAGTGCAATTTAAATAAATCATTCCAATGAATGCTTATGATTCAAATTCTTCTCGCAACACTTTTTGAACATCTAAAATTGTTTCCTCTTCTAGATCTGTTCTTTTTACTAATTCATCAACATCTTTGTCTAAAACACTACGTGCTGTATCCAAACCTATTTTCTTAAATTCTTCAATGATCCAAGATTCTATCTCATCAGAGAATTCTGTCAATTCTACATCGTCAACTTCTACTCCTTCTCTTTGAACATCAATTTCAAAACCAGTCAATTCACTAGCCAATCTAATATTGACACCTCCTCTTCCAATTGCTCTTGAAACTTCTTCTGGACGCAAGAAAACATCTACTCTTCCTCTTTTACCTTCTTCAGGCTCTTGCGTAATATTCATCGAGACAATTTTTGCTGGACTCAATGCTCTTGATATAAATATTTGCGTATTCTTTGTGTAGTTAATCACATCAATATTTTCGTTACCTAGTTCACGGACAATTCCATGAATTCTTGAACCTTTCATACCGACACAAGCACCTACAGGATCAATTCTATCATCGTAAGAATCCACAGCAATCTTTGCTTTTTCACCAGGAATCCTAGCTACTCCTTCAATAGTAATCAAACCGTCGAAAACCTCTGGTATTTCTTGTTCAAACAATTTAGACAAGAAACCAGGCGCTGTTCTAGATAGAATAATAACCGGCTTATTACCTCTTAATTCAACAGATTTAATGATACCTCTAACAGACTCTCCTTTTCTGAAAAAGTCTGATCTGATTTGCTCACTTTTAGGAAGTACCAACTCATTCCCTTCATCATCCAATAAAATAATCGCATTATTTTTGATGTGGTGCACTTCTGCAGAATACAAGTCACCTTCTAATTCTTTAAAATGCTTATAAATGTTTGTACTATCGTGTTCGTAAATCTTAGAAATCAAGTTTTGTCTCAAAGCTAAAATAGCACGTCTTCCTAACTGGAACAACTTCACTTCTTCTGATACATCTTCTCCGATTTCAAAATCAGGTTCAATTTTTTGAGCTTCAGCCAATTCGATTTCTTCGTTGTCATCCTCAGACATACCGTCAGCTACAACAACTCTATTTCTCCATATTTCTAAATCACCTTTATCAGGATTGATAATGATATCAAAATTATCATCCGATCCAAACTTTCGTTTTAGGGCAGCTCTAAAAACTTCTTCAAGAATAGACATTAGTGTTACCCTATCTATACTTTTATCGTCTTTAAATTCTGAAAATGAATTAATTAAATCTATGTTTTCCATTCCACGTACTCGTTAAAAAATTAGCTTTACTTTTGCTTCTACAATTTGATCAAATGCAACTGTCGCTTTTTTGGCAACAGTAATTTTGCCTTTTCCAATTGGTTTTGGTTCTCTAGCAGACCATTCTAATGAAATTGTATCATCAGCTACTGCTACTAAAGTTCCTTCTATTTTATCTTCTTTGGTTTTAACCAAGAGTTTTCTTCCTATATTCTTTTTATATTGACGGACAACAAGCAAAGGTTTTGTTATATCTGGGGAACTAACCTCCAAACTATATTCTTCTTCTTCCTTGTCTAGGTTTTCTTCAACAGCTCTGCTGACGCGAATACACTCACTCAAGGGAACACTTTCGTCTCCATCAATAACAACAGCTATTTTACCATCTGACATAAAATCAAGACTGATCAAAAACAAACTATTGTTTTTTGACAATGCCTCTTCAGTAAAGTCTTTTACCTTTTTTTTATCCATATTTTCAATAAAATAATCTATTCTTTAGTATAAAATAAGGGGACTTGTAAGTCCCCTTCATTCTATTAAATATTGATTTTTACGGTGCAAATATAACAACAAATTTCCGAATCACAAAAACGAAGTACAATTAACCTCAAAAAACTACGCATTCATATTAAATATCTACAAAGTGAAGAGCACAGAGACTCACAACTTGTAGTTACAACAAGATGTCACGAAGACATACAAAAAGCATGACTTATTACATACATCTGAAAAAGTAAAAACCTAGAAAGAAGATCTTAAATACCTAGTATTTAAATCCTTCAGAAAGCACTAAAAAAATAGCTGCACCTAGAAAAATCAAGGTCATTAGACTGTAAATCAAAATAAGTAGTTTTTCAAAAAAATTAAGCCCACTTACTTTCTTTTCAACAAAAGTTTGTATCGTCAGCAGCAAACTGTTTTTTGCTCCATGACTTTTGTGCGTTTTGATTGTGTAATTTTCTAATCCCATAGTATCATGTTTAAAATTATTATTACTTAATTTTACGTTTAAATCTGTTTCTGGAAAGAAACAACTAAGGGGGTAATTATGCTAAATAACAACCGTATTTGGGGGAAGTAGTACTTATCGGTTGTAGAAAGACGCATTTTGAAAACGCGGCAATTGTATACATCTAATATACAGCTTTTTAAACAAAAAAACAAACACTAATTTAGCTGTACTTTCTCAGTCTAAAAAAGAATAAATAGACTTTAAAACTAAGAAAAATTAAAACTACATGTTTTCTACAGAAGAAAATAAACAATACAACCGTCACTTTATACTTGATAAAATAGGGAAAGAAGGACAGTTAAAACTCAAAAAAAGTAAGGTGCTCGTAATTGGCGCAGGTGGATTGGGTTGTCCTGTATTGCAATACCTAACTGCAGCTGGCGTTGGAACTATTGGCATCATTGACAATGACACTGTAGACCGTAGCAACTTACAAAGACAAATATTATACACCATAGACGATATAGGCAAACCCAAGACTAGTTGTGCCGTAAATAGACTGCAACAACTAAACCCTTTTGTTTCTTTTAAAACTTACAAGGAATGGCTGACTACAAAAAATGCTGTTTCTATCTTTTCACAATACGATATCATTGTTGACGGATCCGATAATTTTCAAACACGCTACCTATGCAATGACGCAACCATACTTACTAAAAAACCATTGGTATATGGAGCCATTTATAAATTTGAAGGACAGGTAAGCGTATTTAATTATCAAAATGGTCCCTCTTATCGTTGTCTTTTTCCAACACCTCCTCCTATAAATTCAATACCTAACTGTTCTGAAATTGGAGTATTGGGCGTATTACCAGGAATCATAGGAACACTTCAAGCCAATGAAGTACTCAAAATTATCTGTGAACTTAATGGAGTATTGACTGGAAAATTACTCACATTGAACAGCTTGAGTCTTCAACAAAATATCCTAAAATTCTCAAAAAACAAACGTACAACTGTTACAAAACTTTTAGATAGCTATGAGGTCTTTTGTGGAATTGAAAGCAATAGCAGCAATGAAATCTCTCCGTTGGAATTAAAAGAACTACTCCAAACAAAAAACCTCACGCTACTAGATGTTAGAAAAACGATCGAAAGAGATATCTTTCATATTGGCGGCCTACACATACCTCTTCACAAAATTGAAGCAGAGATAGAAAGTCTAAAAAATATTGACTCCATTATTGTATATTGCCAAGTAGGACAACGAAGTAGTATTGCCGCAAAAATATTACTCAAAAAATACCCACATAAAAACATCAAAAACTTGACAGGTGGTATCAACGCCTGGTCAAAATTATAATATACTATGACAAACCCATTATTAAAAGCCTTTGACACCCCATTTGAAACAGCCCCCTTTTCAAAAATAAAAAACGAGCACTTTGAGCCTGCGTTTAAAGAGGCCATTACAATAGCTAAAAAAGAGATTGCAGATATCACTAGTAACAGTGATGTTCCTAGTTTTGAAAACACTACAGTGGCATTGGAAAACTCAGGAGAATTACTGGGACGTATTTCTAGTATTTTTTTCAACTTAAACTCTGCTGAAACCAATGAAACATTGCAACAAGTTGCTCAAGTAGTTTCACCTTGGCTTTCGGAGTTTTCAAACGATGTTAGACTCAATAAAGCCTTGTTTGTAAGAGTCAAAACAGTTTATGACAACAGAACAACATTATCTCTGAATACTGAAGAAACGACATTACTCGAAAAACAGTATAAGGGATTTTCTAGAAATGGTGCCAACTTAAGTGAGGACAAGAAAGAAATACTTAGAGGTATTGACAAAGAAGCCTCAAAGCTGTCCTTGCAATTTGGAGAAAATACATTGGCTGAAACGAACGCCTATGCACTTCATATAACTGATGAAAGCCAATTAAAAGGGTTGCCTGAAGGTACTGTGGAAGCAGCCAAACAAGCTGCAGATCAGCAAGAAAAAAAGGGCTGGATCTTTACTTTAGACTACCCTAGCTATGTCCCTTTCCTCACCTATGCAGACGATCGTTCGCTTCGAAAAGAAATGGCTGTTGCCTTTGGAAAAAAAGCATTCCAAGAAAATGAGTATGACAATCAAAAAATTGTGCTGCAACTTGTAAAATTACGCTTCCAAAGAGCACAACTACTCGGCTATGATTCACATGCCGACTTTGTATTGGAAGAACGTATGGCTGAAAACCCTAAAAACGTGCTAGATTTCTCAAACGACTTATTGAAAAAAGCAAAACCAGCTGCAGCTAAAGAATTTGAACGATTGTCAAAATACGCTCAAAAAGACGGTATTGAAGTTTTGGAAAAATGGGACGGTGCTTACTATGCTGAAAAACTAAAAAAAGAGTTGTTTGACTTTGATGAGGAAGCTTTAAAGCCCTATTTCAAACTTGAAAACGTGCTGGAAGGTGCCTTTACTGTTGCCAACAAACTATTTGGACTTTCTTTTGAACAGGTATTTGATATTGACACCTACCACGAAGATGTCACCACGTATAAGGTTCGTGATGAAAACAATAACTATATAGCCATATTCTATGCCGACTTTTTCCCTAGGCCTGGAAAGCGCAACGGAGCTTGGATGACTTCTTACAAAAGCCAATACATCAGAAATGGTAAAAATAGCAGACCTCATATTTCAAACGTCTGTAACTTTACCAAGCCTACAAAAACAAAACCTTCTTTGTTAACGTTCAACGAAGTGACTACCCTGTTTCACGAATTTGGACATGGTCTCCACGGAATGCTTGCCAACACAACATTCTCGAGTTTATCGGGAACTAGTGTTTCTTGGGACTTTGTAGAACTACCTAGTCAGATTTTTGAGAACTGGTGTTATGAAGAAGAGGCTTTGAGTTTGTTTGCCAAGCACTATGAGACTGGAGCTAGTATTCCTATGGAATTAATACAAAAAATCAAGGAGGCTGCTACATTTAATGAAGGTATGCAAACATTGCGTCAATTGAGTTTTGGACTTTTAGATATGAATTGGCATGCAGGAGCTTCTCCTGAAAATATAGAAAACGTAAAAGAGTTCGAAACAGAGGCTTTTAAAGACACTCAACTATACCCTGATGTCGAAGAAAACTGTATGAGTACTTCTTTCTCTCATATATTTCAAGGGGGCTACTCAGCTGGATACTACTCCTACAAGTGGGCAGAAGTATTGGATGCCGACGCCTTTGAGCACTTTAAAGAAAATGGCATCTTTAATAAAGAAGTTGGAAAAGCGTTTAAGGACACTGTATTGTCTCAAGGTGGCACCCAAAAACCTATGGAACTGTACCTGCAATTTCGAGGAAAAAAACCAAGCCCTGACGCTTTACTAAAAAGAGCAGGCTTGCTACAATAAGCTAAATTTGTCAATTTAAAAAGCCGCTATTTCTCTGAAAATAGCGGCTTTTTAATATAGCATCTCGTCAATGCCAGGAAAGATCTGTTCTTTGGGACCAGTATTTTTGTTCTGACATAGCATACTTTGAAAGAACTACTACCTCATCTGAAGTAAGGCTAAATTCATTGGCTTTTAAATTTTGCAACAATTGTTCTTTTGAAAATGCACCACTCAATACGATATCAGAGTCTATAGCATCCATACAGTAACGTAGCGCAATAGCATCGATACCTACTTTGTATTTATCAGCTAGTGATTGTAAAGTAGCAGAGGCAGAATTCTCAAGAAAAACCCTTCCATTAGCAAGCCCTTCTTTTACAATTACAAACTTTCCTGCTGCTTTTATTTCTGTAAGAATAGCGACCACACTTTGCTCAAAAATATTAAAAGTTAGTTGGTAACTATCGAAAAGTAACTCCCCATTTTTTTGTATGGAAAATGCAGCTTTTAATATTTCTTTTTGAGATACACCACTTACGGTCAAACCTATTTTCACGCCTGTTGATCGCTTCAAATCATACAGAGCATCTAGCACTGCTTCATTCACTAATACACCACTTTCAAAAGTGGCAGAATGAATCTGATACACTTTTAAGTGTGGCAATAAGGTTTTCGAATACGCCCATTGTTCATGGAGTTTGTCTATGGAGTGTTCTTTAATTTCATGCGCTCCTTTGTATCCTAAATTCCAACCGGCTACATAGGTGTAGCCCCATTTGCTAGATAAAAGTGCATCGTTATGGTTTCTTAAAGAATGCCATTCTTTTAAAAAAGATTCTCCTTTTCCGTAAGAGGGTGCTGTATCAAAAAAACGAACCCCTGACGCATAGGCGGCATCCAATACCTCAAAACTATTTAGTTTGAAAGCATCTACTGAACTATCCGCAACGGGATGCATTCTAATATTTATATATTCTGGCCTGCCAAGAGCAGCCATCCCGAGTCCAATCTGCGCCATAAAGTAAGCTTCTAAATTAGGATGTTTTTTTAAATCGGAATCGATACAAGGTATAACCCAAAACCCCTACTAGGATGTAGGGAAAAATCATTAAGTACACAATACCGTCATTGACCCCTTCTGCCATTCCTTGATCACCACTTTCAACCACGGCTTTACACATAGCGCATTGGGCAAATCCGCTGAATTGAGAAAACAAAACAAGTAGTAATGAATATTTGTACATAAATTCTTTTTACAAAAATACGAAATCCACAAAGATTAACTGTAGTAAGGTGCAATCATAAAGTAGACAACTACTCCAGTAACGGCAACATACATCCACAAAGGAAATGTGTATTTGGCTATCTTCTTATGTAATTCAATATTATTAGTAATCGCTCTTACATAGGTAATCAACACAAAAGGAATTACGGCTATGGACAATAGAATGTGTGATATCAGTATAAAGAAATATACAGGACGCACCCAACCTTCCCCTCCGAAGGTAGTTGAATCTGAAGTCATATGGTACAGTACATACAACACCAAGAAAACAACAGAACAAGCAATAGAAATCTTTACTAACAATTCATGCAAACGAGTCTTTCCATTTTTTACTGCTACAATCGCACCAAAAAGCAAAACTGCAGTAACCGCATTGATCGCAGCATAATAGGGTGGAAGAAAAACAGGCAATTCAAGGTCAATTCTAATTCCGAACAAGGCTGCGACAGCCAAGGGAATTGCTACTGATAAAATAACGATAAACTTGTTGTATTTAGTTGCTTCCATAATCTTATAAATCTAAAAGTATTTGTATGTCTTCTTTGAGCATTTCGACAGCTTTTTTGTCCAAGCCATCATAAAATTTTATCGGGTTTTCATTTTCACCCAAACGAACCGTGCGTGAGCGAATGTATCCATCCTTGTCTACCAAAGCAAACAAACCAGAATGTTCAAAACCTCCAGGTGCCAAATCATTAGCTCCCGCATATAATTTAAAGCCATTATTTGAAAAATCAAAAATAGCATCTGCATCCCCAGTTAAAAAATGCCAATTGTCCATAGTGGCGCCCTTCTCTTTGGCATAATCCTTTAGTACTTCTGGTGTATCATTATCAGGATTGATAGAGATAGAGGCAACCGCAAAGTTTGGATTTCCATTGAACTTATGTTGTAACAAAACCGTGTTTTGTGTCATTACAGGACAAATAGTAGGACAAGTGGTAAAGAAGAACTCTACTACGTGAACTTTCCCTTTAAAATCATCGTTGGTGATCGTTTTACCATTTTGATTGGTAAAAGAAAAAGCAGGAACTTTTTCAAAGGTTACCAAAGGCTTTACTTCAGACCTAGAAGCGTATTCATTGGTTACCCATATTCCAAAAACGAGAATCACAAAGGCGATTCCTACATAAGAATAGTTATTTTTATTCATTGTTTACTTCTTTAACAGCGTAGATGGATTCGTAGAAAACCACATCTAAATCATCTCTTAATTTATTTTTTAACACAGACACTGATGCTGTATTGTAACCAAACATAACACCACTTTCAGTATCTTCATCATCGGTACGACCTCTTAAGTTAAGTACTTCATCAACAATAAAAACATCTGCTAAACCGTTGTCTGTTTTGTAATTGGTATTCGTTTCAAAACTCGCGAATATTTCTTGTATGCTTGCTTCTGGTAAAGATACAAAATGCCATTTTGGAATGCTAGCTCCTCCAACCTTTTCCAACTCTTTTTTATAAAGCGAAATCATAGTATCCTTGTGAGCAGGTACAAAAGTCACGATCTGAAAATTCTTATATTTAGATGCGTACTTGTAAATTACTTGGTACAAATTCAAGGTTTCTTGGAATTTTTGCAAAGAAGCCTCTGCTCCTACGAAGGAAACTACGGATACTTTCCCATAAAAGGAAGTATTGGTTTTGTTTGTAGAAAGTTCCTTTACGCGCTCCGTTAAAATTGGTAATTTCTCAAAATTCACTTTACCGGATGCTAAAAATAAAAAGAAGAATAAAGGCACGATAAAGGTTGCAAAAAGTACTGCAAATTTTTTAGTCTGACTTGTTTCCATCTGTGTGCTTGTTATGAGTTAATCAAAATAGTTGCGTAGCTATCAAAAAAAAGGTGGACAAACCACCTTTTTAAATACGTTAAAATACTCTTAGTACTTCCAATTTACCAAAGGAGCAAGTGTATCATGTAAATATCCCCCTTCGATCAATAATAAAGAAGCCAAATAAGGAATCAATATTACCAAAGGTATTACGATAGAGTACATAAAGTTTTTTCTTTCTTCTCCTAAGTGCATAAAATACCACATGATATAGTAGGCTTTTACGATTGTTAGGATCAAGAAGGTATGATTCAAAATAGATGTTCCAAAAAACTGTGTTTTGAACATGAAGTCAGGTTTAAATATCCCAAATAAAACTTCGACTATTGTAATCGCAGAAAGTATAAAAAAAACTTTCCAAATTAATGCTTTGTGTGATGCGTGCTGTCCCATAATATTTTTTATTGCAGATCTAGTAAATTGATCTGTTGTTTTTGCTAATTATAATTTAAACTAAGTAGAAGAATGTAAATACAAATACCCACACTAAATCTACAAAGTGCCAGTACAAACCTACTTTCTCTACCATTTCATAGTGACCTCTTCTCTCATAAGTTCCGATCAATACATTGAAAAAGATGATGATATTCAATACGATTCCAGAAACTACGTGAAAACCGTGAAATCCAGTTATAAAGAAGAAGAAGTCTGCAAATTGGCTGCTACCATATTCATTTACTTCCAAATTAGCTCCTTCTACTACTCTAGAAGCTCTTGCTAAGAATTTAAGT
Source organism: Flavicella sp. (assembly GCA_042091695.1). Lineage (GTDB taxonomy): Bacteria > Bacteroidota > Bacteroidia > Flavobacteriales > Flavobacteriaceae > Flavicella. The sequence goes on from JBELHA010000016.1 coordinate 48,483, forward strand.
CCCTCTTCTCTAGAAACTATAATTTTTTGTTTGGTTTCAGGATCTAGCTTTTCAACACGAAGATTTACGTCTGTGTTTGCTTTGAAAGCTGCAACTACCTCAGCGACATTGTAAGTCGTTACTTTTTGACCTTCTTCAAACCACAAACCATTGTTTCTTGTATGATCTACAGCAACCTTTGGCCCAGCAGTCACAAAATCTGCCAACGCTATTTGGTGTCCGTCTTTAGTAAACTGAACTATTTTACCATCATTTAATTGTACTGCTCCATATGAACCACTGATGAAATTTTTCCACTCCCAAGCTTGAGAACCGACAAAAACCAAACCACCAATAATAGTTAAGAACATATAGAATGTAACTTTCTTTTTATTCATTTGATGTCCTGCATCAACGGCTAGTACCATTGTTACAGAAGAAAAGATCAAGATAAATGTCATCAATGCTACATAATACATTGGTGCATGCACTCCGTGCAAAAATGGAAAGTGGGTAAATACCTCGTCCGCAATTGGCCAAACATCAATAAACTTAAAGCGGGTCAATCCGTAAGCTGCCAAGAAACCTGAAAAGGTCAAGGCATCTGAAACGATGAAAAACCACATCATCATTTTACCGTAACTTGCTCCCATTGGTCTTACTGAACCACCGTCCCAAGTATTTTCGTTTGAATTTTCAGCAATATTTGCTCCCATAAAATCGTATCTATTTAATTTATTTTGTCTTTTCGTTTGCAAAAATAAGAATTTAAATCAAGTATTAAAATAGAAAAACAAAAATAAGCCTATCCATAATAAGTCTACAAAATGCCAAAAGATAGCTGCCAATTCAAAACCGAGCATATCTTTGGAATTATAACGATTCAAAAACTGTTTTAAAACCACCACCAACAAGCAAATAACCCCTGCAGCAACGTGTATAACATGGGCAAAAACAATCACCATCAACATCGATGAAGACACCTCACTATCAGGTCCTGTAAAATACAAACCCATTTCTCTTAACTGTAAGAAACCCTCGTATTGCTCATAGACAAAAGCAAGACCTAAAAAAAGAGTCGCCATCAAAAAGAGACGGGTCATATTTTGATTGTCTTTTCTTAAAAATTGTTTTGCAATAAAAAATGTAATACTGCTCAAAAGAATACATATTGAGCTTACTATAAATGCTTGTGGCAAATCAAAACTCACCCAATCCTCTCGACTACTGCTGATTACATAGGCACTCGTCAAACCTGCAAACATCATAGTCATACTTACCATTGAGATCCACATCATAGGCTTTGCAGCCTTTCTTTTTCCTTGTTGTAATTCTAAATCTAATCCTTCTTTCATTTTATAGAATATTTGATATTTAGTGTAGAAACTTATCTACTACATAGATTATTTGAGCAACTGTAATATAAAACACACTTGCCAACATTAATTTTCTTGCTGCAACTTTACTGTGATCTTTAAGAAGCATGATTGCATAGTACAACATCACAGCTCCCAATAAAAAAACTACAATGGCTGTCAGTGGAAAAATATAAAAAGTTCCTGACAACTTGAAAACTGGCGCTATAGAGACTAAAATCATCAATGCTGTATACAATATAATTTGTTTTACAGCTCCATTATTTTTTTTCCCCATAGGCAACATATTGAATCCTGCTTTTTTGTATTCTTCATCTTGCAACCAACCAATAGCCCAAAAATGAGGAAACTGCCAGAAAAACTGAATCAAAAACAATAGTCCAGCCTCTTTACCAAAAGTATTGGTCGCTGCAACCCATCCCAACATAAAAGGAATTGCTCCTGGAAAAGCACCCACAAAAACACACAAAGGTGTAACGGGCTTTAAAGGTGTATATACACAGGTATACAAGAAAATGGATATTGCACCAAAAAGAGCACTTTTAGGGTTGATGGCATATAAGATACCAATACCGAGTATTGTAAAAGATACCGCAACAAACATGGCCATAGTCACAGACATACGTCCAGTTGCTAGGGGTCTATTTTTGGTACGCTGCATCAAAGAGTCTGTATTGCGTTCAATGATCTGATTGAAAGCGTTAGACGCACCAACCATCAAAAAACCTCCGACACTTAATAGCAGAAGTATTGTGTAAGAAACTTCTTCTGCAGCCAAAAGATATCCCGCTACGGATGAAAATACTACACTCAGAGACAAACCTACTTTTGTAAGTTCCTTTAAGTCACCACTGATTGTGTATACATCTTCTTTTATTTCGATATCATCAACCGTTTTACGCATGAGAGAGAAATTTTTTGCAAATATATTCCATTATTATGTATTGTACACTACAATATGTAAAATAGATACTTTTGTTAACCCACTAAATTAGCAGGTGTAAATTAATTTTTGAATAGGAATAGGAAAAAGATAAAAAGAAGACAAATATATAAAACTCTCACTGACAAAAACTTAGTGTAAATCCGAAAATTTAAAAGAACAGAACACCTTCTTTTTTTGAAAAAAATTATTGAAAAAGCTTTTTTATATTGAATTTCGTTGTATATTTGCACTCGCATTTGGGAAACGAAATGCAACGTTCATTAAAAAACAAGACTGCGAAAGTAGCTCAGGGGTAGAGCATCACCTTGCCAAGGTGGGGGTCGCGAGTTAAAATCCAGTGGACTGTAAGGTCCGTATGGGTTCAAGTCCCATCTCGAGTACTTAATTAATCCGTAACAAGTTGATTTTCAACA